>NZ_CP047935.1:982641-1310189 GCF_014279995.1 Synechococcus sp. BIOS-E4-1 | reverse complement strand
GCCAACACAAGGGCAAACATTAACGGCATCAAACACCCTCGCTGATGCTGATGGCCTCGGCACGATTTCCAACCAATGGAAACGAGCAGGAACTGCAATTAGTGGTGCAACTTCTGCTAACTACACCCTTGTTCAAGCTGACGTCGGTTCTGCCATCAGCGTCACCGCCTCCTACACCGACGGAGCAGGAACAGTTGAAAGTGTCGACTCTGACGACACTTCGGCTGTTAAAGCGTTATTCACTCCGACTCCAGCTAGTGACAGGAGCAGCAGCGATAGCTCCAGCAGCAGCAGTCGCGATAACAGGAATAGCAACACAGCAAAAACTATTGAAAATTCACTCATCAACGGACGCAGATATTGGACTAACAACGTTGATTCACTGATTAATCGATCTGACATTAACTATGGTCTTTTAAACGACGACGACTACCTCGAGGTCACAGGAGGCAAAAACAACTTTGCCAATGGCAATAATGGCAATGATCATTTTATCGTCTTTGATTCGCAAGACAGTCAATTCCTCGGAGGCAAAGGCAGCGACTTCTTTGAAGTCAAAGGGGGCACAGACAATTTTTTCCTTGGTTCAATTGGTGAAGATACTTTTAAAGTAAGTGCAGGCAAAAGTCATATTTCTGGTGGCGATGACAATGACACTTTCGAAGTCCTTGGTGCTATTGAGGGTACTTTTATCAACGGCAACCGCGGCAATGACCTAATCACTGGGGTGGCTGCTGGTGTCATCTACAGGGGAGGCAAGGATGATGATGTCCTGGCGGTCAGCCAGGGTGATGCTTGGGGAGATCAAGGCTTTGATACCTTCCTAGGCGTTTCAGGCGATGGATATGCGTTGATTCAGGACTACACCGTTGGAGAAGACAAAATTGATCTTTCAATGGTTCAAGGTGGGAACTGGACAAATAGCGAAAATGGCTTGACGTACACAGATTCCTCTGGTGATCAAATCATGCTACTTGTTGGAATCAAGAATACGGAGCAGGTGACACTGATGTAAAGTTCAAACTACGATTAATTATTGAGAATCAAAATTGATTGCATCAGTGTTGCAGATTATGGCTCTTGGAATTTAAGCATTTGCAGAGTTGCTTGATCATTTCGCTCGTTCTCGAAGTGCTTTTTGCATTTCTTCTCGAACGTTTGCCTTGATGCCATCGACGGTTATCTCTGTCGAAAGTCGGTCTGTCATGCGATCACTCTCAGTTGCACATAACTCTGACCAGTTGCACAAAAATCCAGGGATAACTCAGGGATCAACCCCTCAAATCCACTGCAATGAGGCACTCAAGATTGGCAGCAGCGGCCACCAGGGCCAGCTCTGGTCCTCAGATTGGATGCTGCTCGCAACCACGCAATTCAGGTTTCGTAGCCACGATTCTGCCTAGAGGCGAACCATGCAGCGAAACTGCGCTCAAGGTTTGGTCTTCTGCAGAGATGCTCTCAATGGCATGACGAGGCCACCAACAACACCTTTAGCGACAGGTGATCAAAGCCAGAAGAGAATTGAGGCATCGATAACAAAGTCAGTGACATCAGTCGGATTGCTGCAAAAATCTCCCTTACAGGGATCAAGACCGCGTTCCCCCTTCAGAATTTCAGAGATGTCTCACCGCCTTCGTCGTTTCCTCTGTCTTCTGCCTCTGCTGACTCTGAGTCCAGTCGCAGCAGCACAGGAAACTGTCGAGTCCTATTTGAGGGAGTTTCCAAATCAGGAACAGGTCAAGATGATGAACACTTGGCTGGAGAAGAACGGGAAGGGCTCCTTCCAGTTCACAGGTTTGGTGGATCCCAGCGACACCACCGTGGTCACGCCACAAGCCACTGTCGACTACGGCTACAACTGGTTCTCGATTTCAGACGGCCCGGCGATCCTGACAACGCCGACTTACGACAAATTCCTGTCGGTGTCGGTCTTCGATATGAAGCACAATGTGCCGGCTGTGATCACCAACCCAACCAAGCCGATCCTGCTCAAACGACCCAGTCAAACGATACCCGAGGGCGACTTTGAGGTGGTTGAGCTTGAAACGGATCAAGGTCTTGTGCTGACCAGGATGGTTGTTGTCGACAACCTGGACGCAGTCGTCGCCTCCCGTAGCCAATTCCAGATGCAGGGCGGCAAGGGAGACATGCAGCGTGAAGTCAAGCAATTCAGCCCAGAGACGGAAAAGAACGCCCAGGCCGTCATCGACACGGTGATCACCTATATCAACCCCGATGACGCCTTCGATCGTGTCAGCGGAGACGTCAGCTTCCTCGACCTCTCAGCCGGAGTGAAGTTGGGCCAGCTAGGAACGCCTTCAGACACGGTCCGTTACGGGACCATCTTGGTCGACGACACCGGTACACCTTTGCGCGGTGATGCCACGTATGTCGTGACTGTGCCTGCAGGGCTCTACAACCCGGGTGGCTACTTCTCAGTGACCCTCTACGGAACCGATAACAAACTGCTGATCCCGAACGATCGAAAGATCTACGACCGGACCACATTCTCCTCAGAGCCAAACCAAGACGGAACAACAACCATCACACTCAGTCCGGATGGAAGTGGAAAAAACGGAATTCCCACTGGCAAAGACTTTTATGGAGTCCTTCGTGCATACGTGCCAGCACCAGGTGCAATCATGAAAGTGAAGGTCGAGAAGCAATAGCAAATCGCTGCCTTTAGGTGAATGCTGCTTCGGAATGATCTGATCTGGCTCAAGGCCACTGAATAATTGAAACAAGCTAAATCGATGAGAAGCAGAGTGCGACGATTCTCCAGTCAAACCGTCGCCACGTTGACTCAAACTCCGCTCTTGGGCTGAATAAGGCATACGCCACTTGCCTTGGAGGATTAAAGCTCTATGCGGCTACAGCCGTCTCTGAGCCATCATCAATTTTCAAATGAGTCACAAGGCAACTGGTGATGCAGGTTTCATCATTCAAATCACATTCCGTGATGCAGACAAAATAATCTTCAAGCGCATCCCAGCGCTCAGTCATTGAGCTTTGAATGGATTCATTGTTCAATTCATACATGACTGTCTCCCAAGTGTGTGATCTATAAGAGAGCCACATCAGGAAGTCAATTTATTTGTATCGAGGAATAAACTACCTAGGAATATTCCCTCATGAGTAAATACCTGCCTGTGGTCGTGCTGCAGGCAAGTCGGCAACCTCGCGTTTCACGTCGTCAACAGGACTCTCTTACCAACAGAATCTGGCATTTATACGGATGGACAAAGCCAGCTCAACGATCTGGAGTATGGATACTTGCGTTAGATGAAATATGAAAACTGCCTTGAATTGCCCTCTGGCACTAGCCGCCTTGGACTCGCCCGCGTATCGCTTTGACGACGCCAACAGACATGGTGCCCTTACAGACATTGAACGTCAGTGGCTCTACTGGCGTGACTGCAGTCACAAAGTCGCGCGAAAAAGCCATGACTGCGAGGGGCAAACCATGTAGGCAATCAACGAGGCACAAAAGCGAGCCAAGCCGTCTGTCCAGCAGGAAACACGACCTGCCTCTTGACGGCTTCCAGCGGAAGCTGCCTGGGCAGGCAGAGGGAGTGGGCCCTGGCCCTTCATGACAGACAACCCATCACTTGCCCAAACTCAAGCCCAGTTGCAGAAAAATCACAGACAACACAGGGACCACTCCACAGGCGCTCAGCAGCAGAACAACCCATGGGCTTTGCTTGATCAGAAGCTGTTTTTTTTATACAGCAACGTCAACCGCTGATTCGCATAGCGATCAAGTCCCATCATGAGCACAATCAAATGCGTGTCGACTGATGAATGCTGAAGCTTGAATGAATTTTGATGATCCACCCTGCATGACTCTGATATAGAAAGTCAATCATTAGCGTCAAATATCAACAAACCTCGGAGATTGAGCCACAGCCACAAGACAGCAGGCAATACGAGTAACATTCTAAATCCATCGACCATACGGTTGTAGCCGAACATCTTAATTTTCTTATTAATGACCAGTCAGATTTAGTTATACGTCTTGGAAATTGAGTCACAACTGATGGATTAGCTGGGCGCATCTTGAAAAGGATCATTCGTGGCATTCATCCACATCCCTTCATGATTGAAAACATTCTGATATGGCCAGATGATGACACCGTCATGCAGACCGGCATCGAAACAGGGATCTACGGCGAACTACCCGGCCGCGGGATTGGGGCTGTGGTTGAGGTGAGCATTCTCCACCTTGACTCCGGAAGGTACTGGCAACCGGAGGGCACGTTTGGCGAGGAGATGACTCACCAAGGTGTAGTAGTTGCTGATGATGGGCACTGGCGACTGCTGATGACGCCACCAACGAGTGGTGCTTATCGAATTGAGGTGTTGGAGACGACCTCGAAAGGGGCTCTGCCTTTGGCAAGCACTGAGTTCACTGTGATTGGTGAAGATCCAACGAATGTCTTCGCTTCTGCTGCTGCAACGAATGCTGATCAGATCAATTCAGGTGGAGGGAATCCTGATAGAGCAACAACCCATGCAGCGGCTGAAGAGGCCACAACAGACAATTTTTCCAGTGCCGAAGCAGCAACCAGGCCGTTCTGGGAGGGTCGTCGCGGAATCGGGTTTTCAGTCGATTCACAGGGGCAATGGCTCAGTCAGGAGCGGTTGGAATCGGCGTTATACGAGGTCTCAGCTCTTGGCTTCGACACGATCCGCACCTGGGGCACTAACAACTACACCGGTCGAATCCTTGAGGCGATCGATCAGATGGATCTTGATTTGAAGGTACAGGCAGGGATCTATATCACCAATGAAAGTGATGCCGCGCAATTGATTAACCAGGCTCTGGAGGTGATTCAACCCTATGAGCAGTACATCCTGGGATTCAGCCTTGGCAACGAACAGCTTGCTGACTGGAGTCCCAGTGAACTTAGAGTGAACGACGTTCGCGAGCAGGTTCAGGTATTTCGTGACCGCAGTGATTTGCAGATCACCTATAACTTCGCAGGCGAAACATTACGACCAGACAGCAGTTTCTGGAATCAGCAGGGCAATAAGCTTCTTCAGGAACTTGATTACGTCAATGTGCATTCCTATGCAGGATTTTTTGATAATCGCTCTAATCCTGAATGGACCCCACAGAAGCAAATGGAGGTTTTGAAAGCAGATGAATCTCTCTTTCGGTCTGCCCTCGACAGCCTTGGTCTTTTTGACACTCCATTGATCTTGGGTGAAACAGGGTGGCAAAGCGGCGGCTACACAGATCAAGTCACAAACGCAGCCAATCTCAAGACATATTTTCAGGCAGTCAGTGATTACATTGAAAGTGATAAGGCGATATTTGACAGTATGTTTTATTTCAACTTCAGCGATGAATCATGGAAAGGACCTGATGATGACTGGGGTTTATTCACTGAAGGTGATGAATCTGGTCTTGGTGCTGCAAAGTTTGATGGAATTGATGGTTCAAAGATCACGCCAACGATCCACACCGAGGCAATCTCCAATCGTCGCCTGATCGCTGATTCAGGTACCGCCAGATTGTGGGTGGACGACGCCACCGGACAGGCCTTTGTCCAGAAAGGGAGTGATGAACCTCTGCTCATTCGTCGAAACGACAACTATTGGGTCGGTGATATTCCTCTGGTGCGGGATCAGGCTGAACTTGTTGGCGCAGCAGTGGATGCCATGGGCCGGATTCGCGTGCTCGATCGTGGACCCTGGGGTGATTTCAACTGGATACTGGACGACAGCGGCATGTTCACAGGTGAGCAGGGGCCTGCTGAAACCACCGACGAGAGCAATGAGCTCCTCTTTCAGCTGGATCTCAATCTGGATCAGATCATCGGCACAGCTGAAGAAGGAAATGGCGACGAACAACCTAGTGGTGATGAACAACCTGCTGGCGAGGACGCAGACGCGTTTGAACTAACGGGCTTCTCCCAGGGAGAATTTGTCTCGAATATCGCTTTCAGCCACAGGGCCGCGGCCGATCCGATCGTTGCGCCGGGGAATGCGCAATTCATGCATTCCCATGACTTCTTTGCCAATACCAGCACCAATGAGAACTCAACCGTTAGCTCTTTGCTGACAGCTGGCAGCGTGGCAGCACAACCAACCAACAATTTTTCCACTTACTGGACACCCAGCTTGATTAACGAAGGCACAGATGGGCTTGGGGGGGATTGGAGTTATGTCACGCCCAAAGCCAGCTCAATCGCCTACTACAGCGTGCTTAAGCCCAATGATCCGAATCTTCTGGTCAATATGCCAACAGGATTGAAGATGATCACTGGATCAGCGAAACCCGATCAACGCCAATCCCGGGGTGAAGTGTTCTGGAATTACATCGGCGAATCAGCCTCCTATGACCACATTCCCCTCGGTGATGAGTGGCGTGATTTACCTCTTCAGGCTGTGATCATTTTTCCAGACCATTGGAACGGACATCAGCTTGACAGCAACGACCACAAAAGCCACCTCAACTATGGATCAGGCTCGGATGCGCATCCCTTGCTGATCCCTCAACTGCAATTGCAGATTCACTACGGCCAAATTGATAACACCCTGCACCTGGTGAGCTCTGATTACATGAATCTGCCTGAAGCCGGTAGCGAACTGGATCAGCGGCTTCTTCAAGCCAGTGAAGTTGATCTCAGCTTCCGTAATGGAGAAGATGGATTCGCGCCGGGTTGGAGCTTGCATGCCGACCATATTCATCTGCCATGGGAGGAAACCGCACCCAATGGTGAGCAGGTGGACGGGTTTGCTCGGCGAGAAGAGGATGCGCTGCGACTGCCCTTGTTTACAGGAACTGATGGTGATGCTGTCCGACCGATTCCAACGGGAATCTCACAGCCCTATTCAAGTGATCGGGCCGTCCTCCCCATTCTGGGAACTCCTGGAGAGAACCGACTGATAGGCAGTGAAAGCTCTGATCGACTGGAAGCACTCGAGGGGGATGACTTTCTGATCGGCGGACCGGGGTCCGATCGACTCATCGGTGGTGATGGTGCTGATCACTTCATTCTTGAGGGGATCAGTGATTCAACCAGGGACAATCCGGATGAAATCATTGGATTTTCTGCTGACGATCGCCTGGATCTAAGTTCCCTCAGCCTGGAGACTGGCTCCATTCAGCTGGAGCAGCTGAATCCAAGCTCATGGATGCTTTCTGCAACTGGAACCGATCTGGCTGTTGAGATCCGAACCGGGCAGATCGGATTTGAGCAAATTCTGTTGACCTAAACAGTAAAAAAATCACCTCGGGCTTTCTTTCCAGATTGATTCCATCTCTCAACAACACTGACGTCATCACCCTGTTGATGTCAGTGTTGTTGAGTCAGAAACTCTCAATGACTCTTGAAGTCTGTTGTCAGTTCAGCAATGAAGTACCGCCCTATGCCTGTTTGACACACAGCACATCGCCCATGGTCAGGTAGCCGTGATGACAATCAAAATGTGGCTATGTGGTGATGATTACTGGCAGATTATTCGTCAACACCGGCCAGCTGATTCAGCCTTAGACCACAGGTTGGAAGCCCTCAGTTGAGACTGATCGCCCTTCATCACTGAACTCATGATCTCCAGATCGCGGTTCGTTGAACGACCGGCCACAACTCGGCGCAAGTTGTTCTGCTGCTAGCCAGAGACGATTTGAAAAGATGAATTCCCAGGCTACGCAGCCAAGCCAGATGGCTCAAAGGGGCTGATCTACCGGTAAAGCTGCTGCTTCCTCTGAAGGCGCAGGAGCAGATCCAGAACGATCGGACGCATCCATCTCTGCGGCTCAAATTTTTACCTCGCGATTCGGCAGCCATCCGCAGGTTGACGACAATGAGGGGCCGCCGACTCCGTTTCATGCAATCGCTTGACCAACGTATGCAGCGTGTTGTGGTCCGTCGTCAGGAACTGGCACGGCGTTGGGATGCTCTGCGGAACAACGATCTGCTTCAGCTGCTGGTCGTGACGTTGCCAGGTTTGTTGCAGGCAGAGCGGTGCGGGGTGTTTGTGCTCGATCCCGATGCCGATGAGCTGTGGCTGGAGGCCGGCACGAAGGTTGTGCAACGTCAGATCTGTGCTGATCTCGATGATTCGATGGTCGGTGAATGCGTCCGCACCGGCAGCTGTGTCAACCGCTCAGTGCTCACCCCCGAAGCCAGGCTGTGATCTGACGCTCCCAAGGTTCAGTAGCGATGAAAAACATCGGTCAATCCATCCATCCAAGAGACAGCCAGTTCCTCAGAGGCATGAGCGAAGACGCCGTCGGATGATTCGCCATTGGCGCAGCAGATCCCTGCGCCGGGAACCACTGAGCTGTGCATAGGCAATCAGCTGCTGTCGATCAGCCATGGCGGCCAACAGATCAGCCTGATCGGGATGAAGATGGGACGCACGCTTGCAAAGAGCGGCAAAACTTTCGCCTGGCAAGGGAACCACACCGAATCGCGCGAGCAAGCGCAGCGACTGATCAAGCGGATGGCGCCCTGCGACTGATTGGCGCAACATCACCCAACCCAGACCGGAAGCGGCCATGGATGTCAACAACACGGTGAGACCAAGCCATCGTTGTTGATGCCCGAACAGCCGTTGCAACCACATCTGCTGACTGGACTGGTCGAAACCCAGCCACCAACGGGTCCAGACCAGATCCAGACCCCACCATTGGCGCTGGATCCACTTCCACCAGGGCAGCTCAGACGCTGAGCGCAGAGGGGATTGGAGTTGCTGAGAAAGAGGGTTCTGAGCAGTGGAAGCAATCCAGAGCGTCGGGTCGACTCGTTGCCAGCCGCTGTCGTTCAACCACACGTCCACCCAGGCATGAGCATCGCTCTGGCGCAGTTCGAGGTAGTCCGCACCGCCCAGCGGATTCACCAGCTGGCCACCTCGATAACCGCTGACGACACGGGCCGGCACATCCGCCGAACGCAACAAAGCCGCCAGAGCACTGGCGTAATGACCGCAGAAACCCAGCTGGCGATCAAACAGAAACTCATCCAGATCCAGCACTGATCCAGGTTGAAGACTGTATTGAAATGGCTGAGTGCGAAACCATTGCTCCACGGCAGCCAGACGCTCACGATCACTGGGCAGGCTGCGAAAGCTCTCTCCGAGCTGCCTCAGCCGAGGCAAACCATCGCGAGGAAGCTGCCGCTCACTTGCCAGTGGTGGGCGACGTTGCCACTCCTGCGCATTCCCAGCAGCCTGCAATCGATAGGCCCGGCGCTGTCGCGGTGCGACATCCATCAACAGCTCCCCCTCCGGCGTGATCCACTGATCCGCAGCCACCGGAGCCGAACGTCCGTCCCAGGGGAGCGCACGAGTTGCGGAGGGCTCAACAACCCACCACTGGCTGATCGTCGCAGTGCTGCGCCCATTACTGAGAGACTTCTTTGGTGCAGGGGAATCACGGTGCTGCCAACGACGTCCATCAAACGTCTCATGCACCAGCACACGCCAGTAGGCATCGACAGGCAAGACGACTCCCTGAGCCACCGTCAGGCGGGCAGCCGAGGCTTCATCCGATGCCAGTGTCGCAATGCTGAGCGGGTCGAGATCAGGGGAGAGCCCTGTGACGGCACCGTGCGCAGGGCCAAACTGCGTTGTCCACAACGGCGGAAGACGCGGCACTAACAGGAACAGCACCAGGGCCAGAGGCAGAGCTGCCGCCAGCAGCTGAAGGCTGCGTTGCAACAATCCACGAAATGACAACATCCCCTGCAGCTCATGACTGAGCAGAGCTGCAAGTGCGGTGCAAACGGCGATCAACTGCAAAGTGGAAGCCAAAAGGCTTTGCAGCTGTGCCGCCAGCAACCCTGCTGACAGCAACTGCAGCAACGCCACCAACCGCCAGTCAAAAGGCCTGCGGGACTCCCTCAACTTGAACATGGCGCAGATCACCAGGGCCCAGGTCGACCAGGTGAGCGCCGCTGCACTGTTCAAGGCAAAGCACTGCAGCAGCAACGGCGGGAAGGCGCACCAGGCCAGCACTCCTTTTGACGGCCTGCGGATCATGCTGTCGCCAATGCCTCCAGACAGGCATTGCGATGACGCAGGCCCAGATCCGGTGCCAGGGTTTTGCCGCGGAGATGCAGTCCGTAACGCACACCCTGCTGATGCAACTGCATCACCCGCTGAGCCAGGTGTTCAACAGCCCGATCCAATGGCAGACCTGACGCTGGTTCCAGCATCCACTCCTGATTGCTGGGATCGCTGAACACTTTCGCCTGCAGTGGTCGCCCCCGAGCGGCACCGGTCCAGTCCACAACGGCTGGTCTCTCCTGATCACGCACGTCGCGAAGATCGTGCCATTCATCCAAACCATCGCGGGACCGAGATGCTGGCTGCTCTCCCACCGGACCTGAACGGCGACGCGGCCAGATCAACTGAGCCTGTGGAGGCAGCCACCGCATCCAGCAGATGAACAGGCCCAGCGGAGCGATGGTCTCGATCTGCAGCTGCGGTGGCCGCTGCCAGCCACGGCACTGCGGAATCCAGGGGAGATCAAGCGTTGCGATTCCCGCCGACAACTGGAGGTCTGCAGCCTCAGACCCGTCGCGGAAGCGCAGACGCATCGGAGGCCGAGGCGAACGGGTTTCCAGAATCAGCGGGTAAGTGGTGCTTTCAGCGGCAAACGCAGGAGCCGGCTGCCCGCAGCGCAATGTCAGACCATGCAACGTGTCGTGGGTGAGAAACATCGCCAGTAGCATCACTCCCAGCATCAGAAAGCCAAGAAGCAAGGTGCCGTTGCTGGCGGTCTGAATCGCTATGAGCAGCAGAAACGCCGCCGCCGCAAGCCAGAGGAGACCGAAGCGACTGGGAACGATATAGAGAGATCTCAGCCCGAGCCTGATTTCATCGCAACGCATTCACCCGCTCCAGGAGATCGGTGCTGAGGGGCGTGCCTGCGTTCGCTGGGCAGCCGGCATCAAGGCGATGCTCCACCACAGCCGGTAGGACCGCCTGCACGTCGTCGACCAGCACATGATCTCTACCGTCGATCAGTGCCCATGCGCGTGCGGCAGCAACAAGACCCTGGCTGGCTCTTGGAGACAGGCCCTCCTGGCCCCGCCGGCTCGCTTCCACGAGGTCGAGCACGTACTCCAGCAGTGGCTCAGAGCAGTATTGATCAGCACAGCGCTGCTGAAGCTGCAGCAGAGCCTGATCATCAACCCGCTGAAGACTCTCAACCGGAGAACCATCACCGCGAAGCAGCTGTCGCTCTGCGTCGCGGTCTGGGAAGCCAAGACTCACGCGCATCAGGAAACGATCCAGCTGTGCTTCAGGCAGAGGACTCGTGCCCACCTGATCGAGACTGTTCTGTGTCGCGATCACAAAAAAGGGCTGTGGCAGCACATAGCTGGTGCCATCGATGCTCACGCGCCCGGCCGCCATCGCCTCGAGCAGTGCACTCTGGGTGCGAGGACTGGCGCGGTTGATTTCATCCGCCAGCAAGACCTGAGTGAACAGCGGACCCTGCTGAAAATGAAAGCTTGCATCCGCCTGATGGAAGACGTTGATTCCAGTGAGGTCGGCAGGGAGCAGATCACTGGTGAAACTCACCCGCTTGAACCCGAGCGAGAACACGGTTGCCAGTGCTTCAGCCAGAGTCGACTTGCCCATTCCGGGACGGTCTTCAATCAGCAGATGCCCTCCTGCCAGGAGGCAACTGAATGCGAGCCGCACCTGAGGCTCCTTGCCGAGCAGCACGCGGCCAACAGTTTTCGTCAACTGCAGCAGCTCAGTGGTCACCGAGAAAACACAACATCCTTACCTACAGATTGGCAGGCCGCCTGAAGAAGCTGATGCCAAAGCTGTGATTGGTTCAAGCGGTTGCCCTGGGTCGTGGCCAGGTATAAAAAAACCAAAAACAACTCAGTGGCCACAACCTTAGACCCGCTGCAATTAGACGCACCTGAGTGGCAGCAGGGTCTGCCAGGACCAGAATTATTCCTCTGCGGAGATGCTCTCGATTGGACTCAGATTGACCTACATCACTGAAATGATGATCTCGAGATCGCGATTTGTGGAAGTAGCAGCTACAACTCGGCGCAATTTTTTCTGCTCAAGGTTAAGAGACGATTAGAAAGAAAGAATTCCTCAAAAACTTAGCCAAGAGAGAAGAACAAAAAAGACGATCCCAAAAGCAGAGCTGAAAACAACCCAAATCAGTCCGATCAAGGCTGATGAAACGTGTGCCTGTTTACTCAACAGTTGGGAGTATCAGGCTTGATCATCCGGAAAAAGACTCAAGATCTCTGGTCCAGTTGATCGATTTCAACACAGACGAAAATACCTTGATCAACGTCATTCCCCCTCACGGCAGCACAATGCTGAGCTGAGGATCATGATGATGAGGTTATGAGCTTAAGTCCATGATTCGCTCCCGAGCTGCGGTGGCATGGGCACCAGGCCAACCGCTCGACATCACCGAAATCGAGGTGGCGCCTCCAAAGCATGGTGAAGTGCTGCTGAAAATCGTGGCCACCGGGGTGTGTCACACAGACGCCTACACGCTGTCGGGTGCGGATCCGGAGGGACTGTTCCCTGCCGTGCTCGGCCATGAGGGCGGCGCCGTGGTGATCGAGGTTGGAGAAGGTGTGACATCCGTCGCAGCGGGAGATCACGTGATTCCGCTGTACACCCCGGAATGCCGGGAATGCAGTTACTGCCGCTCAGGAAAAACGAACCTCTGCCAGGCGATCCGAACCACCCAGGGCAAGGGTTTGATGCCCGACGGCAGCAGCCGCTTTTCACGAAAGGGGGCGATGATCCATCACTACATGGGCACGTCAACGTTCTCTGAACACACAGTGCTGCCGGAGATCGCGGTTGCCAAGATCAGCCAGGATGCACCGCTTGAAAAGGTCTGCCTGCTGGGTTGCGGTGTCACAACAGGAATCGGCGCCGTTCACAACACGGCCAGAGTGGAGCAGGGAAGCTCAGTGGCCGTGTTCGGGCTTGGCGGCATTGGGCTGGCCGTGATCATCGGTGCCGTTCAGGCTGGTGCCGAACGGATCATCGGCGTTGACCTCAACCCAGACAAGTTCACCATCGCTCAGCAGCTGGGAGCGACCGAATGCATCAACCCGCGTGACTATGCAACACCAATCCAGGAGGTGCTGATCGACATCACCGATGGAGGTGTGGACTATTCCTTTGAATGCATCGGCAACGTCGACGTCATGCGTGCAGCCCTCGAGGCCTGTCACAAGGGCTGGGGAGAATCGACAATCATCGGCGTTGCGGGAGCAGGCCAGGAAATCAGCACGAGACCGTTTCAGCTGGTGACGGGTCGGGTCTGGCGTGGATCAGCTTTTGGAGGCGTGAAAGGACGAAGCCAGCTTCCTGGCTACGTCGAGAGTTTTCAGAAAGGGGACATTCCCCTCGACAGCTTCATCACGCACACCATGAAACTGGAGGACATCAACCGAGCCTTCGAGCTGATGCACCGCGGTGAAAGCATCCGGTCTGTCATTCATTTCTAAGCGCAACGACCTGAACCATGGAGTTGATCAACTGTCATCGCTGCTTCGCAGGAGAACAACGCCGCTACAAACTGGATTCCCACCAGCTGAACAGCTCCACAACGGTTGGCGTCTTTCTTCCAAAGCAGGCACTGGGACCGAAGCCTGAACGCGTCCCTGTCCTGATCTGGCTTTCAGGGCTTACCTGCAGTGACGAGAACGCCGTACAGAAAGCGGGTGCACAGCGACGTGCGGCAGCACTCGGGCTTGCGTTGGTGATGCCGGACACCAGCCCACGCGGGGATGACGTTCCTGGCGATCCTCAAGGTCAGTGGGATTTCGGACATGGTGCCGGCTTCTATGTGGACGCCGAAAAGCAGCCCTGGTCATTGCACTACAGAATGCACAGCTTCGTCGTTGAGGAGCTGATCTCACAGCTGTGCACTGAACTCCCCCTGGACGATCAGCGACTGGGGATCTCAGGCCACTCCATGGGAGGCCACGGTGCACTGGTGCTGGGCCTGCGTCATCCCCATCTCTACCGCTCGGTGTCCGCAGTGGCTCCGATCGCACACCCGGCTCAGTGCCCATGGGGTCGGAAGGCGTTCAGCCATCTGCTCGGCACAACACCTGAAGAACAGCTCAGATGGCGTGAATGGGATGCTGTGACTCTCCTGGAGGATGGTCATCTCAGGAATGACTGCATGCTGGTGGACGTCGGCTCAGCTGATCCCTTCCTCGAGGAGCAGCTGCGTCCAGAGGACCTTCGCCAGGCCTGTATCAGAAGCGGGCAGAGTCTCGAGATGGTGATGCAGGAGGGCTATGACCACAGCTATTTTTTCGTGGCAAGCGTGATCGACCGCCACATTGACCATCACGCCAGAGCTCTTATGGCAGATATTTGAACAGACTCAGCAGATTGGCTGAGACAGGTTTCTGCCAATGTGAATGAACTTCAGGGCATGGGACCAGGAGGGATCAAGGGCATGTATCCACCCTCAATCGGTGCCATCACCTTGGGTTCACCAAGCGTCATTGGCTGACCAGAACCATTGGCACCCAATAAGACCTCATGCTTTCCCTGAGCACTGCGTTCATGAACTCCATCGGCAAGAAGAGTGAAGGCTGAGAGATCCACGCGTGTAATCACATTGAAGCGCTGAAGATTGGGGCGCAGAGTCACGAAAAACCACATCACCAAATTCCAGCCCGCGCCGAGAGCCAGAAGAGTCGCAATGATCGCTGTTCGTCGTCCATGCCCGGGCCAACGACGGTTGATGGCGACAAAAAGAATCGAGCCCACAATAAAAATACCGATACAACTCCCGACAGCCACACGAGTGTAAAAGTCTTCTGAATAGATACTGCGATCTTCGGTATCCACTCCTGCTTCCCTAACACGCAGCAGGAACTGCTTTGCATTGGGTCTATTCGCAGGAGGCTGATTAAGCTCCTGATCGCGAACGGTCATCAACACCGTATCAAGTTCATCAGCCACACCATCCGCCGTAGCGGTTTCAGCGAGCTTGAAAGTGGTTTTTGGATAAACGATCCGAACTCTCTCAGCCTTGGCCTTCAGCAATTGCTGTTTAATATTCAACAGCAGATAATTGGTCATGGAACTGTTGCTGGACAGATTCACACCAGCAAACTGAATCTCCATGTCTTCCCCGGCAACCGGCAAGGTTTCCAGCTCGAGACCCTTCACAGCCTCATCAACTGCTGCGGCCATGCCACGTTGCTGTGCAGCAATCCTGGGAAAACTGGCTTCTCGGATCACCGGCTGCTGCAACTTGGACGTCCCAAGATCCTGAGCACCGCCGAGCCATTGCACAGCTCGAGTCCAGTCAGGGCTGTATGACAGCCACAATTGATAAGAGGCATACCCGCCTGTCACCAAGGCGAGTGCAATGCCTAAAACAACCAGATAACGTCGTTCGCTTCCCTGCAACGGAGGCACATCAAAACCAAACCTACGCTTCACTTAAATGAAACCATAAATGAATTAATTAAATACTAAGGCCTGCCAATAAAGCGTCAACTGAAATTCACACTTCGACTTTGGCGTCGAGGCATCAACACCTGTCTTCAAACAGTGTGTAAAAAATGTGCAAAATCGTTATCAACTCTCATCTGAATTGGACCGTTCGGCGCAGCAAGGCACAACATCCAACGAAATCTCTTGTAGCAGCCAAAGCAGTCCTGAAGATGACACCAAAAGGGAAAGCGGGCTCATCTGGCAACAATGCCAGCCAAGGATGAAGAACAAGGTGATCTATTGGATTTGATTGAATCGCCTGAATGTTTCTGAAGCTGGCTGCATGCTTGGTTCTATTGGCGAGCTCAACGCTGGAATGACAAGCAGACTCAGCGCCCAGCAAAGGTCCATCTGATCCCGATCGCTCGAGAACTCCTGCTGAAACCGCTCCGTCCAAGAGCATCACTGACGCAAAGTCGGCGCCAGTGACTGCCAAAAAGACACCTGGGTTTCTTGACCCACGTTGACGTACAGCGAGGGGAATCAAGTCTGTGTTCGCAGAGAACTTCCTTAAGACCTGGTTCAACATGCTCCAGTTGCTGGGTCGTCAATGACGATCACAACAGCAATGGCAGAGGAGATGAACCGGCCTGGAACGCTCTGTTACCCACTGGAGAGAGCTGTTGAGTCATGGCCTGACCCAACAGATGCCAGTCGAAGAAGAGCTTCGCCATCCCCTGGAGTTGCTGTCTGGCGAGGATCAGCTTTTGGAGGAGTGGAAAGACGACACCAGCCACCTGGCGATGGCGAGAGCGACCAGCAAAGAGACATTCCCTTTCTGAAGGACCGCACAGATGGCGTCGATGGGATGCTGTAACTCTCCTGGAGGATGGTGGTCATCTCAGGAATGACTGCCTGCCGGTGGACGTCGGCTCAGCTGATCCCTACCCCGAGGAGCAGCTGCTCCAGAGGAGCTTCTCTATGCCTGTATCAGAAGCGGGCAGAGTCTCAGGCTGGTGATACAGGAGGGCTATGACCACAGCCATTTTTTCGTGGCAGGCGTGATTCGTAGTAAGCGTGATCGACCGCCCCATTGACCATCAGGCCAGAGCTCTCCAGGCAGACATTTGAACGGGCTCCGGAGATTGCTTGAGACAGGTCTCCATCAAGCGGAAAAAGTCAGCTGCTGCAATCGATCATCCAGTGTAAGGGCAGAGCGACAAGATCAACCTCAGGTGCACAGAAAGCCGGAAAAACTAAGAATCCAGACCCCCGATCCATCCCCCCGATTCATTGAGATCAGACGTTGATCACCAGCAGCAGAGTCGACCTCACTCAGCATGGTGCAAGGCCTGCCGCTCATTCCAGCTTGCACCACGCAATGGCACCGCCAAGGAGGCCGCAATGGCGCTGCAGAGCAACAAAGCCGGCAGCATTGCAGGATCGCCCTGCAGGGTGAACACAAACATGGCGCAGAACAGGGGGGTGCCGCAGGCGGCAGCGAAGAGACTGACGGAGCCAATGGCGCCGAGCTGGGCCTGACTCGCGCCGTCTAACATCATCCACTCCGTTGGTGGCGCACCAACCAGGGCCCCAAGGGTCATGGTGTCGTGCATCAACCCCCCAGGGGCACCGCTCGCGATGCTCAGCAAGGAGCTGAGAAAGCGCCAGGGAAAGGTGCTTGATTCACCACCGACCTCTCCATGCAGAATCGGCAGAAGCGAAAGGCTTCCATCGTTCAAACTCCAGCCCCCACTGGCGATGGCAATACCGCTCAGGCCAGTGGCGATGAGAACAGCCGTCACTGACCGATGACGCTGCAGGGCTGCTTGAATGATACGTGCCAGCGGCACAAGCAAGCGCACGAACAGGGATCCAAGCAGAGTGCATAACCCGCAGACCAACAGGGCATAGGGCCATAGGCTCAATGGCAGAGCGCCGATCACGGCAGATTGACTGCTGCTTTCTGGACCTAACCAGATGCTGATGCCAGCACCGCTACCGCTGAGCAGCAACACGGGCAACACCAAGCTGCGCCCAGAACTGCGGCCCAGCTCTTCGATGGCGTAGGTCACCCCCAGAAGTGGAGATCGAAAAGCGGCACCCAGACCTGCGCCGCCACCGATAGCGCAGAGCATCGGCAGTGGCAGGGCAGCAAGGGGGGCGAACTGTGGCCAGCGCCTGCGGATGGCCAACAGTATCGAGGCACCCAGGGAGGCTGATGGTGATTCGATACCCACCGTTAATCCGCCGAGATGGGTGAACACCATCAGTGGCAGACGCTTGAGTTGGGTTTGCAAGCTGAGTTGCTGTAACAGCGAAGCCTGTTGACCGGAGACGTTCTCTTGCAGCGCAATCACCGGCGTCAGCCCACCCCCACGCGCACCTTGCAAGGGTCCCCAACCCAGCACCACCAGGGCAAGAGAGGAGACAAACACGAGAGCTACAGCAACCGGTGAGATGCTGTAGCTGCTGAGCCAGAGATCATGCTGAAGAACAAGTCCAAGGCTGGAGAGAGCCTGATAAGGCAGTGAAAACAGCCCCAGCACGGCTCCGAGCACAAGCAGCCACAGCCAAGTCATCTCAGGCGCTGGCGTTACAGATGAACCATGTTGTCGTTGATGCGTTGGTCATCGATCGGTTGCGTTTGTCTTGATGGTGAGACCTGAGACGTTCATGCAAGCAGGCTTCCGTCACTGAAGCCCGCTGCATCCCACCAACTCAGATCAGCGGAGCGAGAAGCAACAACGTTGAACATGCCACTCACCTGGTGATAGTTGATCTGGCTGTGGAACGCAGTGCCTCCCAGGTTGCTGGCGTAAAAGAAAATACGACAAGGTTGAATTCTTTTCCCTGGTGGTGATGACAGATCGTTCGTGCAGAAATGCGACAACCTGTTACTTCGAATCCGAAAAGAAAAGCAATCACTTTCTACCAATTCATGAAGAATATAATTATCCATGGCATTGGCAAATCAGCGTGAGCGCCAAGACGGAATCATCCTCAACCACCCATTGAATGATCCTTCAGGCATCACCAACAAAATTTACACAGGTGTTCAGCGGCAAACCACCTCGAAGTAATATTTGAGTTAACGCGCTCTTATACAACCGTCATTATCAGCTAATCAATATTCCAATAACTTGTTTGGGCCCCTGGATCTTTTTCAGGAGCTGGCATATCAACGATATCGACATCAGTGATACCAAAACGCTGCCTGAGAACACTGATTGGAGTTTCAATATCATCCCAGAAGTTCCAGTCGTGGATTAAATCCGTATTGATTTTCGACCCAACAGCAAGTCCCCTACTAAAAAGATCCGGATCAAAATTCATCGTCTCCGCTTTGATGCCACCAGGCAGGGTCCAGGCGATTCCAAGTTGAAAATCAACCAAAACCTCTGTCACCATCTCCCATCCCACTTCAGAACTAGCCATCGCGGCTTCAATCGCTGAAACAGCAATTTCTCCAGCATAATCAGTGTTTGTTCCTGATAAAATATGAACACAATCGTGCCTTACCGCTGACTCTCCTAAGTTTCCTTTCTGGCCTGGAAATTTAAAATCTCGATTGCGATAAAAATTATAGAGTGTTCTCCCAAATGTTCCTTCCTCAAGACTTGAAAGTTGCTCGTATACTTCAGCTCTTTTTTTATCACCTGCGAGGCTATGGACCTCTCTTACGATGGATTTAAGCTTCTGAACAGGTGTTCCAGGCGTGAATTCATTAGCTGCTCTGCGACCATACAAGATCAAGGCTTTTTTAATACGTCCGTTTACAAGGTTATTAAGATCTTGGAGTGAGTCAGGGGATAAATTTGCCGTGCGAGCATAGAGATCAACCCGTTGAACATCGTCATCATGAAGTTTACCCGAAAGGTAAGGCATGATGATCAACAGCTGCAGTGATTGCATGCGTTGACGTTCATCCAAGAAAACTTCAGTGAAACCTTCTGGCGTTGAATATGGGAGTTTATCAAGATCGAGATCCGGCATCTTGAATAGATGGTCACGCAGTGCTGTCGCGAAATGCCTGGCAGGACGATGTTCATCGTCTCGATCTGGCGCAACGGTGAGCATTGCAGACAAAAGTTCAGCAACTTGCTCCCGGGTATATCCTGTATCGAGCATGGATTAAATCATTGAATGTTCAATCCTAGCGGTCTTTGGCAGGGCTGACATGCCTACCGAGCACAAGCCATAGGAACCTACAACAAAGTAGCTTCCGAAACATCAACTTGCATCATCCATACTTAAACGGGTTCTTGACTACATAGCGATCATAAGTAGTGTTATTTAGGCCTGTCTTTATCCACATCCTGATTGAATCAGAGCCAGACAGATACCCAACGACTAACGATTAAAACCAGATTTACCGTATCACTGCAAGACGAAGTTACTATACATGGTAGCACTTCGAGCAAATAATGGCAGTTTTTAAAGGTTCAAAAGATCACTCCTGAATCGACGTAAGCGTTCAAAAAAGAGGACCAAACTTACAGCATGACATCAAAGATTCGTCGACAGGACATAACGGAAGCCAAAAATCATCTGCGATTGCCCAAAAAAATCAGAGACAAGGAAATGACAGGACTCTTAGCCCCATTCCAGTCCCTGGAAGCGAGATCGCAGTGGCGGCCAATGCTACAGAGCCTGAGACTTGACTAGAGAAGGAGATCCGACACATCAGAGGTTGAATCAGCTGCCAATAATGTCCAGCAAGGGCATTGGTCGTTGTGCTGCCTGCTAAAGAAAGGACAGCAGACTCAGCGCGATTGCAGGCAGTCACGGCTTTTAGCGATCCGCCGACTTGGGTGGCAGAGGCTGTGATCTATCAAATCTTTCCTGATCGGTTCCGCTGCAGTGGACGAGTTGAGGAGCAGCGTCACCTGGCTTTGAAGCCATGGGGTAGTGATCCAACCGAACAGGGATTCCAGGGTGGTGATCTCTATGGCGTGATCGATGCACTCGATCAACTCCAGGAGATGGGAGTGACGTGCGTCTACCTCACGCCCATTTTCCGTTCAGCCGTCAACCATCGCTATCACACCGACGACTATTTCCAAGTCGATCCTCTTTTGGGCGGCAATACGGCACTCGATGCTCTGGTTGCCGCATTGCACGAACGGAATATGCGCCTGGTGCTCGATGGGGTATTCAACCACTGCGGTCGAGGCTTCTGGGCCTTTCACCATGTTGTGGAGAACGGACAGGCCTCGCCCTACAAGGATTGGTTTCATATCAAGCGGTGGCCTATCAATCCTTATCCAGGAAGCGGCGAGAGTTGCGGATACGACTGTTGGTGGTCCATCCCGGACCTACCGAAATTCAACCACTCCAACCCAGCGGTTCGGGACTACTTACTCGCCGTCGCACGCCATTGGCTGGAACGGGGCATCGATGGATGGCGCCTTGATGTTGCTGACGAAGTACCGAAAGACTTCTGGGTTGAATTCCGGCATGTGGTGCGAGAGGTGAAATCTGACGCTTGGATCGTTGGAGAAATCTGGGGAGATGCACGCTCGTGGCTCCAAGGAGAGCATTTCGATGGTGTGATGAACTACCGCATCGGCTGGAGCAGCCTTGGCTGGGCTGGGGGCTACGCGTTACGCCAGGGTTACCGAAACCCGAACTATCCACTCAATCCCCTCAGCACAGAAGAACTCATCCACATCTGGAACACCACAACGAGTTGGTATCGGCCGCAGGTCAACCGGGGCCAGATGAATCTGCTCGACAGTCACGATGTGCCCAGGGCCTTGCACAGCCTCAACGGGGATCTCAAGGCCATGAGGCTGGCGCTGTTGTTGTTGTTCCTGCAGCCGGGTGCACCGTGCATTTTTTACGGCACCGAAACCGGCCTGGCTGGCGGGCCCAGCACCGAACGGTCCAGTGGTCCAGAACCAGGCTGTAGAGAGGCTTACCCATGGGATCAACACTGGTCAGCCGACCTCAGGTCCTCCATCCAACAACTG
The DNA here is from genome assembly GCF_014279995.1 of Synechococcus sp. BIOS-E4-1. Lineage (NCBI taxonomy): Bacteria > Bacillati > Cyanobacteriota > Cyanophyceae > Synechococcales > Synechococcaceae > Synechococcus > Synechococcus sp. BIOS-E4-1. Next base: position 1,288,794 of record NZ_CP047935.1, on the reverse strand, counting down.
GCAAAACTACGCAGCAACTATCCGAACCTGCATCAGACAGCTCTGGCCTGGAGATGCTTTGGCAGCGATGGACTGGTCGGCGAAGCAGAGGGTCTGGAGGTGTGGATCAATCGCAGCCGAGTCAAATCACTGGCGTTACCTGAACCCCAGGCCACTGCCAAGGTTCTCTGGAGCAATGATCAGCACAATGCACCGGGGTCTATCACGATGCAATCAGCTCTGATGCTGGCGACATCTCCGAGTTAACAGTCTTTCAGTGGACCACAGCGAGGAGATACCGGAGTACAAGCAGTTGCAAAGTTTCAAAAGACTCATTCCGCTGCATGGACTCAGCAAAGAGGCCATTGGCGAGGCTGAAGATCGCTGCAATAAAAACCCAAAGGAATCACCGAGCTGGGCATACGCCAGTCAGGAGAGCATCAAAACGGCAGGTATTCGTGACTGAAACCTGCTGGATTCCACCAACTCAAATCAGCGGAGCGATAAGCCACCACGTTGAACATGCCTCGCACATGGTGATAAGTGATATGGCAGTGGAACGCCCAAATTCCTGGATTATTGGCATCGAAGGCAATACGACAAGTTCCGCCTTTCGGCACGTAAACGGTGTCGCGCATGGCTCCAGCCAGGGGCACACCATCCAGTTCGAGAATTTGAAATTCATGGCCATGAAGATGCATGGGATGACCCATCGGGGTGGGATTGGAAAACACCATTTCCACCCGTTGCCCTTCCTCCACCCAGTAGGGATCTCGATAGGGGTAAAACCGATGGTTAAGGCCCCAGGTGTATTTGGGAGCAGGGCCTGTCAGAGCAATCGGAATTGTGTTGTCAGCAGCACGAACCGCAAGAGGCCTTTGTGCCCGCAGTTGCTTGTCTTGGGTGAAATCGAGGCGACCGGTCCACTGATCGGTTTTCGGGGCCAAATCAGGCACGCGGAGCTTTGGGTTACTGCGCAGCACCACACCACAGCGCAGGTTGCTGCGCTCCCCTAAGGCCAGCAAAGGAAAGACCCCAGGTTCTTCAGGAAGCTTGACACGCAGCGTCAAACGCTGGGCCAGAGCAAGTTGAAAGACCGATCCACTGATCGGCTCAACGGGGTTGGCATCAGTACGCAGCAGCTCAGCCTCGAGATCGCCAAAGTCGAGAAAAAAGCTCATGAAGGCGCTGCCTGCAAGCCAGCGGATCGCCACGGTTTCACCAGGCTCCACATCAATGATTTCTGGAGCGTCAAGGCTGCGTTCATTCGCCAGCAGCGCGTCATACACAACATCCGGGGCCATCATCAAGACCCCTTTCTGTTGTTTCCAACAGAAGCGCTGATTCCATTGATCCCACTGCTGAGTCAGCAGCATTCGCGGCTGATGCCAATCAAAATCAGCCAGGCTCTTAGCCATGGCCGTACCGCCGCCGCGCTCACCAGCCACAACGTTGTCGAGAATTTGACTGGCGGGAGTGAAGCTGAAGTCCCGCAGCATCACAATGATCGTTCGATCAGCCCAACGTTCTTGTTCCTCATCGAGGATCACAAAAGGCTCAGCCACATAGCTTTGGGTCTGCAGCCCGTAGTGCGAATGCATCCAGAAGGTGCCGTTCTGCACCAACGAGTAGTGGATCCTTTGGTGTTGTCCTGGGGGAATGGGAGGTTGCGTGACAAACGGCACGCCATCCATGGCATTGGGCAAAATCAACCCATGCCAATGCACCGTTGTCGGCACCGGCAACTGATTGATCAATTCGAGATTGATGCCCTTGCGTTGAGACGTGGTGTATCCACGCTGACCGTTCAGCTGACGAATGCAGCCGCGGACAACTGTTCGTCCCAGAACAGTGATCGGTGCCGTTGCGATTTCAAGGACGACTGTCTCAGCATTACGGGGCCGCTGAAACGCCGGCTGACTGATGAATCGTTCCCAGGCAGACCGAGCTTTGGCTCGGGTGGTCCTGAGCACATCAAGACTTGCGCCGCCAACAAGAACAGCAAGGACACCCAATCGCAAAAAGGAACGACGAAGCAAGAATCTCTGAGCCAGTCCTCACCGGTTTAACCACAGTCACTTGCTGGTTGCTCTAAGAGCATTCTCTTCTCAGCTTTGATGATTCAGCAGGCTGAAACCAGCCCAAGCGATCAACATCATCGGCCGACTTGTATCGCTGAGACCCAGGCGAAACAGCCGCTCAGACAAGGATGACCATCGAAGAACCTTCGAGAGGGCATTTAGGATTGCTTACGAATCAACTCCCAGGCTTCGAGAGCAGTATCAGCATACTGAAATAAGCGGCAATCTTCGTCATCAATCAGCCCTGAATTGGCCATGAACTCAAAGTCAATGATTCTTGACCAGTACTCACGACCAAAGAGAATGATCGGCATTGCACTTTTCACCCCCACCTGCCGCAATGTCAAAATCTCAAACAATTCATCCAAAGTTCCGAATCCCCCTGGGAACAGAATTGCTCCAACCGAGCGCATCACAAAGTGAATTTTTCGCAGCGACAAATAACTAAACTTGAAACATAAATCCGGTGAAATATAAGGATTTGGAGGCTCATGAGGAAGATCAATATTTAGGCCTATCGATCGACACCCAGCCTCAAAAGCTCCGCGATTTCCAGCCTCCATAATCCCGGGACCACCACCAGTAACAATCACAGGGGATGAGTCAGAATTTAATGGTTTATCTTCTCGCTGTCCGTGGCTGGATACTAGAAATGAAAATTCACGGGCGGCATCGTAATAGCATGAAAGTTCAACAAGCCCTCTGGCTTGTTGAACTCTGCGCTGAAGCGAAACCGAATCAGGGTCCGCATCAAGTGCGTTCAGAGACTCTGCGAGACTTGACTCTGCTGCCGAACGCTCCTGAATCCGGGCCCCACCTAAAACAATGATGGTGGAGGTGATTCCAGCCTCCTCCAAGCGCAGTTCAGGCTTGCTGATTTCCATCAACATCCTGACGCCGCGCATCGAGGGGCTATTGAGCAGATCTAGATCGTGATGCGCCAGTTTGTAGCTATCAGAGTTGATGATCTGATCAAAATTTTGCGCAATCAAGCGCTGATTTTCATCTGGGAATCTGGAATCGCTTGATGCTGAAGACATTGATGAGAAATCCGAAACAACGTTCTGACAGCAGGTTTTATGTCATCACACCCATTTCATGCAGGGTAATCATGACCTGTTGTCGTGCAGCTGCTTCGGTGAGCCTTGGATTCTGTCTTTTAGTGTTCGCAACCATCTGCTTGAACATCTCTCGATGTTCGTTTGAGGCCTGTTTCAGCCACTGTTCATATTCCGACCTGGTTTCATTCAAAAGTTTCTCCTCAAACATCTTTTTGTAGTGGGGATAGAGGAAGGCATGGTCTCTTTCGCATCGAATCCCCAGCTCCGTCAAGAGCTGCATTGATGAGCGCCCGCTGATGTAGCTCAACCCGACTTTCTTTTTGTGACCAAGCCAGTCGCATGCCGAAGCAAGAGCTTCATAGGCCCCTTCCTTATTGCTCATCACCAGCTGTTTCCACGCGGCATAGGTCTCCTCATCGAACTGATCCAGAATCACTGCCCGAATGCCTGAGGGTGAGCATCGGAACCGCTTGCCGGTCTTCACTCCCAATGTCCAACCCGGATATTTATGCCTCTTGCCTGCTTCGTCGGTGAGCGCAAGCACAACCGCCCAAAGCCCACACATGAAGGTGATGGTATTCGGGTGCTTGACCACGAAAACACCATGGCCTTGTTGTCCCTCAGGCACAGGGGCCAACAGGTCTGGTTTCCAGATCTTGTGCTCCTGGTTCTCCTCAGTCCATCTGTCGTGATCGAAACACTTCTGTGAAGCCTCGATCTCATCAGGGGTGGCGTCCTTGAAGTTCTGATTGAAGATCTCCTCGGTCCGCTTGGATGAGTAGCCATCCCCGACCTCAATCTCTTTCGCGAATGCCACCATCAGCCGATGAGAGTTGCTGCATTGCTGGCGTAAACACTCGCCGTCTGCTTCTGCGATCTTGTTGGTCGCTCAAGGGTTCCTTTCACGGTGACGCCCAGCACCACGTCCAATCTGCAGTCCAACGGTTTCTCCCGTTCAAGAATCAGTGTGGACATCCAGGCGCTTCCGTAAAACTGGCGACGGGATAACGAACTGAGATCAGCAAAACGCTCAGGTCACACCAGTTCCACTATTGGAGGTTTTGCCTTGGAAGGCAATGCGCGATTCAACCGATGTCAAAAGGCCCACTGCGGGTGGAAAGTAAGGGAACGACATCGGAGGAGCCAATGACGGTTGATACTCCACCCCAGCAGATCAGAGAAGCAGACTGACTTCTGGCCCCTGCTCCAACAGTCTCAACAATGACCTGGGTTGGTCCTTTGGTCGGCAAGACTTGTACGCCACGCCAATCGACGCTCCGCTTGCACCGCCATAGGTGCCCCAGGAGGTCACAACCCGACACCTAGAGCCAATGGCACCAGGGTGCCTCTTGCCAGAAGCTTCGCCCCATTCCCTTTGCCACAACTGATGGGTTGAACCATGAACCAACGAGCGACTTAGGCCGTCTTTCCACCGGGAAGGGCGGCCTTCCTCTTGTGCTGGTGAGAGCTCATCAAGAGATTGTTTCTATGACTGGGATTTGACGGGATATGAGTGCTGATAAGTCGATAGTTTGAACTGTTTTCCACAATTCGTCGGAGCACAATTCTTCGTATCTCTAGTCACGATATAGGGCATAGGAGCATCTATACATTCACAGATAGGCAGCTTATTCAAACTTAGTGAGTAGCTATTTTACATACCACGCTGTTTGTGTCTTGGTCCTGATTCGTGCCTGGTCCAGGCCCATATGTGTCAAACTTTCCGCCTGCGATAACTTCTAATTCATTATCAGTTAGTTCTAAGAGTTGTTCTTTATGGGCATTACACAGGTCTTTTCCTTCAATTTTGAAACCAGCATTCTCGGCAATTTTAGTGGCTTCTTCGAGTGAAGTTGCTGTCATGATTGCGTTACGCAATTCAGGATTGGACTCGAGATGAGCCAGCAGACTGTCTATTTGTGAAGTCATTCGGTAAATTGATTTTTTACATCATAGCATGCGAAAGGAGCGGAGTAAAAAAGCACGTATTTTTTTAGATCGATGCTGCTGGCTTTACACAGTTCATTTGGTTGGATGATTACTCCAGGAAATAGCAGTTGGGTCTATTTGTTTGATCTATGATTGGTTTCGATGAATCAATCTTTTAGGGGTTATCAATGAAGTCAATATTTTTAGCTCCTGGGATTTTTGTGTAATCACTATCGCTAGTAAGATCAGAACTCACAGTATTCAGAGGGGTGATGTGAACCTTCCGCGCTGAGTAATCGCATATTCAGGTGTTCTTCTAGGCACTAAACACCCATTTTTGGTATTAGAGACTCAAACCCCAGCACAAGGGCACCATTCGTTCATCCTCCAATACCGTACACGATTGTGCGCTGTAATTCTTAGCGAAAGACGCGGCAGGAAATCAGTGCTATGAATGCTAAATAAACCTCATACCCATGCCAGAAGAGCAACTCAAAACCTTCCTTGAACAAGTCAAAGTTGACACCAGCCTTCAGGAGAAGCTCAAAGCAGCAGCCGATGCAGATGCAGTCCTTTTGATTGCCAAAGAAGCTGGATTTATGATTTCTGCTGATGACTGGAAAAACGCTCAGATTTCAGAAGAAGAATTGGAAGGCATAGCTGGTGGAAGTCAGATAAGCTGCGAAGTGACTCTTTGTGTTTTACCTCCTACTATTTGCTGTTAACTGAAACTCTCAAAAGCCCACAAGCCTGCCTCCAATACCTGGAACTAATTCAGAAAAATAGTTATTAAATAAAATCATTGTTGCTGAGCTTCAGCCACAACTGTTAAGGAACTATGAGTGCCATGACCGAAGACCAGCTGAAAGCCTTTATTGAAAAGGCACAGTCAGACGATAGTCCGAGGCGAAATTCAAAGCCGCAGCTCATCCAGATGCTGTCATAACAATTGCCAAAGGAGCTGGGTTTATGATTTCTACTGACAACTCGATGAAAGCTGGATCAGCATCAGATAAAGACCTGGAGAGTACAGCTGGTGTTGATGCATGGCATGCCTGACATCGAAATACATCAAAAACCAGACTGCCGATGAACACCAATTATCAAGGGATATTGGCTAGGTGGTGCCAGGCCAAAGCAAGCATAATGATGAAAAAACACTACACAACATTGGCATAAACGATCAGTTGGTTCTGCTGCATCGTGACTACAATAAGTAGAGTCTTTGAGCCAATGAAACCCTTCCTTTTCTCGACACTAATTGTGGCCTCCGGATCTTTGATCGCGGCTGCACCGGCTCAAGACTGCAAGGATGGATGGTGCCAGGGTGGATGCGACGAAAAACGATACGTACGAGTGAAAGTTCTTTCCAAAAGTGATCCAATCGTTTCTGTAATCTTGAGCAACAACAGAGGTATTGGCAAAGCCGAATATAATTGTGGTGATTATATGTACCGTTTTATCAGAGACGATCAATCAAAGAGCGATTGGAAGCCAACAGTCAAAGGATCCGCTGCTAGAAAAACTGCAGAGGTGGCATGCAAGATGTAATAAAGTAAATTTTGGCAGCATCAGTTGATGCAATGAAATCATCCCTTCTTTGATCCATCAACCTGCAGCCAGACGATGTGATCGCAGAACTGATTTCTGCAAGAAGTGATTGTCGATCTACAAATTGAGACAATTATAACCCTATCGCCATTCAATAGTTTACTTTTTCATTCCACGTCTCGACGTGGAGAAGATTGCAATCTCTTTTAATTGCTGCGTTATAGGCTTTCATTTTTTCAGGATAAGGAACAAAAACTGCTCTCCAAGCTTGTCCTGATGAATTCGTGGCATAGGAGTAGGCTTCGTCCCATGACATGCCCTGCCTGTAAGCATCACAACGATGCTCAGCGTGCTCTTCTGCCCACACGGAATACGCATGTTTTGAGTAATCAGAACCACCTCCACCACCTCCATGGCCGAACAGGAAAGGGAGCAATGCAAGAGGAAAAATCAAAGGCATATGCAGAACTTTTAATGCGCATCAATCAACAACCATTGAAATCCTAGACACCGACAAGTCGTTTCTCATGCGCAATGGCCTGCACGCATGTCCATCATCCAGGCCTCTCATGGGCTGCGGCAGATCTGGACAGTTGGCTCATCATCGGAAACAGCAAGCGCTGAACCAGCACAGCCACGCATCCAGCAAGACACGCTTAACAGACAAGCAGGCAGAGCCCGAGCCATGAGACGGCCATGAGGCAGCCTGCCAAGGAGACATGGCTCGCCTCGACGCTTGATTCAATGACAAGAGTCATTTGATCATGCATAGTGAGAATGATTCCCATTCCCAGTCTCGTGCATTCGCAGCCTTTCGCCATCTGGCCATGCAGAACACCTGGTTGATCATGGGCCCACCCGGCTGCGGGAAAACCAATTGGATCCGCGACTCTTTCCTGAAACACCCTGGCAGCTGTGCCTATCTCCGCTTGTGCGGATCCGATCAGGAAGGCCTTGAACAAGGTCACAACGCAGGCATCGACAGCGCCTGGCTCCAAGACCAGATCCCTGAGCTCCTGGATCTTGCGACAACCGCGACTGCTCCGCTGCCATCAGGTCCTCAGCTTTTGCTCATCGAGGTTCAGCAGTTTCAGCCACCGACCAACAGCAGCCCGAGCGGCATTGATCCGCACCTGCTTCGGCAGCTGGAGCGGTTCAATCTGCGGCCGGATCGCACACTGCATTTCGGTCTGGATCCAGAACTGCCGCAAGAGGACGTTCTGGACTTCAAACGCCTTGAATCCTGGCATCGCAATCTTCAAGGCTGTGTCTGGGATCCCAACAGCCTCAGCAGCTTCTGGTTTGAACTGGTGAATGGCGCCTACGGCGACGTGTATCGGGCCAAAGCACTGATGAATCTGCCGGATGGTCGCTCATTCCTCTGCAACTGGGTCGTGAGCCAACAAGGCTCTCAGATTCTTCCCCTGGAGTCGGTGGAGCCGCCGGCAGGCAGGCCGAATCGCACGTCACAGCTGGTGGTGCAGGGCAGAACCCTTGACCCTGCCGGCATTCAGTCAACGATCAATGACTGCCTGCTCACAGACGACGACCTGGAACTGCACCAGGCCCAATTCAGGTACAGAGAACACTCCTTTCAAACCAAGGGATAGCCATGAGCCACGCAGTGATTTCTTGCCTGCACGCCAACCTTGCCGCATGCGAAGCCGTGCTTGCTGACATCGACCGACAAGGCATTAACTCCATCACCTGTTTGGGCGACCTGGTGGGCTATGGCCCGCAGCCCAATGAAGTGATTGAACTGGTACGCGAACGCTCCATACCCACCTGCCAGGGCTGCTGGGATGAAGACATCATCGACGGACTCAACGCCTGCGAATGCAGCTATCCCTCACAGCTGGCCGAACGTCGCGGTCATCGCGCTCATCGCTGGACCGCAGAACGAATCACTGAAGACAACAAAGCCTTCCTGGCAAGCCTGCCCATGACCCTGCGCAGAGAGCGATTGCTGTTTGTACACGGCAGCCCCAACAGTCAGCACGAATACCTGCTTCCAGACATGAACGCCTTCGCCGCACTGGAACGCGTGGCGACAGCCGGAGCGGACACCTTGTTTTGCGGTCACACCCATCAGCCCTATGTACGAGAGCTCAGCGAAGGTTCCATCCGCGTGTCGGTGCAGAAGAATGGCAAAACCTCCGAAAGCGAAGAGGAGATCACCCTGCCGATGCGGCGCATCGTCAATGCCGGCTCAGTCGGCGAACCCAGGCATGGCTCAACCAAAGCGACGTACGTGGTCCACGACGACGACAGCGGAGAGGTATGTGTCCGTGAAGTGGAGTACGACCTGAGCAGAACCTGTCGAGCCATTATTGAGGCTGGATTACCGGAGGTTTTCGCCTGGCGCCTGAGTCATGGCTTCGAGTACGCCGAACGTGCGCAAGATGCCAGCCACGTTTGTGAGCGCTGATCCACCCCGAATAACGACAATATCAGTCAAATCAAGAGGCCAGGACCGTCAGGAATAACATTTGGAGTAACAACAGGACCGAATGGACGAAAAACCTTCAGGCCTGCCATACACACGTACGAACAGGCTCGGAAGACAGCAGTACTAAAGGTGTGCCTTCAGCTAAGCGGCATTTGCTTGATAACAAAGTTGCATACAAAATGCATACACTGCGCGGAACCTGGATTGAGTTGACGAGAAGATCAAGAGTGACGCAAGTTGTGAGGCATGTTATCGCTGGAGATAGCAGCGATGCACGCGAAGTTTTTCATGGCAAGGCATACAACAAATACCTCATATATCTCACACAGAACTCATAAAAAAATTGCAAACGGCTAATCTGAAGAGGCTGCTTCTCCAGGAAGCAAGGACTTTTACTCGCGCAAAAAGAATTAGCAAGAATGAAACAATGGGGATGAATGTGGTCAACAAACTGACCAAGAGTGATCAGTAGATTGCAATTCGAGCATGCGAAGAAGTCTAGGTTCGTGCGAATCAATGAATATCACACCTGCACATCAGTTCTAAGTTGCATTAGTACCACAGTTGCAATCAGAGAAAGCGAATGGATTAGGTGTGAGCTGATGAAAACACAACGGCGTGCAGGAAAGAGCAGGCTGTTATGAATCAAGCCAAGCGAGGACTTGCAGGAAGAAACCACATTACGCTCAGAAAAAATGGGTAGATGGCAATAAAAAGCCTGTGATACAGAAAGAAAAAACCCACCAACAGGATGATCTCAGTTCTTTAATAACCAAGCAATCTTCGATGCAGCAAGCCAAGAAAAACAATTCATCGCATGCACTTTGTTTGTCGGGGTGCTGATTTAATTAATCACAAGATGTTCATCAAACCAGCAACATAGGATGAACTTCAACCCATCACCTATCGCATTAGCTGGTGAAAAGGTGAATGGGCGACATCCCTCAATCTGGTGAAGAAATCATTGATGTGTCTGACGAAATTCAAGGGGCAACACATGACATGGTTGCCACGCACTGCTCAGACCAGAGTGTGCCGTGGAACAGGCCTTGGGCTGAGTAACACAGAAAACGGATGGAAAGGCTGTGCCTTACTCTGAGGAATGAGCTTGCCGTAAGAATCGGCGACGGGAGAACAGGTAAAAGCCCCCGATATCAAGCAAGGGCGTGGAGTTAAAGGATTGAGTGCCCTTCCTGGTATCCAATCACTGTTATCAATGTGATTATCGAGAGAAGTACAATTGTGCCGGACCAATCAACACCAATCATCCGCCTACCTCCAGAACCCTACAGGTCCATTAAAGGACGGATGAGCGATTGGCACAAGGCGAGAGAACCGAACGACACAAGTTCTTCCTGGAGAAGAGAAAGCAATCACGATGAAGCGAGGACTAGCTGTCTTGACTGAGTTGATGACGATGAGCGACTCAGCCGAGGCTTGCAGCGCAACAGAACATGAGGCCAATCAAGCCTTTGACACCTGAGAGGTCGAGCACAGAGGCTTGGTTGAACGTAGCGACTTGCTCAGCGATGCCTTTCCCTGTCAAAGCCTCGACAGCCAAGCCGATACCAAGACCAAGTATTGCTGCGCGGCCATACAACTTCTCACTATAAGACTTGTAGGGATCAGGGATGAACTTACTAGCGGATTCGGACATAACAAAAGAACGTCTGGAGATGTATTAACTAATGCAACGATTCATCGTTGTATCGCAGAAGACCTTCCTGTAAGTGCAGTTAAAGGGAAAGAAGAGGCACCAGCAGGTACTCATACCTATAGCTGTGCACAGTTATGGAACAGCGGCCATGATCAGACGGCCTGACCCAATCGTCATGAGGAAAGTCATCATGATGACTACATCCCAAGCTTTGGATTTAATGAAATAAGGCACAGAAATACTCATTGCCACCAGATGAACAACTACGCCAGTCACAACATCAAGGTGAAGGGTAATAAAATAGGCGGCAATGACCAATCCACTACCGACTACTCTCATTCGTTGAAGAAAGTCCATCATCTTTGTGTCACCAACAAACGATTATGAAAAACCCTATCGCCTGATGCGTAAGTGATTCGGTAGGGGATACCGGCCTCAACAGGGAAAGCAGAAATAGAAGCCTCCGCCCGCGTTAGCGATGGGAAAAAACTGACTTGGTTGACTTGATCTGATCAGGCAGCTGGTCTAATGCATAAAGAGGCACCGCGAAGTTATATTGATCTTGATTCACTTGATCGGGAAATGCTAGAGACCCTAGTGATCCTGCAAAGTGCCGGTGGCCCAGCTCATGCCATCTAGCATGGAACCATAGCCCCGCTAACCTTTGCAGAATTCCACTTTGGCGATGGCAATACGCTGAAGTGATCCGTTTCCACAGAACTGAAATTGACGGATATCGCCTTACCCTTGGTCACCAATGAGATGTTATACTGGTGACCCAACGGTAGAAGCATGAAGTGTATGAAATGATGAAAGAGGCTTGAAACGTACCAGCTGTTAAAACATATCTGATACACATTCAACATACCATCAGCAGAAATGGTCGAAACAAGCAACTTATCAACAAGATCAAAAGACTCATGGATTGGTTCACGTTCTTGAGTTCAACCAATCAACAACAAGATTAAGAGGAATACCGAGTTTAGAGACATCGTCGAGCAACATGTATGCCGCATGGCTATAACTCTCGGAGCAGCGATATACAATCAATAGGGAGGTCATTATTGGCCACTGTAACGGCTCCTGAGACTCGACAGAAAATAAATAATGTTCTGAGGTGTTTTATTGATCCAAGTTTGTCAGGTTGATCAACTGAAATCGTCATAATGATCAAACGATTGAAGTCCTTAAAGAGAGAATATACATGCATAAACTAGGTATTATATGAAATAAAATCGCCTCTATGAGCTGTTAGAAATTCGATACTGAATGGTTTTGATGGGGTATGGGATTCAGCCACCCACTCCTTACACACGGCATCCACAAGCATCGGCTGAGCTGCGACCCTTTGCTGAATGCCAAGGGGTACTTCCATATGACGGTCCCGGGCTGAAAGCTGTGAAAGTTCTGCTTGACGAGCAGCTTGCTTCGCTTGAACGGCTAGGGTCATGTGATCGATGGCTTGCTCGTTCAAGAGGCTGACAAACACAGGGCCCATGTATTGCTCTGGAAACTGACCGGCAGGTACATGACAAGCACCAGAACGGAAGACTCCTTCACGGTAAGTCCGGTTGATGCTCGAACAAGCAGCACGAATGAACGGATCAGCAGTGCTCTTCAGAGACGATCGAATACAACAACAAACGCTGACACCAGAAACAGACAAAATTGAGGTCTCTGGTTTAATGTTTGTTTAACTACTGGCTGGGACGAATTAAATATTTAGGATATCAAAAACTTTATGACAAACTTAGGCTCTCAGAGGACGGCTTAATCATTATTCCTTGCGATAGCCAAGAATACTGCAATCCATACAAAAGCAATTAATGAATAAAGCATGGTCTCTTTGCGTGGAGGCTAAAAGTGGAGAAGTGATGACTGTCTCCCTTGAGTCACCTTCACGAGATAAAGTGGTTCAATCAATCTATGAATCAGAACAGACAATCGTGGGTGGGATTGCCGTACCTTGCAAAAGCAGTTGTCAGCAATTTACGACTGACCCGTAAACCACTTGAACCAGTCCTAATCATGCTGAAAGAAGATGACGACCGTCACGTCTTTTCATTTCCTATTGCGCATAACCAACTCGACAACAATTCCTGCACCTTTGTTGGTGCAAATTGTACTCACTTTACGTCAGAGCTTATATACGGATATAGTTCTACAAAATCAACCTCAGCAAGATTATCGGAAGATCTTCAATTAAATAATACAAGCAAACCAATGCCTAAAAATAAATAAGAAAACAGCAATTACCAGGAAAAGTTGACAACTCATCGTATAAAAGATAATGAACAATCAATTGCGATCGAATTGGGACTCTGTTCAAAGCAACAATGGTGGTGAGACCAACGGGTAAACAGTTACCCAGCTGATATTTCTCCTGTCATGAGCCCGAGCAACTGTGATTTGTTAGATACTGATGGATTAGTCAGAAATAGCCATCAGGGTAAGCGAGTTAGTCTCGTTACTCGTGTCATTAAAAAAGTAGACAGCAGTAAAAACATCCCCTAAAAGGGTCATAGAGACAGTTACTTTATCCCCCATTGGGGGGAGATAGATCCAATATGATAGATCTACACTTAAGCAAGACGTTTTCATGAAATTATGTCAGAAACACAGAACTACGTTCGGTCATCATTTTCTGATGGTGCTACAAAGTTAGCAGTGTCGATCCTGCAGACGGCAAAGGAACCTGACAAAATATTCCAACATGGTCGGTACTTTGCAATACCAGGTGGCATCACACTGCAAAAAGAGTGTTTTGAGAGGGTCCTGACTTCTGCAAAGGTTCAGGATGTACTGTCCAATCGACCCTCACAAACATGGCCAGAGCTTGAGCAGATGGGTGCAATGCCAAAAGGAAGCCTTGGATGTTGCTTGCAACAACGCATGGAGATGCTTGGTCTTTGCTTTTTACCTGAACCAGAACTTCCCGAACCTGAATCTGATGAGGCTTTCTTTATAAGCAGATCAGTGCGTTTGCATGAAATTCACCATACGGTTCTTGGTCTGCCGATCACAGTTGCAGGTGAAGCTGCTGCGTCGGCATTTTATGCCAGTACTGGGTCGATGCCTTTTGACATCAGCGTTTTGGCTTCATGGATGCTGCGCGGTTCCTACGAACCGAGTGAGCGCAGATTGATCTGGGATGGCATCAGTTTCGGTATTGCAGTTGGTCAGAGAGTGCCTGAGCTTTTCTCGCCTCGATGGGAAGAGGGATGGGAAAGATCAATCATCGATTGGCAAAACGAACTGGGCATCACCGAGCTACTGAAGACGTCTCCGTTCCAGGAGTATTTGGCAACATCCTATGCCTAAAGCCTCTGACCTTCGCTCCCTCTTATGGGGGCATTTACACATCAACGGTCATTCTCAAGGGATATAAAAAGTCCCCTACAGTCAGTGAGTATCTCTGACCAGGACATTCGATCCAAGTACACCGGACAGAGCCACCCATGTTAGCAAGGCTATCCTGAAAACGCACAGAAACATGACCGATCGGAGTGATCTATCAACATCACGAAAACAATGAAAATACTGAACCTGGATATTTCCACCACCGACCCAGGACTTGTTGTTACATGCAATATTGACTCCAAACACCAAATCCTATGTTGATACAGCAGACGAAATTACATTAGGCGAATTCATGTATGACCCCAAACCCAAACGCAGAAACAAATCCAAAAACGAATAAAAACTCAATACCATCATCTTCAGTATGTTCTGTGCCTGGCATACAAAAAGGGCGGTTGAATCTACTCAACCGCGAAAAATCCTAACCACCAGCGCCCAGATGAAGAATGAAAGCTATTAATCGTTTCGACAGAGGACGACTTGTGTGATTGAGAGCAAGTTTTCAAACTTGATCATTTAAATAATATATGTATCTAGCTTATGCAGTCGTTGATCATACTCAGATCCGTACGAACAACGGCACTTGACATCCTGAACACTGCAGACGTTGACAAGAACAGGCTTTCACTGAAAAAATTTTGAGTATACCGGTGTGAGTGCCGCATAGATGGGATCTTTGCAAATGCTGACCGCTGTAAATCAACTTTCCCAAGAACATCGCAAATAATGCTTCACTCTTTAGCGAAAAGAACGCCTATGCAAAAAAGATAAGCCTGATTAAATGCTATTGCTATTCAAAAAACAGTAACTTAGCCATCAAGACTAACGAAAACACGCTCAGTCTGTGACAGGCACATCCCCATCCGCAGGTAAATCACCTTGATGTACTTCGCCAAGCATTAGGGCAATGCCACCACCCGTCACTGCCAGTATGGCAAGAACCAAAATTAACACGTTTTTGGCCATCATCAAGAATCTTAGTCAAGCTAAATCTAAGAAAATCAAATCAAAATTTCAAGAATCCAACTTTTCGCTAGGCATCTGCGAACAGCTCAGGAACAGCTCCTTGTTCCTGGACGTCAAACCAGGGATGACCGTCTGTGTGAGGTGTGAATACCTGACCGGCGAGACACCAACGCAGGACTGGTATGTGGGACAAGTACTCCACTGCGGGGGAGCTGCTCGTGATCCTTCGGCGCACAAACTCTTCCAGATTGCTGAAATAGACACGGGAGTCATCCAATGGGTTAATGCCGACCTCGTGACTCACATCGTTCCTGAAGGTTGATGGAATCACCTCTACCCTAAGTGCTCATAGGCAGCCCTTGCGGCAGCTAAGCAATCCGCCACGCAACCCAACTGTCGTTGCTGGGTCTGGTTCCGAGGTGGGCTAAACGAGGATTCCTACTGGGCAAGCGGTGGGTATGGAGCACCTTCGACACTCGGAGGAATCCGTATCGAGAGAGGTGACTACGTGCCCTGTCGTGTGGCTGAATGGCGAGTGGTCTTCTCAGAACCTGCAGACATGAAGGTTGGTCCTGAGATACCAGAAGGAGCTCCATGGAAACTTGTGCCTACTGACCCGAGGTGACTGCTAATACTGGGTAAGCCTTGAAGCAACACCATGGAAGACCCCAAGCAAGAGAAGCAGTCAGCTGAACTCAAGGAAGGAGTGACTGATGACGACTTGATGGCTGCAACTGGAGGAGTACGCCACAGAGATGAGAGAATCAATGGGAGAGATCAACCTTCGGAGCCAACTTGATAACTAATAGTTATTCATCTATCACCATGGAAGACCCCAAGAACACCAAGGACGACAAGAAAGAGAAGGAAACATCAGAACTCGAAGAAGAAGTGACTGACGACGAATTGAAAAATGTCCGTGGTGGCGATGGAGTAGTTACCGATGTTCCTGGAAACACGCTGGGCAGTCTTGAAGAGTTGACTGACGACGAGCTGAAGGGTCTGTCTGGAGGTAATAACACAGATATTACTGCGGATCCCAGACTTCAAAATACCTGACGAAGGTAATTGGCCTACATGGTGACATAAAGAAAGAGGAGGGCAAGAGTAAGACCCTCCTATTTGTTGTGTTTATGAGTTCGTTGCTATGGTTTGAGTAAAACCTGAAGCAACACCATGGAAGACTCAAAGAACATCAAGGACGACAAGAAACAGAAAAAGTCACCTGAACTCAAAGAACAGTTGAGTGAAGAGGAGTTAAAAGGTGTTGATGGAGGAGCTATGGTCGTTGGTTACGAGTTAGAACAAGTTCCCCCAATGTCCGGAATTACGGTTCACGAGGGCATAGGAATAGAGAGGTGAGTCCAATCACATCTCCTTTTACCTCAACGCTGTTGGTGAACCTTGAAGCAATGCCATGGAAGACCCCAAGCAAGAGAAGCAGTCACCTGAACTCAAGGAAGAGTTGACTGAAGCCAAATTGAAGGGTGTTGATGGAGGCGCTCCAATTGGGGTGAATCCACTGCCCTTTCCCCCATCGATAAGAAATCCGGAACACACTGCCCCTTCCGGAGATTTATTGGCAAGTAAATAAATGAAGGCATAAAGAAAGAGGAGGGCAAGAGTTAATACCTCACTCGGTTTGAGAACTTCTCTTATCAACAGCATGGAAGACAAGTAAGCGCTCAGCTTGCAGCCGATTCAGCTTCGCTCTTAAGCTCAATAGCTTTCAGTTGTTCTACTAAAGACTCCCAAGTCTTCAAATTCGTTTCGGAGATAATTCTGTCCTTCAAGTCATATCCACCAAGGTCTGAGTAGTTAGCAAGTAGTGTCTGCCCTGCCAATTGCAGCAGCTGATTCACTGACAAAGAGCCAGTAATGGAGTTGACGTAAAAGCTCTTGAGTGCATCCAGCTGCTCATCGCTAAAGATTTTATCTCCGGACATAGATTTATTGATAACTTTATGTACTTTAAACGATTTGAATAATCGCCAGGACTATAACCATCAACCTCGCAATTGTATCTAATTGCTTGTAGAATAAGTAAAGACGAATAAAGAATAATGACCTCAGCTAGGCCGCCAAAATCATCCACACCACTGCCAGAAGGATTGGATCAGTTCTTTGATGAACTATCGATGGATGTGCTCGAAAACTTTGGCATTGATGGACCAGCGCTTTTGAATCAATACTGCTGTGCCCTTGAAGATGCCCTCATCCAAGTCAATGACGAGCGCACTTACTTACGGCAACATGTGGGGGGCTTGAGACACAGCTAGCCACTTTGGTGGGACTGCTGAGGGAAGAAACCCCAGAGCAGCAGACTCAATCAGACTGATTGTTGTTCAGGTCTTTGAGTACCCCAAGCTGCTGCCCAGATGGCTGTGCCTTGTTGGCATTGAGCTGGAAACGAAGCATCATCTCGCTGCGCTTCTGCTCTGCAGCTAGCCGCTGTGTCGTGTGCTTGCGCCCCTCAAAGGAGTTCCGCCGCTCAAGCCACTTGTCATAAGGCGTGGGCTGCGTCGGTGCGTAATTGTTCTTGGCGAAATCCTGTATTGGCAGCGGGTTCTGGGCAACGTGGTTACGCCAGTTCTCGAAACGCTGAAGCGCTGCAGGTGAATTGATCTGAAGCATCTGTGGCTGTGACATCTCCTGAGCCATCAGCAAATCGTTCTTGTTGAGCCGCAGTTGCTCGGCTTGCGCCACTGAAAGGATGGCTGGATCAATGGCATTCAACTCATCGAGCGTGGTGTTGTGGTCAGCGAGCAGCTGATTCGCACGCCTGCGCTGAGCACGAATGGTCCTACCCGCCAGCTCTGCATCTTGTGTTGATTGCTTAGAAGGCTGAGCCTTCTTAAGTTGTTCGACTTCTGCTTTGGCAATGGCAGCATCGGCCTGGGCTTGGCGTACTGCTCTTCCGAGTGAAATAGAACTCGGGTCTGTGCGTTGGATGTTAGCCATGGATCTTTCTGTACTCCTTACAAAGCTTGTGAAAAGCGGTTAGCTTTTTCTTAATTGTGTCTCTTTCAATAATAAATAGTTGACAGGTATCTGGCGTGCTGTTGATGACTACTCCTGTATGAATATCATCTCCGGTTGTTTGGTTCCAAGCATTGGCATAGGCAGCCACTTGCATTCCAGCGTTGTGATGACGCACCCACTCTGAGTACTGCTTGAACTGCCTGAAGTCATAGTTATCTCTGTATAAATAGTCAGAGGTTTTGAACTCCACAACACAAGGTACACCTCCGATCTTTGCTACAAGGTCTGGGATGCCTATGTAGCGGTACTTGTCACACCACACAGCAGCCGATGGTCCATGCTGAAGATGCTGATACTTATCAAGCATTGGACCCTCTGCCCAATAAGGCTCAAGATCTAAGCGTGAGAGCCAGTCTTGAATGCCCGAGAAGTAATCGAAGTAGCAAGGCTCAAGGTCACATTCACCAGTACGAATGAAGTTGCGAACTGCGCTATGAACAGCAGTCCCTCTTGCGGTTGCTGATAGATGCTTACTACTGTTGGCGGCTTTACCTGCTGCTGCTCTGGACTTCTTACCTTGAACGCTCTTGGTATCAGTTTTAATAATTGATGAGACAGATGTATAAGGAAGCCCGTCAACAGCAAACTTGCCGGAGAACAGGGTGGCGCTAGTCACTTCATAATTCGGACGATTAGAGTCCGTTGGATATACCTAGTCACATACTAAATGATTAGAAAAAGTAATAATTAATTAGGTGTACCCCAAAGCTCAAGGCAATAAAAAGCCTGCTAATTGCGCTCAATCGTGCCAGGCATTGGAGGCTGATTTGTGGGATTAGTCAGGCTATTAAAGCAATAAAAAGCCCTTGCTATTACTAGGGCTTTGGTGAATTACGAGATCAATATTTCCATAGGGTCATCATATGGGGGCTGAACTAATCGTACCAGGGGAGGTTGGCCCATGCTTATTAGTTACGGGATCTGGATTGTTATTATACGGATCAGTGTTAATTCCACTGACGGGGGCAGGGTGGCCGCCGCCTTTACCCCCAGAAATCGACGCCAATTCATCATCGGACAACGCACTCATTTTTGATTTGTAGGCTTCCAGCAACTCCTGTGTGGTTACTTTGTATCCCGCATCAGCGGCAGCTTTTGCTGCCTCTTCTGGAGTTGTGGCGGTCGTCATAGCCTGCTGTAATTCAGCATTGCTAGTAAGAGCAGCCATCAAGTCGTCAATCGCAGCCATTGCACAAGAGGGTATGGGTCTCTCAGCAGTCATAGCACCGGTCGTTCTAGGTGTACCCCAAACCTCAAGGCAATAAAAAGCCTGCTAATTGCGCTCAATCGTGCCAGGTATTGAAGGCTGATTTACGGTGTTAGTCAGACTGTTGAAGTAATAAAAACCCCCTACGGCAGCAGGGGGTTTGAGTGTGTAAGTTTTGAAGCCGAGGGGGAAAAGTTACAGACAGCCACAACAGAAAATTACAGAATAAGCCGAGAGACCAACACCAGTAAACAGCCCACCACCACCAGCCACGCCTTCTAACTCCTCCTCAGAAATCTCGTTCTGAACGTCATCAGCAGAAATACTAAAGCCAGCATCTTTCGCAATCGCAAGAACTGCGTCTGAATCGGCAGCTGCTTTTAGCTTCTCCTGAAGGCTGGGGTCGCCTTTGACCTTCTCTAGGAATGCCTTGAGTTGTTCTAGTGACATGGGTATCAGGTCTGTTCAGCAGTCATAGCAACGATCTGCTGAAGAGTCTTTAGTTGATAACTATTGTGCTAAATGATATCAAGTATTGGAGGCTGATTTGTGAGATTAGTCAGGCTATTGAAGAAATAAAAAACCCCTGCGGTTGCAGGGGCTTTGTGTGAGTAAGTTCAGCAGTCTGACAACTCTAACCAGCTAGAGTTCTCTTCTTTCCCACTACTCTGCACCCCCACGCTCCCCAGCCACCCCAGCCGCCACCCATCACGTCTTCCAGCTCATCGTCTGAAATTTCGGATTGAGCTTGAGTTAGGTCTTGAGCAGAGATACTAAAACCTGCTTCCTTGGCTATCTCCGCAACAGCATTGGCATCAGCAGCTACTTTGAACTTCTCCTGAAGGCTGGTGTTGCCTTTGGCGTTAGCGATGAAAGCTGTGAGTTGTTCTTGTGTCATGGTTCTAAAGAATGAATGTTTGGGGGTGTTGCCCCCTCGACTCCTTCAAGATCACAGCCCTTCTGGTGAACCCCACTACACAGCTCTGGTGTAGACCCCGCGAAGTTCTGGTGAGCAACTGGTGAATCGCTCAGAACTCAGTCACCACCTTTTGAAAAATGTTTTCATCTGCCTGATAACTGCTCAACTGCGCTCAATCGTGCCAGGCATTGAAGGCTGATTGATGGTCTTTTTGGGGTGATTTAAGAAATCAAAACCCCTGCGGAGGCAGGGGCTTTGATGAGTAGACTAAATCTCTTTAATAATCTTTTTCTAAAAAATCAGAGCGGTCTGCTGGTAGAGCATGCTCCTCTAGTACAACACGGCGGCAAACATCCTGCTTCGAGTGAAATATAACCCCCAGCCGCGCCTTCAAGTTCCTCATCTGAAATTGACGTCCGAACGTCATCAGCAGAAATACTAAACCCAGCCTCTTTTGCAATTGCAAGAGCTGCGTCAACATCAGCAGCTGCTTTAAGCTTATCTTGCAGGCTGATGTCTGCTTTGACCTCTTCGATGAACGCTTTGAGCTGCTCTTCTGACATGGGTATCAGGTCTATTCACAAGTTATAGCAACGGTCTGCTGCAGTGTCTTTAGCTAATACTTAACGCACTCAATCGTACGGTATTGAAGGCTAATGTCGAGGCTTTTTAGGGTGATCGAATAAATAAATAGTCTCTGCCAATAATGTAGTAGCTTTTCTGGCTACAAGTCAATTACTATCAAAGCTGGTAGTTAGTTAGCAATTCGAACTGTAGTCATGTGTTGAAAGATAGCAAGTAGCCCCTGCGGCCACTTCTTCTAGCTCTTCGTTGCTAAGTTAGCAAAATTCAGTAATTTTGTCAGCAGTAAATTTATGACCATGTTCTTCGGCAATAGTCACGACGTCTTCAGGTGACTTAGCTAACTTGATCCTCTCCTGAAGGCTGGTGTCTGCTTTGACCTTTTCTAGGAAGGCTTTGAGTTGTTCTAGGGACATGGGTATCAGGTCTGTTCAGCTGTCATAGCAACGGTCGGCAGTTGGCAATTAAAAACCCCGCACTTGGCGGGGCGTAATTGATCTCACTTGGTGAGAGGCCTGCGTTCAGTTCTTACAAGTATCTTCCCAGAGGTGTGAGACAGCGATCGAGTGGTGCCAGGACGCGATCCAGATTGCCGAGGTACATTCCCCCAGCAGCAGCTTCCAACTCTTGATCGAAGAGCGGTTCAAGCTCTGGCTGGGTGGAGGTTGGAATAGCTTCCTTGATTTGCAAGGGAGCATTGAAGATTGAAGTAGTCATTGTTTTAAAGCTGATAAGTGTGTGAGTTGTGTTGGAGGCGTTGCCCCCTCGACTCCTTCAAGATCACAGCCTTTCTGGTGAACCCCACTACATAGCTCTGGTGTAGAACCCTCGAAGTTCTAGTGAGCTTCTGGTGAACCGCTCAGAACTCAGTCACCACCTTTTGAAAAATGTTTTCACCCGCCTGATTACTGCTCAACTGCGTTCAATCGTGCCAGGTATTGAAAGCTAATGGCAGGCTTATTTGGTTGATTGAAGCAATAAAAAGCCCCTGTCAATGCAGAGGCTTTGAGTGTGTAGCCTGTGTCTAAGTCTTTAGCCACAATTTCTATGACATGTGCACCTCGTGCAGCTATCAGCATCTGTATAGTATGGATACCAACCTCCACCTCCAGCCACACGTTCCAGCTCAGCATCTGATAAGTCCGTAGCAGATTGCATCGATTGAATGTCTTCTGCAGTAATTGCAAACCCAGCTTCTTTGGCAATGGCAAGAGCAGCATCGGCATCGGCAGCTGCTTTAAGTTTCTCCTGAAGGGTGGTGTCTGCCTTCACCTTCTCCAGGAAGGACTTGAGTTGCTCTTCTGACATGGGTTTCAGGAGTCTTTAACGGTTATAGCAATAATGTCATGAAGTGTCTTTGGCTAACAATAACCTCGGTCAATAGTGCCAGGTATTGAAGGCTGATTGCGGGCTGTATGGGGTAATTAAAGCAATAAAAAACCCCTGTCAATGCAGGGGCTTGAGTGTGTAAGTTTTGAAGGCGAGGGGAAAAAGGGAACTTCAGATTCAGCACCTGACTTGTGTTTGTTTACCACACCATCCGTTTCCATAGTTCATGGATAGGAATTGGTAGCCTCCAGTCACGCCTTCTAGTTCCTCTTTACTCAGTTCAGTACTATCTTTTTTCAGCAGTGTCTCAGCAGTGAATTCGTAGCCGTATTCTTTAGCGATGCCCACAACGTCTTCAGGTGACTTTGCTGCCTTTAGTTTTTCCTGAAGCGTGGTGTCGCCTTTGACTTTTTCTAGGAACGCTTTGAGTTGCTCTTCTGACATGGGATAGGTGCCAATAGAGCTGTTGTAGCACTGGTTCAATAGTTAAGCCGCTGGTAGTTCAACTAAGTATTAATTAGTGCCAGGTATCGGATGCCGTTTTAAGCGAATATTGAAGTGGTTATAGAAATAAAAAGCCCCTGCTAATGCAGGGGCTTTGAGTGTGTAGGTGCTGCTAGCCAGTCGTATGCTTGTGAGGGCCAGTCGGATCTGTCGGGTCGCAGTGTCGTCTGCATCAACATCTCAGTGCAGTGAATTGGCACATCTCCGCTGGATCGCAAGTCCATCCTCCCAAAGTCCCCAGCCAGCCCCCAGCTGCACCTTCCAGTTCTCTGTCTGAAATCTCGGTCCGAACGACATCAGCAGAAATCTTAAAGCCTGCCTCCTTTGCAATCGCCACAACACCATCAGCATCGGAAGCTGCTTTGAGCTTTTCCTGAAGACTGGTGTCTGCTTTGACCTTCTCCAGGAAAGCTTTGAATTGTTCTTCTGACATAGGTATCAGGAGTCTTTAATGGTTATAGCAATGGTCTACTGCAGCGTCTTTAGCTAATACTTACTGCGCTCAATCGTGCCAGGTATTGAAGGCTAATGGCGGGCTTATTTGGTTGATTGAAGCAATAAAAAGCCCCTGTCAATGCAGGGGTCTTTGATGGTTAGTAGGCTCAATATTCTTAATTACACCGCCTCCCCAGCAGTGCCCATAGCACTGAATACCCTCCGCCAGAGGCTCCTTCCAGCTCATCGTCAGATACAGATTGCGATTGAATGTCATCTTCAGTGATTGAGAATCCCGCTGCTTTTGCGATGACCATTGCTTCCTCAGAGGAGGCTGCCGCCTTGCATTTTTCTTGCAATTCGGTATCGGATTGAACCTTTTCGATAAAAGCTTTGAGTTGTTCTTTTGACATCTGACTTGTGGCTATTTCAGCAGTCATAGCAACGATCTGCTGTAGTGTCTTTGGCTAATACTTAACGCACTCAATCGTGCCAGGTATTGAAGGCTGATTGATGGGCTTTTTGGATAGCAAAAGATGCTCATCAAAAACTCATCTTATCAATTGTAAAATAATGTTTATTGGGCGTCTCATTGTGTCCTCCCTGCTAGCGTTAATAGGCCATATGTTTTGAACATGTCAGCTCAAGAAGATCTTTTAAATTTGGTTTCGACGAACTCCGAATTTAGGCAGTCCATTACCGCCGCCACAACGGCTGAAGAGGCTGTGAAGCTTGCCGCAGATTATGGTATTCAAATCAGTGCTGAGGATCTGCGAACGGCCTTCAAAGCAAAGATGTCAGAGCTCTCACAGGAAGAATTGGAAGCTGTGTCAGGAGGGAAAGAGCCATGGGAAAGGACACACAGACATACAGCATGCGTAATTGATTGTGGATGACCAGGCAAGACGCAAACAATAGATTCAGCATTGTAATTAGGAAACTTTACTGCTTGACAATGCTTTGAGAGCGGGCATGAAGACCTAGTGATAGTAGAAGAAATACTTGAAAAATGTCGGACTCTTTGCTTTAGTCCTTTGGGTGTAACTGAAGAAATAAAAAGCCCGTGCTATTGCAAGGGCTTTGGTGAATTAGGCTTTTAATCTCGTTCGACTATTCAATAGGGAGATTTTATGTATTAGAATTCGTAATATTGTTTGGTTTAGAGTTGCGTCATTAGATTTATGTTCGGCATTTGGTTGTGGTTGATATCTGTTATGTGGGGGGTCACCTTAGATATGTATGGTACGTAGCCCTTTCCCCCAGAAATCGACGCTAATTCATCATCGGACAACGCACTCATTTGAGATTTATAGGCCTCTACTAACTCCTGTGAGGTTACTTTGTATCCCGCATCAGCGGCAGCTTTTACTGCATCTTCTGGAGTTATGGCGCTAGTCATAGCCTGCCGTAATTCAGGATTGCTACTTAGAGCAGCCATCAGGTCGTCAATCGCAGCCATTTTACGAGAGGACATGGGTCTTTTCAGCAGTCATAGCAGCGGTCTGCTGCAGTGTCTTTGGCTAACAATTACTGTGCTCAATCGTGCCAGGTATTGAAGGCTGATTGATGGGCTATTGGATGTGATTGAAGAAATAAAAAGCCCCTGCCGTTGCAGGGACTTTAACGTTTCTGCGATTTGTTATCAAATTAACGCTTGCAATTAGACATTAATCGGCGAAATTAACTGGGCTATTGTTGAGGACCCCAGGACCAGGAGGTGGAGGAGGAGGAACAAATCCACCAGCCACAACTTCTAGCTCCTCTTCACTGAGAAGGCTGAACTTATCTACAGTAAATTCATGACCATGTTCTTTAGCAATTTCTACAACATCTTCAGGTGACTTAGCTGCTTTTAGTTTATCCTGAAGATTGGAATCACCTTTGACCTTTTCTAGAAAGGCTTTGAGTTGTTCTAGGGACATGGATAGCAGGTCTTTTCAGCAGTCATAGCAACGGTCTGCTGCAGCGTCATTGGCTAATACTTACTGCGCTCAATCGTGCCAGGTATTGGATGCCGTTTTAAGCGAATATTGAAGTCGTTGTAGCAATAAAAAGTCCCTGTCAATGCAGGGGGTTTTTAGTACGTAGAGTCAAGCCTTTTATTAAGATCAGTCTATAGAAGTATTGTGGCAAGTGCACTCATAGCTTTCCCACCAACCTCCAGCCGCGTTTTCCAACTCCTCATCAGAAATCTCTGATTGAGCTTTCTTCAAGTCGTCAGCAGAAATACTAAACCCAGCTTCTGTGGTAATCGCTATAACCGTATCAACATCAGCCGCTGCTTTGAGCTGCTCCTGAAGGCTGGTGTTGCCTTTGGCGTTAGCGATGAAAGCTGTGAGTTGTTCTTGAGTCATGGTTCTAAGGAGTGAATGTTTGGAGGCGTTGCCCCCTGGACTCCTTCAAGATCACAGCTCTACTGGTGAACTCCACTACATAGCTCTGGTGTAGAACCCTCGAAGTTCTGGTGAGCTTCTGGTGAATAGCTCAGAACTCAGTCACCACCTTTTGAAAAATGTTTTCACCCGCCTGATTACTGCTCAACTGCGCTCAATCGTGCCAGGTATTGGAGGCTGATTAATGGGCTTTTTTGGGGTGATTGAAGCAATAAAAAGCCCTGTCAATTTCAGAGGTTATTCGAGCGTGTAAGCTGTTGGTGAGTCACTGAGTTGTTAGTGGCAGTTATGGTGGGCAAATGATGATGGGCAGTATTAAAGAGGGGGTGTCAGTGATGGATGGATGTAAAATGCAGTGTCCACCTGCCACACCTTCCAGCTCCTCGTCAGAGAGCTTTGGATTAGTTAGGTCGTCAGCAGAAATACTAAACCCTGCTTCTTTTGCAATCGCAACTACTGCATCAGCATCCGAAGCTGCCTTGAGCTGCTCCTGAAGGGTAGTGTCAGTTTTGACTTTTTCTAGGAAAGCTTTGAGTTGCTCTTCTGACATTGGCTACAGGTCTGTTCAGCAGTCATAGCAGCTGTCGACCTAGGTGTACCCCAAACTTCAAGACAATAAAAAACCCGCCGTGTCTGAGGGCGGGTAGTGAATTAATATCAGTCGAGGGGACTTACATCAGTGACGGCAGAAGTGTTGATGCTATGCCGATGAATGCCCAGTGATCAGAATTCCAGACGATCTAGCTCAGCAGCGCTGGCGGTGGGATCTTTGGTGAACTCAGCAGCAGGCTTAATGAATGGATGTGAGCCTTCAGTCAGAGAAGCCACGTTCATCTCACGAACCTCTGCCATTGCTTCTGTCTCCGCCTTGGTGACCTTGCTTGGCTTGGGCAGAACTGAATAGCTGGTGTCGAGACCAGTGCCACGACGAGAGATCTTCAAAACGAATTCGCAAACCGCGTCATCGTTGAAGCTGTGGTCACCGTCTTGCAGTGCTTCGGTGAAGCCTTCACGCAGACCACGTTGCTCAAAGATCAGCAGCTCAGCACGCTTTCGCTCAGGCGAGCAGAGCATGCTCATCGTTGGGAATACCTCTGCCCATATCCAAGAAGACGTACGGCTCTAGCACCCAACTCTTCTGGCCTCTTTGCGAGAGCAAGCTCCAGTGGTCATTGCTGTCGATCAGCCGCCCCTCCTGCATCTTTCCTTATGCAGTAGTACTTCAGCGCTAGCGAGCAAGGCGAACAAGCGACCATGGGCAAGCGAATGAAGTAACAACGCAAGCCACAACAGCCGTCAATATTCGTCGCTCGAAAAGGCACACAACTGCCGAACACAGCCGCCAACTCCAAGCGTTGCCGTGAGAATCATTCTCACATAAAGTATAATTTGTTTCATGTGTTAGCGCTGATGGAACGCTGGGCACTGGTGAGTGGTCTTCGTGGAGACCTTGATCTGTATGAGCAGATCCAGTCCGATCTGCAGATGCGGAGAGGAACAGCGCATCTGTTCGTTCTCGGCGACATGATCGGCCCCAATCCCAAGTGTGATGCGCTGTTGAAGCGTTTACGCCGACCACAACGCAGTGATCTCCATCCCCACTGCATCTACGGCTGGCTGGAGGAGCAACTGCTGTCCCTGCATGGCTACCGAGGAGAAGCCAAAGCCGAGAAATTACAACGACAGTCCGAAGACTCCCGAGTTCAGTGGTTACGACAGGCAGAGAACCCAGAGCACCTCAACTGGCTGGCATCACTCCAATTTGGCTTGATTGAACTGGACTGTGGCCTGATCCACGGCAGCTCAGCGGATGTGAGCGATGAACTGAAGGAAACCACCTCACCTTTGATCCTCCTCGACCGCCTCACTCGACTGGATGTCAACCGACTTTTCACTGCGCGCGGTGGACGTCAGTTCCGATTGAAGCTCACAGGAGGGCGGATTCGATCAAGAGTGAAAGATCACGTTCGTGAACAGTGTCATGAACAGCCGGTGCCGAGACGCAGCGTGATCGGCATTGGATCTGGGGCCAATTACACCCTCTATGACCCTGCCAGCGATCACGTCGAATTCCTCAGTGTTAATGAGAGAACCAAGTCTTCAAGACAGGTCGGCGGATTCCAAGGCTGATTATTATGTGAATCATGGAATGAAGACATCAAGTGAAGGTCAAGAACCCTGACAAAA
Source organism: Synechococcus sp. BIOS-E4-1 (assembly GCF_014279995.1). NCBI lineage: Bacteria > Bacillati > Cyanobacteriota > Cyanophyceae > Synechococcales > Synechococcaceae > Synechococcus > Synechococcus sp. BIOS-E4-1. The sequence continues at coordinate 1,261,163 of NZ_CP047935.1, read as the reverse complement.
CTGTGTTTGGAGACTCATATATTTTGCTTCATACTACGACTAGGCTGACGCCCCTTATTCCGTTTATCGGTTTCCCGGTTCTCAGCATGCGCAGATTTCTAACATCCACTAGATTTAAAGCTTTCATTCACACCGCAGAAACATCTTACAACTCCTCTTCACCAAGATAAATTGGATGATCAGCACTGAATTCATGAGCATGTCCTGCAGTGACAGATGCAACTTCGGCAGCTGACTGAGCAGCTTTCAGTTTCTCCTGAAGGTTGGTGACGCCCTTTAACGTTTCTAGAGCTTCGAGTTGTTGCGCGTGCCAGAGACATGGGTATCAGCGGCTCTGCAGACACCATCCTTCCCGGTCTTGCCAGGCGGAGCTCCAATGGTGGCATCGCCAGGGAGACAGAACCAAGAGCTGATGATGAGCACAAGTTGACTCGGCCCTAAACAATAGAAGCAGTATTATTGACGACATTAAAAAACCAGTCAAGAAAAATCTTCATTATCAGCAAAATTCATATGCCTGTCAAGACAATTATTCAGGCATTTTTGATCATCTCTATCACACACAATCATGCAGGTAAAATACTGATCGATTGCCTCATACCTGGAATCAAAATAATCGACTCGAAATGTCGACATACTTGCTGATGATGTTTGAGCAGTCATTGTTCGGAAGAGCGAGGAGCGACGGGAATGAACCCCGATGACTTGAAGATCACAGGGCACTTGGTGATGACTGATAGATTTCCCGGTGGAAACAGGAAGAAGATTTGAAGAATTTCTGGTGAAGCCTGAAAAGCACTGCAACAACTGAAGTTGACGCAGCATCACCCTGTCTCCAAGCATCATCCGACCTTGTCCAGTCCGGCGAGGCTGAGCAGCATTTGCGAATTCTGTCGACCGATGCTTGAACCTCTAATCAATGAACGGCTAACGCGAGCTTGTCGCTTTCATTCCTTTCGTTGGCGTTGGTGATGGTGATGGTGATGGTGATGGTCATCAACAGGATTCAGCAGAGCGCTCCTTCTGGCTATGGCAGCCGCATTGATTCTGTTGATTCGCACGCCAGATCGCGAGATCAGCCCAGGGGAATGAGTCGTGTACAACGATCCCCTCGAGCCATGAGTCGATTGGCATCAGTCTTACTTCCGCGCCCTGCTGCTGAACTGGTTTCTGTTAATGCAAACCGCTGTTGCGCTTTATCGCTTGTTGGTGCGAACGGTTCAGACGCCACCCAGCATGAGTGAACGGCTTCGGAACACGCCTCTGTTTTAAAAGACGTCAATGGCTTTGCATCCAGGGCATGCTGACTACGAGCGAGCACTCGCTGAACTGTTTAACGGTGACGCTGCAGCTTGCGATCCGCTGATGATCCTTCAGCCTCGCAGCGAACAGGATGTGGTTGATGCTGTTCTGCAGGCACGCCAAACCGGCGTGCCTCTGATGGTGCGCAGCGGAGGCCATAGCCGCTTCTGTGCGGCCGATGGAGCACTGGTGCTTGATCTTTCTGCGCACTTCACAGCCATTGAGCTTGAGGAGGATCAGGTGCGGGTGCAGGCAGGCGTGGGTATGGGAGCACTGCTTCGAGCCTTGTCACCCCATCGATGCATGCTTCCTGTGGGCACGCATGCAACGCCCGGCTTTGGTCTGCTCTTGATGGGCGGCATCGGCCATCTCAGCCGCAGCTTGGGCCTCACCCTCGACAGCATCGTGGCGTTGCGGGGTGTTCGCGCCGACGGCACGCCATTTGTCTTGCAGGGGGAGGCGCAGGATCCCACGGGCTGGAGGTTGCTGAGGGGAGCTGCACCCTTTCTCGCCGTGATCACGGAGGCCACGCTTCGGACCCACGCACGACGATCGTTGGATGTGATGCGTTCCCTGCATGCTCTTGAGGAGTTGCAAAACCATCTCCAGGAGGCGGAGGTCATGCCTCGATCCAGGTCGTGCTCATTTGTGCTGGGAGTCCCTCCCGACAGCAAAGAGCCCTCTGTACTGAGCTACGTCGTCAACGTCGCAGGGGATAGCGATGTGTCTCCATGCGAAGCAGATTCCGTGGATGTCTGGCGGGATCGCGTGATGGGCTTGGAGGACTTACCGGACTTCAACATGCCTCTACATGACGGATCCTTTCCGGTGGAGCCGGCAGCAGATACCAATCGGCGACGGCGACTTCGATCCTGGATTCATGCCATCAGCGTGAAACCTGGCCAGACGGAAACTCTGACCAGCATTCTGACCAAAGCGATTCAACGAGCTCCGAATCCTCTCTGTCGGATTGATTTGCAACACATCGGTGGAGCGGTGCGTGATCAAGCGATGCAGAGCTCCACTTACAAAGGGCGAGATGCCGAATGGTCAATTGTGATTTCGGGTCTCTGGCATCCTGACGACAACCTGGCTGGGCCGTTGGTGAGGCAATGGTCTGATGCCCTTTTCGATGCTCTAGCCCCAATCTGTTGCCACGTCTATTTGGTGGAACGCCATCCCGGAACGATTCGCTACGGACGTCAATTGCAGCTGGCCTATGCGGAGGATCTTGCGCTTTTGCGCGAGATCAAGCGCCGGTGGGATCCAGATCAGATCTTGCCGACACTCGACGTACCATCACAGGCTGGCGAGTGATCGCAGAGGAGCCCTCAGAGCTGTGATTCCTGCCATCACGAATGCATGCCGATTGTTCTCCCTGGGTAGTCCAATCCGCCTGTTCAATCATTGATTAAACGACCCTAAGCCGGTGTTCACGATGGTTTGATGTGATGGCGTTCTTGAATAGTTCAGAGGGATATAAGCGGGGTCACTTAATTGCCCTTTGCTTTGTTGATACTGGCTGGAGAGTTTCTGATAGGTTCCACGCAGCGATGTGGCGCGTTGATTGAACGAATATCGATCACTGCTATCGCAATTTTCGATCAGATCGCAGATGCAGTAGCTCGTCCAGTAGTTGTTTGTGCGTGCATATTCTCCCGGATCATGCTTAAAGACCTCTTTGAGGATGTTGAGGTCATGCCCGATCTGGAATGAATCACGGGAATCTTCGTGACTAAAAAAGTAGTAGAAATTGTCAAATCCTGCCCATGTAATCGCAGATGAACAGAGTGTGCAGGGTTCATGTGTGGCCAAGAAAAGAACCTCCTTGGGGTCGACATGCTGCTCGCTTTTTAAGTTGTAGTAGCTGTTGATTGTTTGAACTTCTGCGTAAAACAAGGGATTAAGCGTTTCTTGATTGGTGCCTGCAATGATGGTTGAGAGGTCTTTTTTATTCAGCATCGCTGCGCCGGGAGTGGATGGGTCCTGGGTAAAGCTCTCAAACCAGGATCCTTTGGATTGGGTGCCTGGTCGCAAGGGGGCGAATCTGTGGTCTGCCAAAACGACAGCACCACGAATTGCTTCAGCGAATTGGGTGCATGGGGGGTGTATGCCCTGCTGAATCAACGATTTTCCAGTTTTCGGCCTGAGCAAGACAGCAGTGGGATCAATGGTTTTCTCAGTGCCGGCTGGTCGCCGTCCATCAGCAATCAGATGGGTGCGTCCGTCACGGCAGGGGTGACGGCAATGGGGCCTCTGGAAAGCCGTCCGAACGACAGCATCGGTGTCGGTCTCTCATGGGCAAAAATCAATAGAAGCGAACCATTTTTGGAAGCTGAATTCAATCCCAATGAGCTGATGTTGCAGGGATACGCGCAAATCGCCCTCGCCGATTCGCTGTATTTCCAGCCCACGATCACCGTGCTGCCTCTCGTGGGTGACCGTGACGCAGAAGATGATTCGGTCAGTGGTCTTCTGCAACTCACCATGCTGTTTTGAGAGCGTTATCCAAGTCCGGGTGACAGGTGGGGGAAAGACCGACGAAGTATTGCCGTTGCTTGCGCCAAAGACCTTAGCCCCAGCTTCACTTCGCCCCCTGCTTGCCCTTCAGTGGTTCATGACTGTGATTGCAGTAAGGCCAGCCAGGCGAATGACACCACTCAGGATGGGTATCACCCGTCCCCTGATCAGCTTCGCCTTGAAGCTGCTGCGATCGAAGCTGGTGTTTGATGATTGGCTACCGAAAACTTGTCGTTTTGGTTCCTTTCGTTGTCGTTGGCGACGGTCATCGTCACGATTCAGCAGAGTGCTCCTCCCGGCCATGGCAGCAAAACACGATGAAGCCTTGATGCGTGAAGCGATCCACCAGATGCGTGAGGCAGGGATCGTCAATAAATCAGGGGGCCCCTTTGGAGCTGTGGTTGCCAAGAACGGCGAAATCGTGGCCTCAGCAGGCAACAGCGTCATCAAGGATCTTGACCCAAGCGCTCATGCTGAAGTGAACGCGATCCGAGCGGCCTGCAAGAAACTGGGCACATGGGATTTGTCTGGCTGCGTGATGTACACCAGCTGTGAATGTTGTCCGATGTGTTACGCCACGGCCTACTGGGCTGGCATACGCAACGTGTTCTACGCGGCCTCCTGGTCGGATTACAACGACCTGTTTTCCGATGAAGCCATCAATCACGACATGCAGAGACCAAAGGATCAACGTGAGATCAAACTCACACAGATCCTCAAATGCGAGGCTTGCAACGTGTGGGATGAGTTTCGTGAGCTGCCAGACGGGGCACGCTATTGAGCCTCAAAAGCCAGATCCGCCATGTCTGAGAAAACCGAAAGTCGATTTGTCTACACGATTCACAGCTCCATCGATGCCTCACAGCGTGAGGACTATCAGAACATTCAGGAGCGTATGAATTGTGCTGCTCAGGCTTTCAACGGCTACCTCGGACAGGATGTTGTTTACGAGAATTCAGGCACTGGTTCAGAACTGAAGGTCACCACACATGTTCGCTTTGAGGAACTGGAGCAGTGCCTTCTCTGGCTGGACAGCTCACAGAGAAGAGAGTTGCTCAATCAAGCAGAAAAACTGATCGGCTATCAGTATCGCTTCCGCCTGGATTCAAACTCCTTTGACCAGTGGATTCAGGCAAAGGGGACATCGCGAACACCGATCTGGAAGGTGAATCTGCTTGTCTGGCTGGCGTTATATCCCTCTGTGATGTTGCTGATGTGGCTCGGGGGATCAACCCTTGGCAAGTTATCTTTGCCGCTCAATATGTTGATCAGCAACCTGATCACGGTGTTGCTCACTGGCTACTTGCTGGTGCCATGGCTGAGCCGCCTCTACTCCAACTGGTTGTCCACAGCGTCTCGGCGCTGGACTCTGGTCGGCTGCAGCACCATTGTTGTTGCACAGGGGCTTCTGCTGATGCTGTTCTCCGCTGTTCCAGGCTTTCCGTGGAACACAACCGGGCCATAACGCTCGCACTGTTGACGCGCTGAAGACATTTACTCTGCAAGCTGAAGATCGAGAAGTGCAACCTCTGCACTCAGCCCCGGGCCAAAAGCCAGCGCAAGACAAGGGCCAGCAACCGATCGCTGACGCAGGCGTTCGAGGATAAAAAGGATCGTTGCCGACGACATGTTGCCGTGGTTCTGGAGGACGACTCTGGACTCCTCCAGAAGCCTGGGGTCCAGTGCCAACGCTTCAGCGCAGGTCGAAAGAATCCTCGGACCACCTGGGTGCACGGCCCAGCTGCATATATCCGAAAGATTGACGGCACGATTCTGCAGCCATTCCTGCAACCAGGGCTGCAGTGCTGACCCCACTGTTTCGGGCACAAGAGGCGACAATCCCATGGAAAAGCCGTGATCACCAATCTCCCAGTGCATGAGATCAGCACTTTCGGGAATCACCATCGAACCACTGCTCTGCAGCACAAGGTCCCGATCGGAGGATGGTGGGCCAGATGAGCCGACAACAGCTGCAGCTCCATCGGCGAACAACGCATTGGCCACCACTTGTTCAGGATGCCAGCCATACGACATATGCAGGCTGCAAAGCTCCACGGCGCAGAGCAGAACCACGGCGTTGGGATCCATCTCGGCATAAGCATGGGCAACACGTAAACCGTTAAGCGCTCCATGACAGCCCATGAATCCAACATGGGTTCTCTGCACTGCAGCGGACAGTCCAAGCTTGTCCATCAGGAAAAGATCGACGCCAGGGGATTGAAAACCAGTGCAGCTCACGGTCACCAGATGGGTGATCGTTGACGGCGGCAAACCGGAATCATCTAACGCCTGACGGACAGCCTCCAGGGCAAGCCAGCCGGCATGATCATCGAAGGCTTGCATCCGTTCCGCAGTGCCAGGACTGTCGGGTCCGTAAAAGCTGAGACGCTCCTGGCTGGTGGCATGGTCTGCATCATTCCCGAGCAGCACACTTCCACGGTTGAGCACCTTGGTCTTCTGATAGATCCGAGCCATCAGCCTTGCCTTATCTGGACTTTCGGCATTGATCCGATGCGCCACTTCCACAGCTTCCGCTTGACTCAGCCTCTGAGTGGGCACTGCAGTACCAATGCCATGGAGTGTCAGAGGCATGGATCAGGGCTAGCCGTATGAGAAACATCCCGATTGAGAGCGCTGATGACACGCTCAGGTATTTCTGGCCAGTGGCATGCCAACCTGAATACGGCGGCGGTGGCGAGCGGTTGACGCAACAATGTCGACAACAGTCGGCAAAGACGCTGACGGCTCACCGTCAGTTCCTCCAGTTTCTGTTGCCAACGCCGCTCAAGAGCACCGCTCCATGCTCCCTGGGCCTCCTCCACGAAAGGAGCCACCGCCGCTCCGGCAGCGAGAGCCCAGGCCATGCCTTCACCAGTGAAAGGCTCCACATAACCGGAGGAATCGCCCAGCAGCAAAAAGCGTTCACCGGCAAACACACCGGATCGGCGTGTCAGCTCCGGAGTCAGCTGCCAGCGTGATGTCTCCAGAGCTCGCGGAACGGCGAAACCGGCCCGACGCAGAACCAGATCCGCCGCACAGGACGCTCCACCTGCAGACCTGAGTGCAGCGGGGTCGAAAGCAGCTGCCAGGTTAAGCGCTCCATCCTCACGTCGCACCAGGCCAACGTATCCATGTCGGCAGATAGCCATGTGGATCGCACCGGATGCGTAAACATCATCGTCGTCGTTGATGAGACAACCGGCTCCGACCCTTGATCTCTCGGCGATCCGGGGCCTCGAATCATCGCTCGACGCCAGAACCTGATGCTGCAAACCAGCTGCGACCAGAACAACACGGGCCCGAACCCGCTCGGCTGGCGCACCGCCGGAAGGACGCAGTCGCACCACTCGCTCACCGGCGGAAGTCTGCTCAAGAACGGCACTGGTCTGAAATCTCAGCGTGGCTCCTGCCGCTTCAGCTGCATGGACCAAGGCCTGGTCGAAACGCTCCCGGGAAAGGGCCCAGCCACCGGGCAACCCCAGATTCAGCGAACTGCCGTTCCAGCCAAGACGCACTTGATCGAGAGCCACACCTCCCTGATCACCGATGAGGTCCGGCAGCCCAACCGCAGTCAAGGCGGCCAGGGCATTGGCATTGAAGCAACAACCGCAAACCTTCCAACGCGGGAAAGAACGCTTCTCAACGAGCAGAACAGTCAGACCGCGACGTGCACAGTCGTAGGCGGCCAGGCCACCAGCGACTCCTGCTCCGATCACAACAACGTCCCAGCTCCTCTGCATTTCAGTGGGGTCTCCAGCAAAGCCGGTATCGCTCAGGCCAGGTGCGTTCCAACACGGGATTGTGCAACCCGGCCTGGGCCGCGAGCTCGAGAATCTCCAAGGGCGTGTATGCCGCCTGAACCGACAGCGGACCGTCGTAATGCACCACCCAGGATCGGCTCAGCAAGCGGGTTCCGGCCCAGGCCAGCGCGTACCCCAGGCGGCTGCGGATCAGATCATCCACCAGCACAAGACGACTTGCCCGGGCAGCCATCACGGCCAGCAGTCGCACCACATCGACAGGATCCAGGTGGTGAGCGAAAAGGGTGCAGTAGACAACATCGAATGGTTCTGACTCGGGGGGAGTCAGAGCGTCGGCAACGAACAGACCAACACTGCTGTTGTGCCTGGCGACATTGCGACGGGCGATGCGAATCGCTTCTGGGTTCAGATCGCAGGCCTGGATCGACCAGTTCAGCTGTCGTCGTTGTGCCATTGCGGCCAGCTCGATGGCTGTGTCGGCCCCTCCACAGGCCAGTTCCAGCACAGTCAGAGGCTCTGCAGGAGACTCAAGCGACAGCGCTTCCAGATGGCGAAACAGTCCTGGAACACAACGACTGACTGCATTGATTCTGCGCAGACCACGAAGCGCCCGGTCATGTTCGGCGGGATCCAGACCAGGCTGATCCATCACCTCAGGCCTGCGATCACGCAGCATCGGGGCCTGACCCGGAATCATCGGTCTGAGATCAATGGCAGCTAAAGCTAGGCGCCAGACGACGCCAACTGCTTTGCGTTGATTGGATTCAGGAGCTTGAATCCCAATTGTGCGAGATGAGCTTCGCGGCGAGAAGCGAAACAAAGAAACGAGCTATCAGAACAACAAACGCCTCTCGCTCTGAACATGACAGGCACCGTTGGGAACCTTTCCTGCCAATGGCTACGGCCTCTTCGATATGGAGGGAAACGTCTGGGAGTGGACGGAAAGTTCCTGGCAGGACCATCCGGGAGTGCACTGCTGCTGCTCAGGATCCGAAGCCGGAGGCGACCTGAAAATCATCAAGGGTGGTTCGCACCTCTGCTCGCCTCAGTACTGCCTCCGCTTCCGCCCTGCTGCCCGCTCTCCTCAGGAAGCCAGCGAAAGCACAAGTCACCTCGGCTTCCGCTGCATCTCGCGCAACTGCTGAACGCAAGGGTGTTTCTGGTCGCTCAGATCTCCCAGAGCAAAGCCTTCTCACTGACCACTTGGAGGATGTTGTTCCGTGCCTTCGCCTGCAGCTCGGCCGGATACCAGACGCCTGCAGGAATGGTCTGCTCAGCGGGAGAGAGGCCTGGGCGTCCGCGCAGCATCTCGATCGCGAATGCTGCTGTGGCCTGACCGACGCAATCTTCGAGATCCGCATGCACGCAACGCAACGTGACCTTGGCGGGCAGACCTGAATCGCAATCACCCTTGCTGACCGCATCAACACGCATGGCATTGGTGGCGCCGACAAGCTTGTCGACCACCCGGATGATCGGCATCGAAAACAGGGCCAGACCCTGCATCGCAGCGCGATTGACGAGCAGATCGCTCGGCAGCAGTTTCATGGCAGCGAAAAGACTGTTCCAGATTCCCGGTGCAGTGCCAAAACGCGAAGCGCAGTTGGCAACGGCCAACGCTTCAACGGTGGATGGCACATCCGGATTGTCGAGCAGAAAGCAGGCATGGCTACCCACGCCTGCACCGAAGTCAACCACGCGACGCTCGGTCCATGGCTCTTTGAACGTGAGCCAGCCATTCACATAGTTCAACACCCTGCTGGCCAGAAGCAGAAAGGTGGCACTCACGATGGTGGGCCCAGCACCACCGGTTCCAGCCGTGAAAAAGCTGAACTCCACGCGTTCACAGACCTCCGGGCCGCCAAGCTTTTGCACCGCTTCAGCCGCCATCAGTGCACTGACTCCAGGCCAGATTCCGCAGGACACCACGGCAGGAATCCCTGCCGCCACAGCATCTCCCGAGAGGTCCTTGGCATGTCGACTGAGGCTGAACTCATCACAGACATCGCAATACGGCACCCCTGCATTGATGCAGGCTCGCAGCAGATCAGGTTGCGTTCGCCCCTGGAACGGTCCCGCCGTATGCACAACCAACTTGACCCCACGAACAACGGCGACGAGCGACTCAAGACCAGCCTCGAGATCCACCGGCCTGAAGACGAGCTCCGGGAGATCGAGTCGCTTGCTAACAGCCTCAAAATTGGCCCGGCTGCGACCGCCGATGGCAAGCCTGAGAGGCGTGCACTCTGCGTCACGGCGGGAGAGCCGGTTGAGCCAGCGCACTGTTGAGGCTCCGACGCGCCCGTTACCACCGACAACGAGCACATCAACGGTCGATGGCGTCTCCTTCACTGCTGGTACCTGCCTGTTCTCAATGACTCAACAGAATGCCTTCCTCATCTCGCGGCTTGGTGTCCTGCACAAGAAGACTCAGGCCAGCCGCGGCCAGCATCCCCACCACCACAACGGCATATCCCTGCAGCTCCTGGATGGATGAGGGTCGTGTTCCCGCCGGCAGCCCCCATTGGGAAAACAGACCCACGGTCGGCTGCACAATCACCGGGAAAAACATCACGATGAAATTGAGGAAGGCAAGCGTGATCGCTCGCGTATGCCGCTTGGCGGTATCGGCCACCATCACAAAGGCCAGAGCCTGACTTCCCGAGGTGAGCCCCAGAGCGGCCACCAGCACAGCCACAAGGCTGACAGGAAGACGACTTGTGAAACAGAGCAGCAGAGCAAAGCAGGCTGCACTGACGGCACCTGATGTGAACAGAACCTTGCGGCGACCAATGCGATCGGACCAGTGGCCGGAGACCACACCGCCGATAGCGAAGCCGATGAACACCAGGGTGGTGATCAGACTGGCTTGATCATCAGGAAGACCGGCCTCGATACTGAAGAAGGACACACCCCAGAGATCACCGATCACAGAAACCGGCAGATAAACACCCGCGGCGGCGAGCGAAAGAATCCACAGATTGCGGATGTGCAGAATTCTGTTGAGCTGAAATCCCATCGGTTCAGGGCTGTTCGGATCGAAGCCGTCCTCTCGCATCAACTCGATGAACCAGCTCGGTCGTCTCGGTAAATAGAGCCAGATCAAGCAGGCGATGATCATGCCAGCCACGGTGCAGATCAACAGCGGCATCCTCCATCCGAAGTGATCTGAAATCAGCAGCAGGGGAAACTGCGCTGTCGCAGCCCCCAGCGTGCCGATGCCGGTGACCATCCCAGGAACCATGCCGTGACGCTGAGGCGGCAGCCAGATCAGTGAGAGATAGATCACTCCCAGATAGGCCACGGAACTGCCAAGCCCCTGGAAGAACCGTCCCAGACCCATCAGGACAATGTTGTCTGCTGTGGCGAAAAGGAGGCATCCGAGCGCAACAAGCACCGCTGCCGGAGCTGCAACGGCACGAACACCATGGCGATCCAGCAGACGGCCAACAAGCAGCTGCGCAGGCGCATAGGCCAGAAAATACAGACTCATGGAGAAACCGAACACACCTTCGCTGGCGCCGGAAACCTTGATCAGCTCAGAGTGCAGCACGCCGGGAGCGACCCGTGCAAAGAACTCGTAGAAGTAGAAGAGCGATGCGATACCGAACAATATCCAGGGCCGCCAACCCTGCCGGGCACGCTTGGCGCGCAGATGGCAGGCCTTGAGATGGCGTTGGGCCGCATCATGTGCTGGTCTGCCTCCGGGAGGGCGTGGTGACATATCTATCGACGCAAGAATTGATCAGCGGTGGGACGTCGCTGATGAATGAGCTGCATCCTTTGCTAGCCACGGTTGATCAGGATGACTCCTGAATGTTCAGAGGGTTGCATCAGCAAGAAGCCTGGATCCAAATCGCGCGTACAGGGCCGGAATCACAACCAGCGTGAGCAGGGTCGACGTGATCAAACCACCCAGCACCACAATCGCCAGCGGCTGCAGAATCTCGTTGCCGGCGCCAAAGGCCAGCGCTAAAGGCAACATCCCCAGCGATGAGGTGAGGGCGGTCATCAGAATCGCGTTGAGACGGTCAAGGGTGCCGGCCCGGATCAACGCCTTCAGGCTCTCACCTCTCTGATGACGTCGGTTGTAGTTGTCAACCAGCAGAAGGCCATTGCGGACTGCCACGCCGAACAGGGTGATGAATCCGATCAGTGATGCCACGGAAAGCACACTGCCACTGAGCAGAACCGCGACAAGACCCCCAACCAGCGCAAGCGGGAGATTAAGCAGAATGGCAACCGTGGCAGGCAGCGAGCGAACAGCCACCACCATCACAGCCGCGATCACTCCAGCAGCAAGCAGGCTGTAAAGCACCAAGGAACGGGTGGCACGCTGTTCAGACTCAAACTGCCCCCCATAGCGCAGGGTGTAGCCGGGAGGCAGTTTCACCGACTGCTCTACGCGCCGACGAATGTCATTGACCACAGGCCCCAGGGGGCGACCGGCGACGTTGGCGGATACGACGATTCTTCGGGAGACATCCTCGCGATTGACCTCGTTGGGACCCGTCGTCTGTTCAAAGGTCATGAAATCGCCGAGCGGCTTCAACGCCCCAGATGCGGTTCGGATTGGCAGCTCGCTCAGCGACTGCAGGTCGCCCTGCTGCTCTGCAGGAAGCGTCACAACAAGAGGGGCCGAAGAAACGCCGGAGGATGGCGCTTGGCCAACGGTCGTTCCATGCAGAGCCACCTCAGCGGCCCGCGCCAGTGCGGCGACGCTGACTCCGTCGCGCAGTGCCGCCTCGCGATCGATCCGCAGTTGGACCTGAGGCACCGGCAACTGCGGCTCCAGCTGCAGATCAACCACTCCGGAAACCTCACCAACCGCATCGCGGACCTGCTCGCCAAGATCACGCAGTTCCAGCAGATCGGGGCCGGCGATCTTGATCGCGATGGCACTGCGCACACCTGACAAAACCTCATCCATTCGGTGTGAGATGAATCCACCCACGTTGGGTGCCACTCCAGGCAGATCAACAAAAACTGCGCGGATACGGGCGATCGCAGCGGGACGGTCTCGCATCGCCTGATCACTCAATTCCAGATCCACATGGCCGATGTTCACCCCGGCGCCATCGGCATCGCCCGGTGCACGGCCGGCTCTGACCTGCACCCACTCCACATCGTCGCTGGACTGAAGCTGTTGGGAGAGCAGTCGACCCGCTCGGCTGGTCATCTCCAGAGAGACACCGGGGTAGAGCACCATGGAGTTCACCAGTGACTGCTCCCGGAACTCAGGCAGGAAAACCCTGCCCAGACTGGGAAGAATCAACAGGGTTGCAATCACCACAGACACAGCCAGCACAAGCACTCGACGAGGTGACCTCAGGACAAACTCGAGCAGGGGTTGGTAAACAGCCTGTACATGAGATTCCACCCATGACGCGGCAGCCGGCAAGGGAGCACGACTCAGAAGCAAGGCGCAGAGTGCCGGTGACAAGGTGAGCGCAACTGCTGTCGAGGCAACGATCGACAGGACATAGGCGATCCCCATCGGCATGAAAATACGCCCCTCCACGCCACTGAGCGTGAAGATCGGTGCAAACACCACAACGATGATCAAGGTGGAGAACAGCACGGGCTGTCGCACTTCAACGGAGGTTCTGAACACCACATCAAGAGGATTCAAGGGCTTGTCCTGAAGCCGGTTGCTGCGCAAACCCCGATAGCAGTTCTCCATATCGACGATGGCATCGTCGACAACGGAACCAATTGCCACCACCAGACCGCCAAGGGTCATCGTGTTGAGCTGGAGGCCGAGCCCGCGCATCAGCAACAGCCCAACCAGCAAGGAAAGAGGAATGGCACTGAGGGCAATCAAGGCCGTTCGCCAGTTCATCAAAAACAGCAGAAGCACCACCGCAACAATCACCACTCCGAGCAGGAGCGATTCACTGACGTTGCGGATGGCGATCTCGATGAACTTCGCCTGACGGAACGTCTGAGTGACCGAAACATCCGCAGGAAGCGACATCTGAAGCCGACGCATGCTGTCTTCAACAGTGCGCGTCAGCTGAGGCGTATCCACATCAGGCTGTTTGTTGATCATCAACACCACAGCCGGTTGTCCGTTCAGACTGGCGGCTCCGCGGCGCATCGCTGCTCCGGATCTCACCTCTGCGATTGAGCCGAGGGGAATGGCACGACCATCACCAGCACGGACCACGGAACGCGTGATGTCGTCGTCGTTGCTGATGGCATGGTCGCTGAGGATCAGACGCTCCTGACCACCGGAAATCTGCACACCACCGCGACCATTGAACTGAGCGTTGCCTGCGGCTTCTACAACTTCATTCAAGGAGACATCCTGATCCTTCAGAGCCCTGAGATCAAGCTGCAGCTGGGTCTGTGGACTGTCACCCCCATAGATCGTGACCTGTGCCACACCGGGAATAGCCAGCAGCGGATGTTCAAAAGTGCGCTGCACGAGAGTGCGAAGTTGCAAGGCCTGCTCGCGGGAGGCGTTCTCCGGAAGCGTGAATGCGTATTGAAGAATCGTTCCCAGAGGAGACAGCAACGGCGAAATTTCCGGAGCTTCCGCCGATTCAGGCAGCTTCATCCGCACTTGCTGCAACCGTTCCGACACGGCCGTGCGGGCACGCTCCAAGCTGGCCGAATCACGGAACACCACCTGCACCATCGACAGGCCTGGCTTGGATGCGGATCGAACTAGATCAACCCCTCCCAGTCCATTGACAGCCGCCTCGATCGGCTCACTGATCTGATGCTCGACCTGCTCGGGCGCCAGACCGGGCGCGATGGTCTGAATCTCAACCTGAGGTGGTGCAAAAGGCGGGAACACATCCAGCGGCATCTGCAAAACATTGATCACGCCGAGGAGACTGATCAGCAAAGAGCTGATCAGCACGAGCCATCTGCGGGTGATCGACCAACGCAGAATGTTGTTCAGCAGATTATTGAACATCAATGAACCGTGGAATCGCTGAAGGTCAGACTGAGAATGAGCCGATTCAGCGCTTGTTTTTCTGCGATTCAGCGAAGATCGACAATGCACCGGAGAGGACAATCTGCTCGTCTGAAGTCACACCGTCGAGAACCACCGTGCGGTCAACGGAAACGGTACCTGGCTTGATCACGACCGGGTCATAAGTGGTTCCGCTGAACACGAAGACATAGGGCTGTCCATTCGCCTTGACAATGGCAACGTTCGGCACACTCAACTGTCCATTGGCCTCGACCTTGGGCTTTTCAGAAACGATCCCGAGCATCTGATCGCGCTTGGGGTTGGCCTTCACCTGGCCCACAGAACCAGTCTGAACAAACTCATCGCCATGACCAGCGTGAGCCATCACTGGAGCCGCGTAGAAGGCACTGATACCGGCCATCGCAGCGATACACGTGAAAGCAAAAGCGCGCATGCACAAATTGTGATTGCTCCCATTGTGGTGAGAATGGTTATCAGCTGCCACCGTTGTGACACCAATTAGACACCTGAATGCTTCGGCGCTGAAGGACTGATGCTCGAGCTGCGACAAAAGACCTCAAAGCGACTTCAACCACAACCAGCGCGCACTCAGCAAAGGCAAGATTGGTTCACTCCCAGTCAAATCCACTCTGCGTGAGGGTCTGAGCCTCCACTCGAATCATGGTTTTTTCAGCTCTTGCGATTGCATGCACAACAGTTGTGGGAATTTCTGGTGTCGCGATATCCGGGGTGGTGATGTCGAACCCTGCACTGGCCCACAGCAAGGGCCTCTACGCAACAGAAGCCGAAGCACGCCAACGCGCTGAAGAGATCGGTTGCAACACAGTGCATAAAAACAACGGTCGTTGGATGCCTTGCGCGGATGAGCGTGAACTGCATCAACAGCTGCGAAAGCAATGAAGCGCGGCCCTGGTCCACAGCGTCAGGCTCGACGCATTCACCGCTGGCTCGTTCCGATCGCTGCAGCGCCATTACTCATCACAGCGATCAGCGGCTCTCTGTACAGCGTTCTGCTGGAACAAGGAATTGATGCGTTCTGGTTACTCAAGATCCATACCGGCAGGTTCGGCATGCTGAACCTGCAGTCGTTCTATCCAGCGCTGCTGGGAGTTCTCACTGTTGTGATCACAGCCTCAGGAGTCACACTGCTGATCAAGCCACGTGGCTGACAATCCATTGTCGACAAATCTGCCCCATTCCCGTCTCATCTCCTCGGGTCAGATTCAAGGCGTCTGATCCATTGAGTGCAGACCTCAGGATCGGATTGTTGTTGCTGATCCTGAAGAACTGCTAACCCGTTAACGAACGAACAACAACCATCAATGAGTCGATTCGCGTCCAGCTGCGCTGCTGTGGGATTGATTGCTGGCATCAGCTTTGCAGGCCTGCCGGCGGGAGCACAGACACCGACTTACTGCGAACCGGATATTGGCTCACCAGCGAATCTAAAGACAATCAAGCATGGGCTTCTCGAGGGCTATCTGGCATCCGATTCCGTACCTGACTCCCTGAAACTGCTGCCCCCACACCCCAAACAGGGTTCCCTGGCCTACGACCTCGATGTGGCCACTGCCGAGTCGACCTTTCCGCTCCAGGGAGGTCCACGCTGGGAGGTGGCGGCCATTGATGCCGATCTGAATTTCCCTGAAGCTGCAGCGATTTACTCCTGCACCCTTGGGGTTCCGATCACCAAGGAAGGAACACCAAGGCTGTACACCCTGTTGCGGCGAACCCTGAGCGATGCCGGTCTGGCGACCTACAAGGCCAAAATCAACTATCAACGCCCCAGACCATTCATGGTCAACGGCAAGCCGATCTGCACCCCGGATCAGGAAACACTGCTCAGAGGTGATGGCTCATACCCCTCCGGTCACACCGCTGCCGGATGGGCTTGGGCACTGGTTCTCAGCGAGATCGCACCGGAACGTCGCGATGCAATCCTGACGAGGGGCATCGAGTATGGAAAGAGCCGTTATATCTGCAATGTGCACTGGTTAAGCGATGTGCAGGCAAGCCAGCTGATCGCCTCAGGCACCGTGGCTCAATTGCACAACGATCCGGTCTTCCGCGCTGATCTGAGAGCCGCAAGAGCGGAAGTCCAGGCCATGCGCCGTCAGGGGCTTTCTCCTAACGGAAACTGCGACCTGGAGAGAAGAGCCTTTCAACCCTGAGGTTGGGCGCGACATTGGAACCGATCCGGCCTCTCCAGCCTTGGGGGGCCTTCCGATCCAGAGACGCGGATAGAGAGGTTCGGCAAATCTTTGCAACATCCATCGGGAGTAACCGGCTGCAGAGCAAAGCTGGAACCATCCAATCAGCAGATGACATTGACGTCACCATGAGCCTTCATTCCCGGATCGGCGGTGTCCCCGAAAATCTCCAGATCAACCTGAACGGCCGCGACGTTCGCATCACGCTGGAACGTCGTGGTCCGGAGAACGGCGACCTCTGGCTGCTGCTGCCAGCCCTGAGCACCGTTTCGAGCCGAGGCGAGTGGCATGAATTTGCCGATGCCATGGATGAACATTGCCAATTGGTGAGCTTTGATTGGCCAGGATTCGGCGACAGCGAGCGTCCGGCGATTGCTTACGACGCGAACGCACTTCGCCAGGTTTTGCCCGCCATTCTTCGACACCTTGATCGAGCTGACCAGGCCAAGATCAATGTTGTAGCCGCTGGCCACAGTGCTCCTATCGCTCTCGGATTGGCCGAACAATGCTCACGGCACTGGGCACAGATCGTGGTGGTTGCACCCACGTTCCGTGGTCCGCTTCCAACCATGACAGGCCGATCAGGGAAGAGCTTCAACTGGGTCAGACAGCTGGTTGAGCTGCCACTGGTGGGACCGCTTCTCTATCGACTCAACACCAGTCGACCAATCCTGAAACTGATGCTGCGTCGGCACGTCTGGGTCAATCGCAACCTTTTGACGCCTGAACGTCTGCGTGAACAACAAAACATCAGCCGCCAGCCTGGAGCTCGCTTTGCGAGCGTCGCTTTCGTGAGCGGGGGCCTGGACGCAGCCTCAGACTCGCGCTGGTGGCTGGCACAGACTCAGAAATTGCAGTGCCCTCTGCACGTGGTGCTGGCCAACGAAGCACCTCCTCGCTCAAAGCAGGAGATGTTGACGCTGGCAGACAAGGCAGATCGTGTCTCTGATATCGATGGACGCCTGGGATTGCATGAGGAATTCGGTCGCCTGCTGGCACAGACCATCAGTGCCAGCTGAGAAGCAGACAATGGCCGCGATGCCAATGGCGTCAGCACTACTGAGACAAAAGCCTTAAAGTCATGTCAAATCTGCACTGACGCAGCACTGGTCCACCCTCTTCAGAAAACCCCATGGCCTCCTTCACCTGGAACGAATCCACCCTTTCCGCAGATTGCGGAACCCTCGAGGACATGGCTGAACGATTCGAAGACACAGCTGCACTGATGAGGCGTCTTGCTCAGACAGGTTTCGCTGTCAAGCAGCAAGCAGGCGCCAGGAAAATCATCCATACAAACGACGAGATTTTTAAAAGCTTCGGATTTGTGATCGAGGAGTGATCGTCAGTTCTCAAACTTAGAGATCAAATCAAATCATTCCTGACCACCCAGCAGGTCTTTCTTCAGTAATGCGATCCGAGCAAACACTTCCGCTCGTCGATGTTGCAGCAACAAATTCGATGTAATAAACCGCACAACCACGACCAGACCGACCAGTTCAGATACCCCCTGAAACAAACCACCAAAAATCGGTAGATGGTTCATTGAACTCAGGAATGTGGCAACAAAAGACAACAACAAGCCAAGAATGACGGAACCGAAGACAACAAGAAAGATCGGATAAATCTGCTTGAAACCCTGGAGATTCAACTGTTTCAGTGAATCCAAGCCGAGCGAGAGCTGCTGGATGAGGTGAGACACCGACAGTTCATCACCATGATCTTCTGACTGCATCGACGATGGTGCTTCAACAACACTCGCCGGGGACTTGGCAATTTCAGCGGTTTGAACCTCATCACCCCCAGTGGGGTCAGGGGCGAGATTCAGTTCAGATGCATCAACAGGCTCCTTGAATGGCAAGTCACCACTGTTGCCAGCACTATCACCCACCTGCACACCTCAGAAATGAAGTTGCCAATATGAGGTAGATGAACAGGCGC
Source organism: Synechococcus sp. BIOS-E4-1 (assembly GCF_014279995.1). Classification (NCBI taxonomy): domain Bacteria; kingdom Bacillati; phylum Cyanobacteriota; class Cyanophyceae; order Synechococcales; family Synechococcaceae; genus Synechococcus; species Synechococcus sp. BIOS-E4-1. The sequence goes on along the minus strand of NZ_CP047935.1, from coordinate 1,242,483 downwards.
ACAACAATAAATTCAGCAAACAAAAACTCTCACAACAAATCTCATCAAGGCCAAACGATTGGAACACAATACTCAACAATTATCGCAACAAATATCCATCCTGCTGGCTCGAGCTGGCGCGCTGTGCAACATCAAGCAACTGTAGATGGCGATGTTCAGGTCCAGATCGCCACAACTGCCATCACTGCGAAGCCTCCAACTGCAGCGATGAACTCACGCTGGTTGCAGCAGCGGTTGATCATGGGCGAGGAAGCCAGCCCATGCAAAGTGCCGAAAAACAGAAATGTTCCTGCTGCTGCAGCGCTGATCGATGCCTCAACCAAAGGATGGGCATCAGAAGCCGTACTCAGCGCCTGGCCAACAAGCGCGCCGAAAGGGAACATCACGACGAACACCAGGAATAGCCTCCAGGCGGAACGCTTTGAAAACTCGGAGCGACCTAGTTCCAGGCCGAGCGCAAAACTGGCAGAGCCTTTATGGGCCAGCACAGCGATGAAGATCACCACCGTTAACGCCACTGAGGACGACACCCCAAAGGCGGCACCCATCAGCAGGGAGTGAATCGACAACATCGCAACAGCCGTGAGCGGCAGAAGCCTGCTGTTGCCTGACGGGGAGCCCATCCCGTGATTCGCCAGATGTTCAACCCACAGAAGCAGGAGCATCACGGATCCACAGATCACCATCGCAAACGGATAGTTGATGTGAGCCGTGTCGAACGCCGACTGTGAATCACCGAGCATGTGAATCAAACCGGCACCCAAAAAGATTCCAGCTGCAAAGGCTTCACCAAACCCAAGAGCAGGCAGAGATCGATCAGAACGCATGGCCATCAAAGCCGGCCGACCTGTGGCAAGAGAGATGACCACCACAACAGCAACCATCACCAACTTCAGAACTTGATCCGACATCCCCGCAGCACGAACGCGGCTAATCAACCCGAAAGCTAAGAATGATTCTCATTGCCGGCCAGTGTGTGATCCGCAACTGGATAAGGAGTCGACCGGCGAGCCGCGGTTACTCCGTGAACGACGCCGTGTGGAAATTCCAGCTGTCACCATCCTCCAGCCAAAGCTCCCAGGTCATCGCCGTTCCATCACGGAGACGCAACCGACCGCCAAAACCGGCGGGAGAAGGTTGGTAGAGATCAGCGAGCTCCATAACAGCTTCACCATCCCTGGTAAGCAGCAGTTCAACAGGCCGACCGATTCGTTGAGACAGGTCCTGACGCAGCTCGTCAACGGTCATCAATCAGGAACACTGAAATCAAGCACCAGGTCACCGAGATCTTCACGGCTGATCGTGAAGGCAAAGCCATCAACCTTGCCGCTCCAGACCCCTATCGCAGCATCGGCGGCCGTGCCCTCAAGCTGCTCAACCTTGTGATCAAAGAGAACGGAGAAACAGTGAGCCGCCACACGGGCGGCCTGATCCTCATCCATCTCATCAAGCTCATGCGCCTGCACAGTGCATCCTTCAAGCAGTTCGGCATCAATCACATTGCCGCCGCCGACGTCGGCGACGAGAGCCTGCAGTCCGGCAAGTTCGCTGTTGTCTGTCATGTCGTCATTGTCCACGGAGGACAGGCATTAACAATGAAGTGCAACAGGGTTATAGCCATCAGATGAGTTGAATATCAGCCAAAGACGAGCCTCCTGCAATGTGCACGGCAGCAGAAACGATTGATCAGACACGGGAACGGAGAGATCCGTTCGACCAGTTCAACGCACAAACCCCAGCACACCAGCAAGGCCACAGATCCCAATAAACACAAGCGGTGAAATCTTTGTCTTCAAAACGAAGAAGCAGACCATGAAAGACAGTCCATAGGCGATCAAGCTGTGGTTGGCTGTTTTGAGGATGGTGACGCTCACTGAGAACAGAATGCCAAGCGTTACCGGCCCAAGACCGCGTTCAAAAGCCATCCGCCACGGGGAGTCGCGCCAGCGGTTCCAGTAGACGGAAGCAATCAGCATGACCACTGTGGAGGGCAGCAAAATGGCGATCTCTGCGGAGTATCCCGTGATCAGGGCCCAGAGCGGTCCGTGCTTCCAGCCCGCACCAAGACCGAGAAGACCCACAAACATGGAACTCGGCCCTGGCGATGCCTCCGCCAGACCATAAAGATCAGAAAATTGACGGTTTGTCAGCCAGCCGAAGGTCTCAACCGCTTCATGGTGGTAAGCCTGCAGAAGAGTGTTGCCACCACCAATGGAAAACAACGAGAGCTTCAGAAAGGTGAGCACCACCTGCAACCAGGTTTGAACCGCAGTCATCGCTTTTGCCCTCGAGGCCAGTACAAACTCATCGAAATCGCACCTGCCACCAGAACCACTGGAATCAGGGGGAACCTGAACCCCTGAAGACAGACAAAAACAATGACCGCAATGGCTAGGGCGAGATGATCTTTTTTATAGACATCCAATATCTTGAATCCCATGGACAGTGCCATGCCTGCAGCTGCAGCGGCAAGACCAGCAAGAAGACGATTGACTTCAGAAATTGCACTGACCTGGAAGTAGATCAGACCCAACAGCATCAACAACGTAAAAGGTAGAAGAATGATTCCAGCTGTAGCCGCCAGCGATCCAGGAACACCTTTGAAAATTGAGCCGATATACACCGACATATTGATCTGATTCGGGCCTGGGAAGAGACGAGCAACCGTCAATCCCGTGACAAACGCTTCAGACGTCATCCAATGACGTCGCTCAACGATGATCCTGTGACTCCAAAGAGACATTCCTCCACCAAAAGCAGAGAAAGCAACTTGCATCATGCACACAAAAAGCTCATGCAGACCCGGGTTGGCAGCTGGATCTGACTGCAACCCGGTACCAGTATTCTCACTCATGAATAAAATTCGGATCCGGTGACAACTCTCCATGATCATGCAAGGAAGGATCAAGAGGATCCGGAGCTAAATAGTCCTTGGCTTCATGCCAATCAGACTCAAACTTTTCACAACACCGTGCAATCACCTCTGGTGCATCGGTCTCCATCCCCAACTCGCGACGAATATCGAAAGCGCTTCTATCAATATTCATGGAACCAATCACCGCCGCTTTCTTATCAACAATGATCATCTTGGTGTGCAGCTTTAGATGTTTCTGACGACGAATTTTGACCCCAAACCGCGACATCACGCGAAGATTTCCGAACGTGTCGTAGATATCCCAGTCGGAAATGCCGTGCTTACCACCACACAACAGGCGAACCTTGACACCCCTGACACAGGCTTCAACAATCCGATCGAGGATGACAGCATCCACAAACTTCGGGTGCTGAATCCATAAATGAGTTGTTGAAGAGTCAATCAGTTTCGCCAGTTGCCCGCGACTGTGCAGATTGCTCCAGACGAGACCGACCGTGAGATCAGGCTTAAATTCAAGGTTATTCCAATCAGCCTCAAAACCAGCAATCACTTGCTTGACCGCATCTTGATTATAAGTCACAAGCCCATGATCTCTGGTCAGAGTGAAATATTTTTCAGCCAGATTAAATGTGGCAACCAACGCACATTCATCATCAATACAAATTGATTTTTCATGCGTTACGGGGAAGGATTCACTCGTCCAGCGCACATCGAGACCTGATTTCTTAAACAGCTCAAAAGCCTCGTCGTTCCACCGATCACCCCCGGATGTATGAGGGTTCAACATGATCTGAACTTTGACCCCACGTTCATGGGCATCCTGGATGGCCTTGATCACCGCAGGAGCCTGCAGCTTGAATTGCTTGATACGCAGGCTCTTTTTCGCCGACGCCAGCAGATCAAGAACCGCTTGCTCTCCATCATCAGGCATCACCAGCAGACGTTGTTGATGACCGAGACTTGTGACTCCAGTAGCCATATCGCCTTCCCGTTAAACCCTGCAGTATTGACTCTTGCAAACTAGCCAGAACAGGAACATTGGCCAAGCATCATTGGGAACCAGAAGAATTCGTGCACTACATCATGCCTTGAAATGATATCCATAGCCCCAATGCAAATCAGATGACAAAGACATTTCAATCACAACGATCAACCAACAACAATTTGATCACCGAAAGCCCAGACCAGAAACAATTAAATCATGAATTGAATCCCTAGGCACATCAAAGCGGCAGTCATCATCAGGGGATGAATCACTTCAATGAAGAGGACAACAACATCCCCATGAGCAACCAAAACATGAACTCATTGTGAACACAGCATCAAGAAACAACCAATCACGAATTGTGCTGCCAACTTGAACCAACCACCTGGAAGGAACTCATGACAACTGTTTCCTGTCTGTATAGCGGTGAACTGCGCTGTAGGGCCACACACCATGGCTCCGGTGCCGTGTTGATCACCGATGCCCCTGTCGACAACGCCGGACAAGGTCAACCGTTCTCCCCCACTGACCTTCTGGCCACATCCGTAGCGACCTGCATGCTCACCATCATGGGAATCACTGCCAAGAGCAGGTACTGGTCGATTGAAGGGAGCACTGCCGAGGTGAATTAACACATGACCGAGTCAGGTCCCCGCAAAGTGAAGAGGCTGCGTCTGCATCTGAAACTTCCTCAGCACCTCAGCGACGAACAGCGTTCACTGCTTCAACGCGTCGCGGAGCAATGCCCTGTGAAGCGAAGCCTCGATCCATTGATGCAACTGGAGTTGATCTGGAGTTGATCCCAACGTTCAAGCGTGAACCCGCATCAGCTGGGCGACACCCCGATCGCCGAACCCAGTGCCAAGACCGCCGGCAGAGCAGTATCAACACTGAGGATGCGATCGCCCAAGTGGACTCGATCTGCCGCGACCGTGGTCGCAAGCTCGATTTCGAAGGGCACAAATCCTCCCTCCGGACCAATCATCACCAGCGCAGGACTCGCAGGGGTCTGCGAAAGGGCGATCGGCGCTCCCTTGTCGGTGATCCAACAGGAGCGACCGTTGCAAAGTTGGGGAAGCTGGTCCTCGACAAATGGTCGAAAGCGTTGATGACAGTGCACCGTCGGGGCGATCGTGTCCTGTGAGCGTTCCATCCCAGTAAGCAAGGCTTCTCTGAGCTTGGCCTGTGACAGCAGAGGTGACTGCCAGTAACTCTTATCGACCCTGGCACTGTTGATCAGATGAAGGTTACTGACACCGAATTCCGCGACAGTACGCAGGATCCGCCGCAGCATTTTTGGCCGGGGCAGTGCCAAAACGATGTCGAAACGATGCCTCGGCGGCGGTGATTGCGTCAACTGCACCGACAGCGTCACACCCGCTTCGTCGATGACATCAACCCGAGCCTTTCCATGAGCACCGCCATATAACCCAACCCGAAGCGTGTCGCCGACCACGGCGCGCAGAACGGAGCGGATGTGTTCGGTGCGCCGATCATTGGCCAGAAAGCAGCGTGTTCCAGTCCAGACGTCGTCGGCATAAAGCAGGATCAGATTCATGCTGCTGATCGTTGCTTAAGGATTTTGACCTTCGCATACTCAGCCATGGAATGCATGCCGTCCGACAGTTTCCGGCCAAGAACAAAAGCGGTGAACCGAACATTTCAGCTCGGCAATCACACCCTTCATTGAGTTGATGATCTGGTGTCAATGACGGACAGTGACACTATGCAGAATACGAAAAACAACAACAGAACAAACACGATCAACGACTCTGAATCACTGCTGCAATTGCTCAGTGAACGCCTTCTGCTCTGGGATCAGCAGGAGGAGGCTCAAGCAGCCGGTGAATGGCATCAGGCACTCGCTCTGGAGCAATCCATTCGATCCATCTCCCCCCGCATCCGACAGGCCATGGGACTGCTCGTGCCCTTGAGACAGGGAGGCTCTGAACGATGAAACTGAGTGACGTTGTTGCCAATCATGGCTTTGCCCCCTGCAACCTGGCCACGATCGAGAATGCACGTTTATACCAACGCGAGCACGACGATGGGGTTCTCGAACTGCTCTGCGTTCAGAAAATCGGTCCCGAAATGCGTGTGGATCGTCAACCGTTGATTCCACTTGTGATCGATGGACAACTCACCATGCCTGTGTTTCTGCCGTTGGGAGATGCGGTCTCAGATCAACGCATTCCCACAGATCGGCTTGAGGACTATCTGAACACCACTCTATAAATCAGTCTGTAAACGCGTTAACGGCAGTACGCCGCGATTCCTGTTGTTGGTGCACAAATAGCCCTCAGGGACGTTCCTTGTTCCAGACCCTCACGCAGCGCGGTAACGACACGCTTGGCAATCCTGTCCAGGGTCAGCTTGCGTTGTCGTGGATCACGCAGTCCCCGCTCCAGAGCCCCCTCAAGCATGCCGATTTCAAGCATCGAAACACCCCTGCGAGGTGCCCCCAACATGCCGCGATAGTCATAGGGGTAAGCGCCGAATTCCTTGGCCAGAGCTTCATCCATCACGGAAAAACCGAATGCGACAGCGGGAATGATTCCTGCACCGATGCCATGGGGTGAGTAAGCGTCGTAATGAATTTCCACGACATAGCCCCCCTCTGACGCATGTTGCTGACCGACGGACCAGTTGGTGCGTGGATCCTGCACGTTGCGAATGGTGCGCACACCAGGGTCATAGAAGCTGATGTTCAAACCCTGCTTCTTACCCTCCGCCACCACGGCCCTGGCAGTACGCAGGTTCCAGTAGAGCTCATCCGTCATACCCGCTTGCATCGGAGCGGCTCCAGCGACACCGACCGCCCAGCCTGGTGTTCCAGATCCATACATCCGCTGCGAATCGGCGTGACCTGCCAGAACCAGAATCGACGTTCCCTCCCTGGGCATCCGGTCACCGACCCAGTTCTTGCCACGGCCTGGCGTCAACGGAAGCGACGGAAGCTGCAACGTCGACCGTTCAGGTCGAGCCGGTTTCATGCTGTCAAGCAGCTCCATCAAACCTGCACCTGACACAGGCAGAGCAAACAGAAGACAGCCCCCTAGGAGCCAGGCGATGCGACGCATGGGATTCAACATGGTCGACCATGGTGCCTGACCTGGCTCAATCCGTCACCCCCCGGCGCAGATTCAGAGACTGAAGCCAGCGAAGCAAACAGGCATCACGGCCAAAATTGCTATTTCAAGGGCAGGAACCAACCGGATGACCATGGCTGATCTGACCGCGCTTTTGATGGCCTTGCTCTGGCCAGGCGCCCTTGTCATCTCAGTGTTAGCCATCAGCCGGACGCTGATCGTTGTGGCCCGGAGTGGAATCCGTGTCGAGATCTTCACCCGTCAGCCGATTCTGATCGGCACAGGAGGCGCACCTCTTCGCGCGGAAGTAGGCAAGGTCAGAATTTGATCCAGTTGATTCAGAGCGGTCAAAGCCCAGCCTGCACAACCCAAAACCACGGGAAGGTCGTATCAAACAACACGCTTCACAGGCACGCCTGCACTGTTATAACAACTAAAAATGAAGGTGCAGAAAGAATCTCTGTACCAGTCACTGTCATGACGCAGGTCGAAAAAAATCAAGCGACGTTGGTTACATCGGTCATCACACTGAGGAAATCAAGTCAACATAGAATTATCACAAACGAAAGCGAGAACAGAAGCCTTCAATTGAACATCATTGAAGGCTTTATTCGTCTTTACTGCGTCAATGAAGGCCAAAGCAATACGACCGAGTCCACATTGGCATTGATTGATGCTGGAACAAGCAGTTCATTTTATTGGAACAATCAGCGGAGGCTGATGATTGAAGCGCTTGAACCATCCAAAGTTGAATTCAACCCGAAAGGTCAACCGGTCGACACCAACAATTTTCTAGAAAACTGGATTCTCGACCTCTACGAAATCAAGCAGCCCGCAGACAGCCTGGAACGATTAATCAAACTGCTGTTACTGCTCGCCAGAACAAGAGGCAATCAGGATTCTGCAGCTGATCAATCCCTGATTTCAGGCCTGTCCCACCGCCGCATCGGCGAAATCATCAGCAGCACCAGACCCACGATCAGCAGGCACCTGGGCTGGATGCAACGCCAGAATCTGATCGACGTGGATGTCGCAACAAAAACGATGCGACTGAACCTTCTGCAGCTGCAGGCCAAACAGGATGAGCTTTTCGCTCAACCGCGACCGCACTTGCACTGACCACCCTTCCACTTCGAGCACTTGGACTTCTTGCAACCTTTCTTTTTCTGAGGCTGATGAACCGGCACGACCCAAGCTGCTGAGAATGCATCTCATTATACAGCCCAGATCAATCACGACGCCAACAGCCATCGAAAGGCTCGACAACCCGTGTACATTTGATACACAGGCGCCACGGTTTCATGCTTTCAGATTCCTCAAAGCACCTTGAGGTGCAAGTCGGGCCTTCGGGTCGAGCCATGGCGGAATCGATGGACCCGGCCTTGCTGGAGGGTTTTCAGGCACACTTCAACATGGAGCGACAGGCTCATGCGACCTACTTTGGCGCTGCCATCTGGATGGGTGAACGGGAATTGCGCGGGTTCTCCAAACACTTCAATGACGAAGCCAGGGGAGAACAGGAGCATGCAGCCAAAGTTGCGGACTACCTGATCGCAAGGGCACAATCGCCCGAACTGCAGGCTCTCGAGGCTCCTGATCAATCCTGGAAATCAGTTCTCGACGTGATGAGCACTGCATTTCTGACTGAACGGGATGTGACCACATCACTCCAACAGCTGCTGGTGGAAGCAGAACGTGTCGGTGACTCCCGTAGCACCGTGTTTCTTGAACCGATGGTGGAGCAACAGATCAAAGCCGAACATGAAGCCGCTCATCTGCTCGGTCGAACCAGGTTTGCGGATGGACAGGCTGCTGCTGTACTGGTGATTGACAACGAACTGAGAGAAGGTGTCGCACACCCTGCCCAGCTTCAGTGATCAATTCACCGAAGAGCGAATTTTCACCAGCGCCCGCCGGGCAACTTCACCGGCGAAATTCAATGCCAGGGGATCGACAAGCAGCTCGCGATCCATCCCTGCAATCAGCTTCTGAAGCTCTCTGAGGCGCAATGCAATCTGAGCCTGCTCAGTACGTAATCGCTTGATCAACGTCTGATTCAGGCACAGATTGCACTGTTGATTGATCTGAAGGCTCCGCCTGGAACAACGCTCTGCATCACGACAGAGCGTTGCCATGAGATTGCTTCCCTGGCGGTAGATCAAAGCCATCAGAGATGGGTCAGGGGAGCGGTGCTGATCATGTCGATCGAGAAGTTCATGGTGAATTCACCACCCGAACAGTTCATCTGATCCACATTTCTCCACTTGGAGACCTGACGTGTGGTGGTGACGCGCGTGGCTCCGATCAGCTCACCAAGACGATCATGGGTCAGGCGGAATGGCAACTGGAAGCAATCGCTGCAGCGCTTACCCAGACGATTGACCAACAGCGCGAAGAGAGCATGAAGCCTCTGCTCTGCCTGTCCGAGGTGACGAATGCGCAGCAGCTGCAAGGTCCATTCATTCACTGCGTCCATGCCGACTTCATCGTCAGATGAAACGCTGCGAGCAAGACGAAGGTCAGTGAGAGCTTCGACGCAAATGCCTTCGCTGCAAAGGCGATCAGTCCTCAGGCGATCGCCAGCCTGCAGGAAGGCCAGAGTCATGCCCTCTGTCTCCTCGCAGGGGCAATACACACGGCAGAAGCCTTCATGGACTTCAAGAATGCTGCCTTGGCCAGCAGAAGCCGGGTCGATCAACACGGTCTGGTGACGAGGCATCGTCATCAATGCCACGGGAGCATCGGGAAGAAACCGGTAAGCCGAGAGAGTCATGGACGGAAAACGTCCTGCTATTGAGAATCGATCTCGACTCTAGAAGCAAAACTGACCTTCATGCAAGCGATTCTCAGAAGCAGTAGGGGGTTCCTTTGAGCCATTTGCTACCAGAAGACCCCGCAAGACGTCATCCCCGAGGTACAGAAGGCAACCATTACAACCGACCAGATCCCACTGGATAGCTGAAAAAACCGTTGTTGAAGCGACCGACGGAAGGGTACGGGGAACACCGGCTAAGTCTTTGCCAGAAGCTATCGATCAGCCGTAGCACCTCTTCACAAACGAGCCTCAGGCATCGGCAAACGACCATCCGCACAACGCGAGCACACCCGACGTTTGCTCACAGAAAAGCTGTCACCAGAGGACCCAAGGGCATCAGCTCTCGCAGCTGTTCGGTTGCTGCTGTTCAGTTACAGCTTTTCGATTGCAGCTGTTCGGTTGCAGCTTCGCAGAGGAACCTATTTGTGGCATCACACGGCCAGCAGCACCTGCGGGACATCGACAAGGAGGAGCCCGCACCGGGAAACAGGCCGAAATAAGCAATCAAAGCAATGATGTCTTGATCGCAAATTGCTTGTGGCCGCAATCAGAATTACTGCAAGGAACTTGCAACATCAACACCAAAGAACGTGTATTCAACAAAGCACGAATCCACCCATTTGATACCGGAACAACAGTGAGGTGCATTTCGCTACGTGCAGATGTTGAGCTTGAATCCAAACGCATTGCTTCGCACAAGTAGACAACTTGCAACGAATCCAGCTCAATGGATCTGCCGGAACAATGCCATCAGGGATGCCGCAGAGCCCAGGCAGCTGCATTACAGAACTGGTGCATGGGTCAACTCTCCAAGCTCACACTTCAGGGTCGAGAAAATGATGCTCGAGCACTAACGCAGGAACACCTGGAGACCTTGATCAAGATCGACGTCAGCACAATCATGTGGATGCAGATCAGAAAAGTCAGCTGAAGAGCACGAAAAAGAACAACCACAGAACAAAACCAACAGTCCTTAAAAATTGTTATTTAAGCTGATTAATCACTCATAAAAAAATCAAGCGAGTCACTCTTATCAATACTTGATGTTCAGACATCAACTCAATGGAGATTGATTACACCAGCAAAACTGAACCAATCTGCTCTGTTCGATCGTCCAGATCAAAACCATGCCGAGCATGTTGCGTCATCAGGCTGAAGCATCACAGAGTCAACACTCCAGTAACAGAGGCAAAAACATAAAAAGACTGCCTACAGCATGGATATGCAGACAGTCTTTTATCGCTCAGAACGAGAAGGTCACACCAGTGCCGATATGGTGGTTCCACCCTTTGCCACCCTCAGAACCCCAGTCTTCGGTGCTGTAAACAGGCTCCCAATGAGCAAAGAGAGCAATTTTGTCCGTGATGGGATATTCAAGCTCAAGCTCACCGCCCCAGTCGGTGCGTGATGAAAGACCTGAGTAGCTTCCAGGCACATAGAAACGAGGACCACCGGAAAGTGTGATGTTCAGCAGGTCAACATTGAAACCAAAACCTGGCCAGACGTCGGTGTAGTTACCGATGTAGGTGCTGTCTGATTCCCAGCCAGTGCGATTTTCAACGGAAATGAACACACCGTCAATCACATCTTCCAGCCCGTCGCCGAGCGCAAAGTTCACGTCACCATCACCGAAGGCGTAGGTGACATTGACGCCCACTTCATTCTTGAGACCTTCCCCGAACTCCTCACCTGGGCCTGTCACGTAGTAAGGCATCCAGGAGACCTGGAAAGCCAATTGTTCATTGGGTTGATAACGGGCTGCTAAGTAGCCCCTGACATCGGTGCGCTTGAAAGGGGCTCCTGATTCATGCGCATGACCATGGTGATCATCATGACCATGCTCGTCGTGGTCGTCATGGTCTTCATGGCCATGGTCATCGTGGCCATGGTCATCGTGGTCTTCGTGGCCATGCTCATCGTGGTCGTCATGGTCTTCGTGGCCATGCTCATCATGCTCATCATGCTCTTCATGGTCTTCGTGGCCATGGTCTTCATGCTCGTCATGGTCTTCGCGGCCATGATCGTCATGATCACCGTGGTCGTCATGATCGTCGCCGTGAGCATGCACGACTCCATAGAAGTGTTCGGCCTCTCCGTAAACAACAGAAGGTCCGATGGTTGCTTCAATGGCAAAAATACCGTTGTTGGGAAGACCCCACTCGAAGACGTAACCGAACTGTCCATCGATGGCGTAATGCTCAGGCTTGCCATCGAGGTTGGTCTCAAAACCACCATGCCCCTCGATTGTGATCACGGGAGTGGCGCGGAATTCACCATCTGGAAGTTGTTCACCGCCACCATGGCCGCCATGGGCATACACGCCTCGAATTGCAGCGTCACCGGCGCACAACAAGGCAAGCCCAGCAGCGGCATTCAGGAACGAAAGACGAGAAAAAATCATTGGATCAAAAATTCAAAAATGTGTACAGATCAATCAGCGGATTGAGGCCCAGCGCTGCTGAAGCTGAGCTGCACCGTTCTCATCACAACGTCCACCCTGGGCAACAACGAACGTGCAGATGTTGCTGGTAGCTGTCTGAACAAGACTTTTCCCTGGAGCCTGGCCGTCTGCAAACAAGGGCTTGCTGGCGAGGGGAACGCCACTGGCTTTGCTGATCCGGCGCATCGTCTTGGACGGAGGCAGCGCCTCTGGAAAAATCACCTTGGTTCCAGATTTCTTGATCGCCTTGCTGATGGCACCCAGGCTGGAGGGGCGCATCCGTCCTCCGGTGGCGTATTCGTCAACAACAGGGAGTTCACGGATGCCGAACCGACGCGCCAGGAAGGAATAGGCACGGTGTCCTGTAATCAGAACCCGCTGTTCAGCAGGAACTGTCTGAATCTGCTGGCCCGTCCAGGTTCCGAGCGAACTGAGCACTGAATCCATGGCGGCCCTGCGTTGATCAATCGCTGCGTCCTGCGTTCCGTTGAACACGGGCTTGAGCTTCACCGCAACCGCATTGGTCATGGACGCCGCAATCGCAGGGTCGTGCCAGAGGTGCGGATCATTCATGGGATTGCTGGGAACAGCAATTTCACCAACGGAGACCACCGGGCCACCGGCTTTGACGCCCTTGAGAGCAGGGGTGAGGTTGTAACCGTTCAGCAGCACAAGCTTGGCTTTGCTGAGATAGCTGCGGTCAGCAGGCCTGAGGGCCATGGTGTGCGGGTCTGCACCCGCCGGGATCAGGCAAATCACGCGACCTTGATCAGCCACCAGCTTCTTGGTGATGTCGCAAAGAACGCCGTCAACTGCAACAACCGTTGGGGCTGAAGATGCAGCGGCCAGCAGGGTTCCTGCTGCTGCCGTGACGAGAGGGAAAGGCAAGATGCGACAAAATATCTCCGGAAATGATAATCATTCTCATCGGCAGCGCAAGTCATGTCGCGCTGGCAGATCGCAGTCTCGGGATACAGAGCAAAACCATGCAGACAACACCGATCAGGGGGCCGGGAGGCAAGTTGAGAGCAAGAGCCAACAGGAAACCCACGGCACTGAGGGCCAGGCCCACCAGCGACGACTGAAACATCGCGGCACGCAGACTGCTGACGCGCCAGAGACCCGGAAGCACCGGTGCGCAGAGCAGGCCAATCACCAGGATCACTCCCACAGCAGCCATGGAACTGACGATCACCATGGAAGTAACCAGCGCCTGCACCAGCTGCAGGCTCCTGATCGGCAAACCCGAAGCCTCAGCACCATCCGGATCAACACCCAGAAACACGAGCTGTCGGTAGCGGGTCAGCAGCAACAACGCCATCGCAGCGGCAGCCACAAGCACTTTGTAGAGGTCTGACCAGTCCACAATCAGCAAATCGCCGAACAGAAGCGCCTCCAGATCAAGGCGAATGTTGAGCACTGGAATCAAGAGCACACCGAGGCCGAGAAAACCAGCGAGCACCGTATTGATCACAGCTTCCTGACCAGCAGGTTGCCCACGCTGCATGCGCTCAGCCGCCAGTGAACCCAGCAGACCGCTGATCACGCCGCCGATGGCTGGGTCCAGGCCGAATCCAACCGCGATGGCGACGCCTGGAAGAACGGCATGGGAAATCAGATTCGCCTGCAGCACTCGTCGCTGCGTCACCAGCAACGTGCCGGTGACGGGGCAGAGCACCCCAACGAGCAGCGACATCAGCAATGGCACCAGCCAGAGATCGAGCTCACTCATGGCTGTGCTCCAGACGATCAGGCTGGCTGCTGAGCATGCGGCGCACCTGCTGCGGTGGTCCATCCGCCAGGACACGACCATCGAGCACAATCACCCGGTCATAGAGATCAAGAGCCGTACCCCAGTCGTGGTTGCTCACCAACAGGGTGTGACCTGAATCAGCCAGTTGCCGCATCAGGGCAAGCAGCTTCTCCCGGGACGGAGGATCAATTGCGGCGCAGGGTTCATCCAGCAACAGAACCCGAGACGGCTGCACCAGCGTTCTGGCCAGCAATGCCCGTTGCTGCTGACCTCCCGACAAGGCATCCAGGCGGCGTGTGGCCAGCGTTTCCAGTCCGACACGCTGCAGAGCCGCCTCCCTGTCGCAACAACCAAAAGACTGATGACCGATCTCCCCGAGCGCGACGAAATCACGCACCGTGATGGGAAAAGACCAGTCAATCCTGCCCCGCTGCGGCATCAACACCACCCGGTCACGAGAACTCTGAATCGGCATCCCATCGCAGGCGACCTTGCCGGCGGAGGGGGTCAACCGGCCCTGCAGCAGATGCAGCAAGGTTGATTTGCCTGTGCCATTGGCGCCCACCAATGCCGTCAGCGTTCCGGATTCCAGAGTCAGCGAAACATCATCAACAACGACACGGTCGCCATAGGAGACGGACAGGCGATGAGCGACGAGGGGAGCCACCCTCATGAACAGTGAGAACGATTCTCAGTCAACCTATCGAGACGGATCAGAAAAGTCAGTCAATGCGCCTCCAGCCGGCAGCCAACGCGCCAGCACTGCCGGTTGCTGAAGTACCTCAAGGTTGAGGGTGCTGCCGGAAATCAGAGCAATCCGTCCATGATCCGCATCAGGCTTCTGCACCACCGTGAGCAGTTGATCACTCACCGGGTCGTAGTCGAGTTCCGATCCCGAGCTCAATCGCCATGGCCCCAGGGAGCGTCGACGGATCTCTTGCCCCTCGCTGTCGAGCTGCAGAAGCACATCTTCGGTGCGTAGTCCGGCTTCCCGCAGCACCAGCCAGAGGCGATCACCACCGTTATCGCAGGCCGCCGCCATCACCCCGGCTTCACCCAGCCAGACCTGCTGTGGAGGCCGGGCCGGAATCACCAGCTCGAGGGAGCGGCGGTAGTCAGGCCAGTGACGGACCAGCAGAGCGCGACCGGAGCCCGAGCAGAAGGCCTTCACCTCCCGGCTGCCAGGAAGCGACTGTCGAGCCTCTCCATCCAGGGAAGGATTCAGAGGCAGCAACTCCAGACCGTCGTAAGACGGCAACACCAGTCCGTTGCCATCGGGCAGCAGACGCAGAGGACCACTGGGCTTCAAGTCCAGAAGCCGTCGCGCTTCGCCTCTGGACTGAATCCAGACACGATCACTGTCTGGCTCAAAACCTCCGAGCTGAACCAGCAATTCACCAAGTTGATTGCTGCTCAGATGGGCAAACAGCAGAGATCCCGAATCTCCGGACTCCAGCGTTTCAAGGCTGCCAAGCCCCGGATCACCAAGACCTTGCTCATGGATGCTCAGAGCATGCTGATCCAGTTGTCGCAGCAGCACCCGCTGCCGCGCCTCACTGTCATCACTGACCAGTGCGACTCCGCTGCCATTCCCCAGTGGTTCAATCTGCAGGATGCGTTGCTGCACAGGCGCAAGCGACTGCCATCGTCCATCTCGCGAGCGCAGCTGCAACCGTTCTCCATCCTCACCGGGCACCACCGCAAGCAGGTGCGGCCTGGGGTTCCACCAGACCACCTGGCTTTTCAGGGGCAACTGCCTCAGATCCTCACCAAGCAGTTGCAGGCGAAGGGGTCCCGCAATGGGACGGCCGGATTCCACCAGAAGCCGGAGACGGTCCTGTCGCCCGAACCAGCTGTGAGGAAGATCCGGAACCAGTGCACTGGCCGCAACAGTGGCACGATCCATCGGCCTGCTGAAGATGACATCCAGCGCAGCGGCTCCGGAACGCAGCGGCTGAATGGCAACGGACTGGAGCCGAGGTGGTCGTCGCAGCAGGATCTGCTGCTGCACAACAGCCAGTCCAGCCAGAGCCGCAAGACAGCCGAGCAAGAGGCGTGGCCGTGGCGACGAAGCGGACATGGTCACGGTTCGAGCGGGCGCTCAGGCCTTGGGATCAGGGTCACTTTGGTCGGTTTCACCACACTGACCGGCACCCCATTCCTCTCCTGCACAGTCATCGTTCCCTCGATCTCAAACCATTGATCCGGCTTCGGATCGGCGTCGGCAGGCCAGTCCACAAGTAGGCCGGCTGGCGTGGCATCCGCGAGGCAACAACGCACGGTCAACCGGGCCAGCTGCAATGGTTCTCCTGGTCGATCCAGCACAAAACCACTGATCCGCACAGGATCTCCAGCGTGCAACTCAGGGTCAGGCTGACTGCGAAGCAGCCGAACCCACTCGGTCAGGGTGCGCTGCTCCGGAGGCAGGAAAAAGCTCAGAGTGGGTGCCGCCGGAAGACTGTCCGGACGGTTTGCGGCAAGGTCGCTGAAGGATGGTTGGGGCGGCAGAAACAGGATCAACAACGCCACAAGAGCGGACGACAGCCAGCCGAGAGGCGCAACTGGCAGGCGCCGCTGGCCAGCCAGCCGCAGCCGCAGCTGCATCAGTCCAACCAGCATCAGGACCACACCGGCAACGGCGACCACCGGGTGAAAGGCCGCATTCAGAAGCAGATCCAACCGAGAGGAAAGACTGCTCCACACCAGCACCCATCCCCAGAGTGTGACCACCAGAGGGGGGAGAACAGCAGCCCGACGCAGGGAACGCAGAGATCTCATCGGAGCGGGCACCACATCAGAGCTGAATCAGGTTCACCCACTGGCCAATCAACAGAACCATCAGTGACGCAGAAAGCGCTGTGATTGCAATGGCTCGCGGAGTCAGCAAAACGGTGAACAACCCGGCAAGTTTGAGATCAACCACCGGCCCCAGCAACAGAAAAGCCAGCAATGCTCCTGGAGTGACCTGGGCGGCAAATCCGAGTGCCAGAAAAGCATCCACACTGGAACACACCGAGACCACCAGCGCCAGCACCATCAGCGCAAGGATCGAGAGCGTCGGCGCACTGCCAAGCGCCAGAAGCCAGCTTCGTGGCAACCAGGTCTGCACCACGGCAGCCAGAGCACTGCCGAGCACCAGCAACGTGAGCAGGCTGAGGAATTCCCGGGTGCTGTGGGAAAGAAGTTCGCGCGGCTGAGGCGCCGATGATCGAGCTTGCATTTCAGGCTTCTTGGCAGGGCCTGCTCCGACCATTCCTGTGCGACGTTCCAGCAGCCCGATGCTGGACAGGGGCTGACTGAGCCTGCGCTCCTCCAACAGTGCCGCCTGGAGCAGACGGGATTCAGGAATCAACCCCAGCAGTGCGCTCAGAGCAAGAGCAATCAAAAAAGCCCCTGCAGGCCTGGCCCAGAGCAACCAGGTCTTATCGGGGAATGCCGCCCAGGTGCTGGCCAAAACAATGGGGTTGAGCACCGGCGCAGCAAAAAGAAAACCAAATCCCGTACCGAGCGGTGCTCCGCTGGCCAGGAGGCGACGGGCCACAGGCACATTGCCGCATTCGCAGGCTGGAAGTGCAAACCCGAGTAAGGCCCCCACGATCGGTGCAAGCAGAGGATTGCGTGGCAGACGACGCACCCAGGCTGACTGGGGAACCAGCCAGCGGGCGACGCCGGCAATGGTGACTCCCAGCATCAGAAAGGGAAGTGCCTCGATCAGAAGACCTTGGAAGATGGCCCAGGCTGTGGCAAGACGCGTCATTCAGCCCAGGGCAGTTCACGCCCATCCGTGATGAGTCCGCCAATCAACGTAGGGATCAGCAGCAGGGATGTCGACACCTCTCCGCCTGGCGAGTGCAGAACAGGAGCACAACTGACAGCGTCGACCATCACCACTAACGTCCGGGAGGCGATGTCGTCTTGGAATTCATGGTGCGACACTCGCTGCAATGGCTGCTGCATCTGCTGATTGCAGCCGCCGTGTTCTCGGCTCCCGCACAGGTCATGGCCTGCATCCCCGGTCTCCAGTGGGGCATGGACAGCACCACGGTTGAACAGCGTCTGGAGATTTCTCTGGAGACAGCCCGATTTCTGAGAGCGGATTCTTCTGCCGTTTATCGCGTCAGCAACCAGCACATCGGTGAACTCCCCGTTGAACAACTGGATCTGCGCTTCGGTCGACAAGGGTTGGAACAGCTGGTTTACAGCCTTCCCGGCGATGCCATGACGGAGGTACTGGCAGGGCTCAGAACCCGTTACGGGTCGCCCGTCAGCAGGACGATCAATCACACCGATCAGATCCCTCAGCAGATCTGGATCTGGAACACAGAAGATGATTGCATCACTGCGGTCAGGGCCGAGGATCAGACATTTCTGCTCAGTTACCGACCAAGTCGCCTCAGACCATCATTGCTGTGAAGGCCTGAGGCAGAGAAGCCGATCAGTGAGCGCGGTGTCCATGGGATGAACAAGGCATCCACTGATTGCCCATCTTGTGAGCTCCCGAGCAGTTGAAGTCCGGGGCAGCGGCCTCAGCTTCAGCCTGGGTGCTGAAGATGGATTTCATGCCTTGGGCAGTGCTGGTGGACTTCTCTGAAAGAAGGGTGCCGGTGTGATCGTCGCCAGGGACATGGTGGGCCCGGGCCGATTGTGCTCCCACGAGCGTGATTGCGGCCAGTGCGGCCAGGGAACCCCGAACGACGGATCGGTTGGAGAGGAGCATCAGGCTGGACTACGCAGATGTGTTTCTCCCATTCTCCAACATCAGCCCAGCCGATGGAAACCCTTTACGAACTAGCGCGCATCAAATGGTGCTGAGGAGTGATGCAGCACGATGCGAACAGAGCCATCTATTTGGCGAAGGAAGGTCCAGGTCTTCTCAGGTTCAGCGGTCTGGCCTTGCGAATCGGTGAGGATCACCATCCCCATGGTGTTCGCAGTGTTACCCAACAACTGCACGACATAGTCCTTGATCTCACATTTGACCCAGTGGCGATAGGTGGCGAATCCCAGTTTCTTGTCCCTGAACTGGGGGATTGTGGGATCTGGACCCACGAAGTAGGCGAGTGCACCATCACGAGTGGTGCGGAAAGTCTCATCACCGATGGCGTAAGTGGGCTTGAACGCCACAGGCCCATAGTCGTAGGCGTATGCAGAATCAATCACAGCCGCCGCCTTGGTTCTTGCCGCGTCGTAACCACCGTTCTGGTAGGCGGCACTGATGGCCAGCACTGCATCGCACCAACCTTTTTGCATCTGAGTGACTTCAGCCTCAGTGATGCCAGTACTGAAAACCTGAACGGCAGGCTTGGCCTGAGCCTGTGCACATATCAGTGATGAAGCTGCCAAAGCGACAGCAGCAGCTGAGGAACGGTGCATCAGAGACATGGAAAAGATTGTTACTGAGCTCTGCCTAGCCAAAGCACTGGAATGCGTAAACGATCGGACAGAGGCTTATGACGGAGGGCGGCAGAAGATTCCGTGACGCGGCGCCAGCAGAAATGCCAGCAGGAAAAGACCGGTCTGAACAAGAACGATGCAGCCTGCCGTTGAACTGTCGGTCCAGTAACTGAAATAGACGCCTAGAAGACTGGAGATCACACTGCTGCCGATGGCCAGCCAGGTCATGCGATCAAAGCGGTCGGTGAGCAGGTAAGCCGTGGCGCCCGGTGTCACCAACATCGCCACCACAAGAATGATGCCGACGGTCTGCAAGCCTGCGACCGCCGCGAGCGACAGCACCGACAGCAGCAGGTAGTGGAGCAAACCGGTGTTGATGCCGATCGAGCGGGCGTGGGTGGGATCGAAGCAGAACAACAGAAGATCCCGTCGGAACAACAGAAGCAGCGCCACGACGACAAGGCAGATCATCCAGGTCTGCTGGATATCAGCCGCGGAGATCCCCAGCACGTTGCCGAACAGGATCTGGGTGAGATCGATATTGCTGCGAGTCTTCGAGACCAGAACCAGACCAAGTGCGAAGAAGCCTGTGAACACAAGGCCAATCACGGTGTCTTCCTTGATTCTCGACTTCTGCTTCACGAATCCGATGGTCGCCACCGAGCCCACGCCGAACACGAAGGCTCCCAGGGAAAAAGGCAAACCCAGGGCATAGGCCAGCACCACGCCGGGAAGAACGGCATGGGACACGGCATCACCCATCAAGGCCCAGCCTTTCAGAGTCATGTAACAGGAGAGCAGCCCGCAGACGCCACCAACCAGGGCACTGATCATCAACGCGCGCACCATGAAGTCATGACGCAAGGGTTCCAGCAAAAAGTCAGGCAAAATTGCTCTCCCTCTGATCCGTGTGCGGTTTCAACGCAAAAGTGATCGAGCAGCCCCCGACGTTCATTCGGTCTGCTCCTCAGCACGAGATGGCCGGTCGATACCTTTCATACCAAACACAACAGAGGCAAAGAGGAAGACGGGCGGGTCGTGTTGCTTTGGATGCACAAGCAGGCATCTGTTGCGAAGAGCAGGTGCAGGCTGCCGCGCATCAACTCGCGACTTGATAACGCTGCTGCCAACCAAAACCTTGCAATCCAAAGCGATTGATCAATCTTGGCAGTGGGGCACAACACGGCTGGCCCGAACAGAACCCACTGCCAGCAAGGGCAGCAATGGCAGCATCGACATAGTCATCATCATCCGGCTGAACCAAACACAACCCGGCTGCCCTTGATGGCGCGCTCCACCTAAGCAACGGCGGTGGTAGAAACCCAGCCAGGCTGCTGATCCACTCGACCGGAGCCACGGACCAAACAACGCCGAGCGCGTTGCCGTGACACCCTGGCTCGCAGATACCAGGAAATGCGAATTGATCGTTACCGCCGAACGAGCCTTAGTGAGGGTTAGCAACCAATAGCGAGCCCACTCAGCGGCACGATTCAACCCAGGACTTCAGACTAAACAGACCGAGACGAACCTTGGAATTCATTAAAAAAATAAAGAAGATTAAAAGCCAGAGACAACATGACCCTGAGCGTTGCTACGAAAAGCCCGAAATCATTAGCTCTGCTCAAGAAGGTCCGAATTGATCAAAGCTCAATCCGACAAAATCTGGGATCTTGTATCGAAAGAGGTAGAAGTTCAACGTATTGCCACTGGATTCATCTTTACCGAAGGACCCATATGGAATCCAAAAGAACAACACCTTCTCTTTTCAGACATTCCGGCAAATATTTGTCGCAAATTGACACCAGACGGCCAGATCGGCGAAGCAAGAAAACCCTCGCAAAAATCCAATGGCCTGACCTATGACAAGCATTTAAACCTCTTAGCTTGTGAGCACCTCAGCTCCAGCGTAGTCCTGATCGAACAGGATGGAAATCGCAAAATAATGGCCTCCAGCTTTGAAGGCAAAGAATTAAATAGCCCTAATGACATATGCGTTAGGCAGGACGGATCAATTTACTTCACAGATCCCCCTTATGGACGCATGCCTGGATTTGGGAAAGAGCGCGAACAGGACCTGGGCTTTCAAGGAGTGTTCCGACTCACCCCCAACCAAGATCTTCAGCTTGCAGTGGAGCCCGATGCCTACACAGCACCTAACGGTCTTTGCTTCTCCCCAGACGAGTCATTGCTTTATATCAATGATTCAACTCAGGCACTCATCGACGTCTACAACGTAAGCCCCGACGGGAGTCTCTCAGGACGAAGATGTTTCGCAAAGAATATCGGCAACGGCCAACTCGAACAGGGAATACCCGATGGAATGAAATGCGACGAACAAGGCAACGTTTGGGTCACGGGGCCGGGAGGGATCTGGATTTTCGACGACCAGGGAGAATTTTTGGGCATCATCGAGACCCCTGAGAATGTTGGCAACTTTCACTGGGGAGGCGCAGATTGGCGAACACTTTTCATTGCAGCAAATACTTCCATTTACACCCTGCGAACCAAGACATTGCCTCACAGCGAACCTTTTATGAAAGGCTTCTAGAGGGTTCAATCGAAGTCCACACTGAATAAAGCAGTCAACGTACAGCCGACACAAGAAACAACACGATAGATACATACGGCGCAAAGAAACGTTGACGCCAGAGGCGCGAGAACTCTTCCCAATAGCATCCCCATGAGATATTGACAGAATATCCATCACCGCTTTTTCATTCAATCAATAAACAACGCTATCAAGTAAAAGAAAAGAATTAAAATATTCATAGCCCATACAGATGCAACCTGTGCAAAGACGAGCCTGTTTGTACTTCGCAAATAGGGAAGTCTTAGGGAAATATTCATTACAAGCAAAGAAGAAAACATGACCAGCGCCAGGTGTGGGCGAGACCTGCTGACGAAAGCAAGTTCATACGCATGGACCACCAGTGGAAAAAAAGGCACAAAGCTAATCACTGCACCTAGCTTGAATAACTGCTCCTCTTGGCGTTTAGTAAGCATCTAATCCATTTTCCAAAGTCAGTTGAAAGCCCCACTCCTTGAAGTGCCGGCCTAAGCGGTTGGTCTTAAACCATAATTTATAAACACATCCTGAGCACGACCTACAAGCGTTTTGCACTGATTGCAACAGCCTCCAGACACTGGCAGATCGCTTCAAAGCCACTGATCGTTTCGTTGAGGCGGCTCGCATCGTTGAGTAGCTGAATTCAGCGATGCGGATTGAACCAGTCGCGACGAGAGGTGGCATCGATCATTGCCTGACAATCGTATGGGGGAAAACGTCTGAGACCAAACAGGCCTGGGGCCAGTACAAACGACTCCGCATTGCAGATCTCAACAAGACATTTCCAAGTGCTGAGCTGGTTTCATACAGACCCAGGCGGGCTGTCTCATGATCAAAATGCGCCAAGAATCAATGGCCTAAGGGCATTCCAGAAGCTGCCTTTCGAGTGGAAAGCAGCTGCTTGTAGCGGCTCAGGCAGGTTCGGGAGCAGCGGGAAGCCGGCCAGAACCAGTTTTTTTTGACATTGGAATTGGAGAGAAGTGTGGTTACTTCGGTCCCTCCGAACCCCGCAGCACATCAGGCGGAAGACCGCCAAACGCCAGCGACAGATTTTCTGGGGTGAAGACCTCAGATGTTTCCCCATAGGCCAACACGGTCTTGTTGATCAGCACCACCAGATCACAGAAATCACGGACATGACTGAGGTCATGGGTTGAGATCAGAATTGAGCAAGCCTGGTTGCGCAATTGCAGAAACAATTCCGCCATGAGCTTCTCTGTACGCACATCAACGCCGTTGAAGGGTTCATCGAGCAGAAGCACTGATGCTCTCTGAGCAATCGCCCGGGCCAGAAACGCGCGTTTGCGCTGACCGCCGGAAAGGGCAGAAAGAGGTCGGTCCCTCAGATCCATCAGTTCAACACGCTCGAGTGCATTGCGCACCGCAAGGCGATCTGACTGACGAGGGATGCGCAGCAGATTCATCGAGCCATAGCGGCCCATCATCACGACGTCCCAGACAGAAACAGGGAAATCACAGTCGATACCCTCGCTCTGGGGCACGTAAGCCACAGCCTGCTCACGCTGGGCTTCAGCCACATTGAGACCGTTGATGCGGATCCGTCCCCTGGACGGACGCACAAAGCCTGTGAGTGCCTTGAACAAGGTGGTTTTGCCAGCTCCGTTCATTCCCACCATTCCGCAGATGCAACCCGCAGGAAGCGTCAGCGAGGCGTCGTAAAGGGCGACAGAGCCGTTGTAATCAACGCAGAGCTGTTCTGCTGCGATCCGAATCGTCATGGCTTTGGATCGGCGGCGGCACCCAGACCGGCTCGAATTAGTTTCACATTGTGGCGCTGCAGATCAAGCAGGGTGGCGGCAGGGCCGTTGCTATCTGACAAGGAATCGACATAAAAGCTACCACCGAAACGACTGCCGGCAGCTCTGGCCACCTCGCGCTGGGCCTTGTCGCTGACAGTGGTTTCACAGAACACTGCTGGAACCTGATCGCGCTTCACCCGTTCAATCAATCGGCCCATGCGACGTGGTGAGATCTGACTTTCGGCGTTGACGGGCCACAGATAAGCCTCTTCAAGGTCGTAGTCGTGCGCCAGATAACTGAAGGCGCCTTCACAGGTCACCAGCAGGCGCTGACCGGCCGGCAGCACCTGCAGGGCGTTGCGCAGCTCCGCGTCCAGGGTCTGAAGCCGGCCCTTGTACACCTCTGCATTGGCCTCGTACTGCTGCGTTCCCTCAGGATCAAGCGACGAAAAAGCTTCAACCAGGCGATCCACATACTGCTGGGCAGCCTTGGGCGACATCCAGGCATGTGGATTGGGGCGACCGGCATAGGCATCCTCACCAATCAGCAGCGGTTCAATGCCATCAGTCAGCGTCACGGTGGGCACATCACCAGCGGCTTCCGTGAAACGTCTGGCCCAGAGCTCAAGACCCAGGCCGTTTTCAACGATCAGATCGGCACCTGCAGCCCGCTCGATGTCACTGGGCGTGAATTCATAACCGTGAATCTCCGCCCCGGGCTTGGTGATGGACTCCACCTGCAGCCTGTCGCCAGCGACATTGCGAGCCATATCAGCAAGGATCGTGAAGGTGGTCAGCACCTTGGGGCGACTGTCTTGAGCCGAACGATCGACGACAGGGCTGTCCGGAGTGAGATCGTCCGACCCGGAGGAGGCCAGCCGTGTCGGATTGCTGCAGGCAACCGTCATGAAGAGGAAACCGATCCAGACAGCGGCGAGAGGCAGGCCCCGTTTCAACAAGCCGCAATCACCATGACTCAACATCGATAGTTCCAGATTACGGAATGACTTCAACTCTCAGGACCTCACCCAGGCATCACCCGCCTCACGTTCGCGAAAACTTCGAATTTGCCCAGGCATCAGCAAACCTGCCAGCCGACTCAACAAGCTGAGCCAGCGTGCATCAGTGATCAGAGCCACACGCTCAACAGCAAGACCATGACGAATGCTCAGGCGCAGGTCATCGAGAGCAGCTCGAAGCTCCCAGCCCCAGAGTTCACGGGCGTCAAACACAAGACGGAGACGATCGCTGGTCTGCTCGTCAATGGCGGCCTGTAGCTGTGGAATCAGCGAGAGATAGTCCTCATGGGTCAGCCGACCACGGGCCAACACGGTAATCACCGGAACAGGTGCAAGCTCGACCGCCTCAAGCGTGAAGCCATGCAGAGCGGAAACTGACATGGGCATCAACTGCATCTGATTTTGTGATAGCGGCTTTGATCAGACAAAGACATGCAAAGGAGGTGAGGATGCCCCAACCAGGAGGCAATCAATCATCGAAGTCGTGATCGTGCTTGTTCATTGCTTCCACGATCAGGTCGTGAATCATCAGCTTCACTTCCATATTGCTGTGATGCACTACAAGGCGTTGAATTGCGTAGTACACGATCAACATCACCGGCAAAATCAGAACACAGATGATCTCAAACATGGTGGCTTGGAATGCATATCAGCGGAGATGAACCGCCTGGATGAAGACCTCAATCAACATGATGGCTCAGATCAATCTCTCCAGCCGCAGTCCGCATGGGCTTCGCGGATCGGACAACTACGGCGCGATCATCCACGCCACATGTAGCGGCATGACCCCAAAGTGATGCAGGCGACGGACAGGACGACGCAGTTCAAAGCCAAGCCTCCAGCCCACTGACACCAGATCTGGGGCTTGCGCGAAAGCACACACCAGACCTATTGATAGAAGGGTGAATGGGTGGCAGCCATGGCTGCGAGACCCCCATTCCAGGGCCGGGTGTTGGGGACTTCAATCACCGGCTTCAGCCTCCCCGATCATTGATCGGGGAATTTTTTTGACGCCTGCAGCGCTCAGAGCAGTAGCGCACCTCATCCCAGACATCTTTCCATTTCCTGCGCCATTGAAACGGCCTGCCGCAGACTGGACAGGTTTTCGCGGGGCGATTGCACGGGCGCACCCCAGAAGCACCGCGGGATCGCCCCTCTTGCCGTCTACCCATCAGCGACCACGAGCCTGAACACCAAAAAATTAACTAGAAACCAGAGCAATGGCTGATCATTGCGAGACACTGGCAGTACCAGATCAGAACAACTTCTGCAACACGGTCAGGATCATCGGAAACAGAAACGGTGCAAGAATTGATCGAGCGCAAGACATACACAAGCTAATTCTTTAGGAAAAATAAATACCTATTTGAGTTTTAAGAAGCTGCCACTCCGTGATCCCTCAATCGTCATAGTTTGAACACATTCGGTTTATGGCGTGGTATGTCTCTGCATCATTCGGCTCCCTTCTGCTTCATGCACTGGAGCGTTCAGCGCGTCACCAACAATCTGTTCTCGGTGTCAGCAACCAGCGATGGCCTGGATTACACCCACGTGGGTAATTACCGATCTGTGGAGGATGCCAACCGGGCTGGTCGACGCTTTGTGTCAGTCAGGGCGCATGAACAAGGCCACAACAGCCATGAAAGAGCAGAAGCCGATGTCCATCCGCAAGGCAGTCTGACCAGCAGCGCTCTCCATGGCTAATCAAGGGATTGACCTGATCCCTCAGCCATGACCCTTGACGATCAATGCGTCTCGATCTACCCCTACTTCCGCGTTCCTGCTGAACGTAAGCAGGAGGTGATGGAACTGTGCAAACAGTTCGTCGATCGTTCAAGCCAGGAACCTCTCTGCCTCTACTACGGGTTTACCAAAGCAGGAGAGATCCTCCACTGCCGCGAAGGCTACCGAGGTGCAGCAGGTGCCTTGGCACATCTGGAGAATGTTGATGAGCTGTTGCAGCAAATCCTGCAAATCTGTGAGCTCACCAAGCTCGAAGTGCATGGTCTGCCAGATGAGCTTGAGAAACTACGTCCAGCACTGACAACCTTGCCAGTGGAGTTCTTTGAACTGCAGATGGGATTCAGACGCTGAAAATCACGAGCTGAGTCCTTGAATTTGGAAAGAACTGTCTGAGGTCATATCGAAAAGCTCGGCGCCATGCCCGACTTGACCATCGCGACATGGCTGTCGAGGTCATTGAAGCAAAGGGAATAGACAGCGTCTGGTTGCAACCAGGCCTGTGACTTTGACACGAGAGCGCCACGGCCTGAGGAATTCCAGGAGACTGTTGATCCAGCACTGATCCAGAAATCATCAACTGGATCGACTTTTAACTTTTAAATTTTTGTCTTACCAGGGAAGCATACCTGGCTAGGACTATGACGATCTTTGTTTACTGCAAACAATATCGATTTGACTTTCCCACACGTCCATCGCCAAGGGAACAACTTCTTGCATTCCATGCTTTTTAGCATCTTTCATCACTGATTTCTCCAACTCCATTTGAGACATCCACTTGGCGCCATGCTTCGAAATTTCTGAATCGTCCACCATCTGCACTTCGCTATTGGAACAATCAACCAAAGCAAGAACTTTATTGGAATCCATCATCATCGGAATCTTTTTGATATTTTTTTGATTACGACCAAAACATCCGATTAATCCAGCTGTCAAAAGAACCAGCAGAACACTCTTTGAGAAGGTTTTGAGATACATTGATTTTTTTAAAGAAGCTGACGACGGAATTTGATCAGGTTTTCAGATCCGCAGCGTAGCGATGGTGTGGCCCGAGATCTCTCGATTCAGACCGGGCAGCTGCATTGCGTCAGTGCTTAGCGACCGTGCATCGACCCCAAACCTGCAAGGATCGCCGATATCACAATGGATCCTGGAGACTCATGAGCTCAAACGGTTCCAACACTGAACATAACGAGCAAAAATTGTGCCCTGGGTACATTTCGACGGGATTTGCTGGGGAACAGCGAATCTCGATCGATCTACCACCTTCAAATTGTTCAGCTTGAGATTGTGCCTTGAGTTCAGATCAGTTTCTCAATCAATGCATCATCAAAAGATTGATCCCAGGCAATTAATCCGGCACTCTCAGCGTTCGCTGGGCATCAATTGCTTGAACCCAGCTTGCCGGCACCTCCACACCTTCAGTGACGAACTCGACGACACACGAGGAGCAACGCGGTGCAGCGTTGTCAGCCCATGTCTGATGGTCGCTCAGGAATAGCTAGATCTCGTTCCTGGGCGACTCGTTGCTGAAGCTCATTGAAGCGGTCATCTCTGCTTGGAACAGAAAACCAGCGACGTCTTCCACCAACAACGATGAAATCCCTGGAACTGGTGCTCTCTTCGTTGGTCATGGGTTGGCTCCCTTCCTGACTGAGGCAGGCGTAACGCCATTGGCTGGAAAGAACCTAACGAAGACCTGATTTCGATGAAGACCGGACCAGCTCTTTTTCAGCTGAGTTTAAGGTTTCAGTAAGATTCGAGTCACAACAACGCATGAGCAGCTTCAGAGCGTTGATTGGGTTGAGAACCAACAGCCTGCACCATCAGCCATTCAAGTTGAGCTCCTACTGCTCAACTGAGCTCATTCGTGCCAGGCATTGATGAATCATTGATCGTTTGAAGAGAGTGACTTAACAGCTGAGAATCCCTTACGATTGCCGCGGCTACGCAGGGTGAGTCAATACAACCGAACAGCATCACAAGGATTCTTTTGTTTATTTCAGCTAGAAATAAGATTCGCGTCTGTTTGAGCAGAACAAGCATCACCTCCACCACCAGCCACGCCTTTTAGTTCTTTTTCGCTGAATAGGACAAGTTTGCCAGCAGAAACTTCGTGACCATCTTTTTTGGCGATTCATACCACTGCATCAACTGATTGAACGGCTTTGAGCTTTTCCGGCTGGTTAGTGTCATCACGACTTTCGCGAGGAAAAGTTTGGGTTTTGCATGGCCGAGAGAGGCTGAGTCTGACTCCGGGAACCAACCCACCCGGTCCAAACAGGTCCTCAAGCAGTTCCACGGTTACCGGCACAGATCGACTCGTCTCCGCGGGTGAAGAGAGGGAAGGTTGGCTTGCTGAACCACAGTTCTTCAGGTTCACAACATGCCACCGTGATCCAATGGGACCGGCGGGTGATCAGAGGCAGTACGTCGATCACGATCAGCCAGCGCCCGTTGGTCAAGCTTTCCTGTTGAAACCCAGTCGAGGCATGCGTGGTGAAAACGCTGTGACTCTGCGATGCCAATGGAAAGGGAAATTCCAGGACAGGGGATGAACTGTCGCTGAAACAGGTGGTGATCCTTCTGGTCTTGCCAGAGACCCTCGCAGTGGTTGTCCTGCGCTTTGGCAGAACCTGACTCTGCGCCTGCTCGCTTTGCCTTGGCTTGCCTGGAATTGACCTCAACCATCAAGCCAGATCAAGGTCTTTGGACAAAAAATTTTCTGACCGTCTCATCAGCAGCCAGGGGTTGCAGTTGGCTGACTGCTGGCATTGATGCATCTTGCTTCAGCCTCAAAAAGATCGAGTGGCACCGATGGATCTCAGCGTCAAAACGCCTTAAAAAGCTCCCGATGCTAACGACATTGTTGATGATGCCGAGAGCAACCAAAGCAAGAATTGATCAAGGTGCTAAGTGAGGACACACTGAAAACCCGCGATAACCGTGTGATCTGCAACAAAACGTTTGGTTTATCCCGATACCTTGCGTGCACTACGCAATGTTGATCGACATGAACGGCAGCATTCAACTCACCACCGAACAGCAATTCCAGATCGAGCAATTCAATCGTGCCCTCGAAACAACCCAGGATCCTGAGCAGCTTCGCCACTTGGCCAGACAACTGATGCAGGCCTGGCAGACACAGAAAGCAGCAACCTGCTGGGTACTCAAACAGGACATGCCTACGTTCATCCCGACGGGTGGATGATGCGGCCCGCCCTGGCAATCATTGCCTCAAAGTCACCTGACAGCGGTGTCCAATGAACCTGCGGAGCCCCACAATCGACTGACTTTCGCGATTAGGGTTCTTCAAGGATCAGGTCACCCATGGTTGAGCTCTACCTGAACGCCAAACTACACAGCCGCATCAGTGAAGCTGCTTACCGATCGCTGCTCACACTCAGGGATCTCGACGACCAGGATCTCAAACTACGCAGCGATCTGCTCAGACAGGTTGACAATGGATCAATCAGGCTGACCTGACTGAGTGATTCTGGAGACCCTTATTCCAGTTCAATGAGTCACGCTTCAGGAAGGCTCTGCTTGGCATTATCTCTCTGTTGGTCGGATGTTCACTGGCCTGGTTGATCCTCAATCTCTGAAAATCAGCTGATCAACATCCAGAGCAACGACACAACAGCAACACTCACAGCTGCTCCAAGCAAAGTGAGCAGTAACAGGCTTCCTCCGGCGAACCAGAGCAGTCGGCGAAATGACTGGGGAAACAGCAGATGGAGACTGAGCCCCAGAGCGACAGGCCAAAGGGGCGGAATGACCACACAGACAGCTGTGAAGAGACCTAGCTTCAAACGCCGCTGATCATCCTGCTGTTGCTGCAGTCGGTTCACTCGCTGCTCGAGCTCGATCTGCTCGAGCTCGTCATCGCTGAGCCAACGACCCATTTCAACGGCCCTGGTCAGCTCCCGCTCCAAACGCTGAGATGACATCGAATCAGCCATCCGCCCATTTTATTCAGCGATGGTTTCGTGTGTCGCTTTTCAGCCAGGACCTTTCAAGAGAGGCGCGCGCCTGCTGAGGGTTGAGCGATTCCAAACGCTGCTGCGCCTTCATTTTGGAGCGAAAGGGACCGGTGAGTCTCCAGAAGCGCAGTGCGGAAGCGAGCGCCACCACGGCCCAGGCAACCAAAATCCAGCGGGGATCATGCAAGTTCATCGACATCCATTGGCATGGCTGAAAGAAGTTGCGCCACATGAAATTGTGACTCAACCTTTGACGAATCCGTGAGCTGGCAGCCGTAGATGCTCAAAGGAACTGAGCTTCTTCCCAACTTCAAAGTAAATGCGTTGGGGTGGCTCACAGTCAGGCGTCAGAGAACCCATAGATTCAGCCCATTTTCAAGGAACGAGGCATCAACTCGTGCAACACTGGAAGCAACAGTCACTCACTGCAGTAATACAACAAACAATTCTCAGCATCTGCCACACAGGAGGCAGTGGCGCAACCCGCACTGCTCCAATCGAGATCTGACATCTTGGGAAAGATGGCCGTCATGGCTCAGCAGAGCCTCGCCAATTTCAAAACGGAAGCGGACTTCCCCGATTTGAGACCAATGGAATGGATTGTTGGAGCAAGCGAACTGCAGTGGTGCAAACAATTGATGGCACGACGTCATCAAGAGTCGAAGCCACCTGAACAGATCGATCGACAACGGCTAGCAGTCAACGTCCATTGAACAATCAAAGCGCAAGTAGGCTTGGTTAGAGAAGAAGCACATTTTCGCATCGATGCAATGAAAACTCTTCCTTTGTTTCTGATGTTCGTGATTGGCAGCTTGACAGCATGCAGCAACAATTATCAGTCAGTCCTGCAAGCAGAACAAGCATGTGAAGACTGGGCCAGCCAAGGCGTTCAATTCACACTTGAGCCAAGCGGATACTTAGAGAGCATTGAATACAAGGGTTCCACAACAAATCGATTCTGCGAAAAGAAAGAGATCCAATACATCGGCTATGTGTTTGAGTTACCAGATAATGACAATCCTGTTTTCGCCGATGAGTTGATGCAACTGAGAGGGAATGCCAAGCCCACCGAAAAATTCAGGTGGTAAACAAACAGACCAACCTCAAGCGAACTCGCAATCATGGAGCAGACTGAAGCGAGCAGTCTTCAAATCATGGCGTATGAGCAAGAGATCATCATCAAATGCGCCATCAAAGGCACCCTCGGCGGACTGGACAACAAATTGACAGCGGAGGAACTCGATCACTTACTGAATGGCTCACAAGACTGGCGTAAGCACTTGGTGATTGAGGAAATCACAGAAGTTGCGACCATCCATGCAGGTCGGAGACGTCCAGAGATCGAGTAGCAGCGAGCAAATCCTCGAACACATCAAGCTCTGACATACGAACTGTTCTGCAAAATGTCGAACTTCTGAGACAAGTTGTTGACGGCAAGCTCATCAGTTGACACTCCCGCCATCAAGACCAACTCAGTGGCGGGAGATCGTGGCCCGGCGACTGATGCAGCTGTATTTGAAAATTGGTTAAGGAGGCTGGCATTCAAACACAGGTTCGCAACGATCAGGACATCAGAAGTGTCTCCATGTCTGACAAGCATCAAAACAGTTACGACGATTACATTGTGGTAGGCGGCAAGCGGCGTTGGTTTGGCACACCAATGTCGACAAAAGATTCACCCACCAAGCCAGACGCTTATTCTGAACAGTCTTCATCAGCAAAGAAGCGCACTGTGGCCTGACAGGTTGCAGGTCTGCGTTGACGATGCCAGAGCCTTTTCAATGTCTGATCTGTGGCCAGTCAGTTGGAGGTTCGATGAAAACGTACTGGCTGCGTAATGGCCACATGTTCTGTTCGCCTTGCTGGAGTGGAGTTCCACCGCTTGAAGAACAGTTGCCAGAACAACGACTTGAGACCAAACGGCGCCTGCTAATGCTGATCAAACACAAGCGCTGCAACTTCTGATTGAATTTTCAAGTGAGGACCGACCATCGTCTTCAATAACGATTAGCTCGCTGGTTCAGCCAACTCCATAAAGAGATTGGGCTTGCATCAGGATCCAACCGAGATCACTGCCACAACGTGGCACGCGTTTTTCCAGAACGTGAATTGATGCACCGATGTCATTCAAGGCAGTGTCATTGAATGCAGTGTCATTGAAGGCAATGTCATTTAAGGGAGTCTCATTCAAGACAATATCTTGATGGGCATAATTGATTTTCTGTGGCCGGATAGTGTTGCACGAAGTGAGATGCCGATCAGGGAGCGAACCTATTGATTGTTCATGGAAATCAGCCCCCTGAATCAAAGCAAGCAAAGCAGCCGCCGATTGATTGATCCTCAAACCATAAATTTCAGGCATTAAAAGACTCTGACTCGTCATGATCCGGTGGCCCAACCAGGAGTACGTCGCAATCGCGTTGATTGACTTGAATCACAAGGATTCGTCTCGGGGATTCGTCATAGCCTTTCTTTGCGGTTGCAACTGCCTCGACAACATCGTCCATCGTCGTGATAGCGCCTCGCTGCAAGTCCGATTGAGCCTCCTTCCATAACTGAGCGAATTCCTCCCCCGACTCCATCAGCATCTTGTGCATGGCATTCTCTGCTCCAAGCTCTCTCGCCAGAGCAATGAACTGTTTCACCAGAGGATTCGACATGGCAGACGAGACTCTGAGATGAGTCGAGAGGCCTGAAAGGGTGGTCTGCATCACCTCGTTCTGCTGATCAATCACCACGCACTCAGCGCTGAGATCAAATGCAGTCCTGTTACTCAGTCGCAACCAGTGCGGCTCGATCTCACTCCAATTGCGCTTCATGTCGTGATCCTGGCTGACATGACAACGAGAATCGATTTGAACAGTGTTCTAGTCACTGATGGAGAAATGAGCATTAATCCTTAGTCGTCGAAAAGAAAAAAGCGTCCATAGTCGAGGACCGCTGGCATACCAATGAAAGGACTGTACCTGTCTCTGCCCCTCTTCGGCTGCATGGTTGCACTCGCCGTCATGGTGATGACCTTTGTGGTGAAGGCAACGGCCTGAACAGGCGGAAAATCATCTCTCCTGACTGGCCCAGGGATCCATAGAACTGATGGCGTCCCGGTGCTGACCAGCCGAGCGAAAATTGACCCTGCTGAAGCCTGTTCCTGCTGAAAGCTGTTCCTGCTGAAGGCTGTTCCGGCTGACAGATGCTCTTACTTCAAAAAGATGCTCTCACTCAAAGCTGTTGTTCTCCGAGCCAGAGGATGCGCTGGTGCCAGCCGAACCAATGGGCAGTGACAACAGGCATCCCACTGTGCCTTCTTCTTGGTGGCGGGATCCCGCCCCAGAAAGCAAGCTCAGCCAAGAGCCAGCAACTGTCATACAAGGATTCGCTGCTTAACGCAGGCGGCAGGCAGGGGATGAGAGGGCGATCGAAGCTGCAGTTGCGCGGAGCAAGCCCGTCATTGCCAGAACAAGACAAGCAAGACGGAAAAAACTCATCGCGCCCAGGAGCGATCAGTCGGTGTGAGCAGTTGACTGTCTCGCGGAGGAAAGCCCGCGCCAGACTCACGCCATGGGGTGTGCCTTTCAACGGACTGGTTGAACAACAACTGGCACAGTGCCACCAAAGTGGCTATTTTGAATAAGTGAGGAGAAAAGCTCACGGGGTGGAAACAAGGACACACTCCCGCAGAGTTTTCAGAACCCCTGCCTTCGGCGGGGGTTTCTTTTTGACTGATCAGCAACACAGCTGAATTTGAATCAGTCCAGTTGGGTCGGGCAAGGGGTGATTTGCCTGGTCAACCTTGAACGTGATCCCGAAGCTTCCCCGCAGCTTGCAACGAAAAAGGTTCATCAGCATCCAGGCTGAAAGAAGAAGTCAGGTCCTTCAGTGTTTTCGATTCAGCGACTGACAGACAAGGGTTGGCAAACCAAGCAACGAGGCCTCTTTCTCGATGAAGCAAGAGTCAGAGTGCGCATCTTGTCGGCGCAATGCGAGGGTGCTTATCGCGTTATTGACCTCGATTCCCTTGAAATGCAATGTCTTTGGAAAGACGGACAGCTTTTAGTGGATCAATCCGAGCCAGACGATCCGCCCGTTCATCCCGTAATTCATTCAGCCTCGTTCAGCTCAGCTGGGGGCTGAGCATGTGGAGGTCATGACGCATGGCCAACGGAACCCGAAACCGGCTGGCTCTGGGCTCTGGTCGAAACGATTAAGGTGCCAGCCCTCAGGATGGGGACGATGACACGTCAGATCGACAATCGGGTGGTCCTGATCTGCAGTTCAGACGAAAGCTCATGGCGACCTAACGGCATCAAAGGAGTTCCCATCGGGTCATATTCGATCGGAATCGATCCGATCACGAAGAAAATTCGCAGCGAGCGCCTCTCTGAAAGTTGCCTGCACAGCTTCAGCCACAACGACAACGGCACGCTGATCGAACTATCCAGCGAGGGAACAGGAGTGATCGCCATTGACACGATCGAACTACCGCGCAGCACTCTGGCGGTGGTGCGTCTCATTTCCAATCAGCAGGGCCACGACATCCACATGGTCGAGGGTGTGAAAGCCGAGGATCTATCGGCTTACAACTGGAGCCTGGAGGGAAAAGAGAAATTTCAGTTGTACAAAGATCCCAGTCCACCCGCGCGATGGGAGGGAGACCTCAATGAGTGGCGCCGCAGTGCTCTCTACAGATCCCATCAGCAGGGTTTCGATCGTCAGCTGGAACAGGAGTTTGCATCAGCGGTGCGAGCCCTTTCAATTCATATCACTCCCGATCATCAAAAAGTTTTTAATGCCTTCATCACCCGTGCCTGTGCGGACAACACCGGCTTGTTCTGGGACATTCGCAAAGCTGCCGCCGTTTATGCCCTGCAGGGAAGCTTCTGCCAGAACGACCTCAACCGAATGGTGTATCTGGCTCAAGAGGGTATCGCCCCCCAGGAACTTTCATTTCAGTGCACAGCTCAGCAGTTCATTAAGGCTCTCTTCGATCACTGCAAGCAGACATCAGAAGCCCTCAGTGATGAACAGATCTGGGACGCGCAGACCCGGTGCGATCTGCTGACACTGGATCAGCTGTTGCCCATCGTGCGGACCAAGTCGAAATACAAACCTTTCCTTTACCGATGGCTGTGGCGGCTGGATGGCAAGCCCGATCCAAGTTTGATCGAAAACCCGGACCTCTATGAGATCTACAGAGAAGATTTAATCGCCGATCGTGACAAGATCATGGCCGCATTCGGGATTGATGGTGCTTTGGAGGTCGACTATCGCGATCAGGTGATCAACTCAATGCTTCGGGATGACGGCTGGACCCTGGTGGAGACCGATACACATCTAGACAATGAATACAAAGGCCAGTCATTGCAAAAGGAGTCTGAAGAGCCTGAGTCAGAATGAGCGGGTGATCTTTGTTGTGGCTACGAGCAACCAGCAGGAATGGGAAAGGGCTCCACTGCCGCCAGCACCTCTGCCATCACCACAACAAAAGCAGGGGCCACAGACGCCATGAGCAGCTGACACTGGTGTCGATCCAGTGCAGGAATGTTCATGGACACCGCATCTTCGAGCGGCGAGGGGAACGCCCACTGTTCTTAGACAAGACACCAGGCCTGATTGTGCTCATCATGCACATCCAATACAACGTTTAAAACCAAAAAATCTTCGAGCGAGTCTTTTAATCGATACAAGCACAACAAATATGGTGCGGCTGTGATCCTCATTACCTTCACTGAACTTCAGCCAAGTTTGACTGAGGCAGGTTCTCTGGCAATTCGCTTTTGTCGCTCGCGTCAATGGTTTTCTTCTATATCTTTTCATCGCTGCTGGCTCTTCTGACTGCAGGAATCATTCTTTATGCGCCTCTGAGCTGATCTTCTCTGAAGGTGCAGCTTATGTCCCAAGCACAAGCATTCACAACCTCTTTCAGGTTGCGGATGCTGATTCAGGTGACATTCGCTGAGTCAAGGCAGACCTGGTGACATTCATTCACGCCAAGGCAGTCTGAATATTCACATCTCATCCAATTCGCACCCAATACTGATCAGAGCGCAACACAGAACATGGCGTTAATGAGTTAAAGTCAGCATAATATATTGTACCACTGTCCAATACTTAGCTGCGCCTCAGTTCCTATGGAGATAGACCGATTTGAAGAAAACGAGCGATAGCGCAGAGCCTTCGAGTTGTAGCCCCGTCGCCGCATCACACCTAGCCTGGGTCTTCATTGGTTCTGCCCGGCAGACTGTCTCACCTTGGAACGCATTGACGGTCGAGTGCTGATTGGTGTGATCGGAGTGCTGCTCCTGGCGGCTGCGGCCTATGAGTACTCACTTGTGCAGGGCCTGGCACCCGCAACCTGAAGCCGGAAGTTCATCGTTCAGGACTGCAGGCATAACTGACGATGCCCCCCTTGCGCTGGCGGAAATCGGGATGCTCAGGATCCTCGACCTGCCACCACCAGCGACCGTCTGTGTAACTCGGAGCCCCAGCATTGTTGGTTCGCGGTAACTGAAGGGTCACGCCCCGCCAGCTGAGCAGGATCAGATCCCCGGGTACGGTGCCTTCGGCACTGTTAGGGATTGGATCAGCCGTGGCGCCAAAGGCGTCCCGACCGAGCTGAATGGGTTCCGCAGACAGCCTGTCACCGTCACAGATCCAGGCCGCTGACACCGGCAGCACCGCCGTGGTCATCACGATCAACACCAGCAGGAACGACAACAGGCGATTGCCCCAAATCTCTTGCCGTTGCAGAGGTTGATCCACAGCAGCGCCTGGGAAACGACAGAGTGACGGGGTCGCACCCTTGTGCAGGTCCATTCGATGATTCCTCCTTTCGTTCCTTTCTGCCCGATCAGCACCGCCAAGATTGCCGGACTCAAGGCAACCGTGACGCTGTTGCTGATCCTGTTATTCAAATCCAAGTTGCTGCGAGTGAAAATGTCACTGCTTGGCTCCGTCCTCGGCCTGATCATGCTTACAGGATTTCTGCTGAGCACCGGGCTGCTCACTCTGGTGGCGGGTGGAGCCGTGGCCTACGCAGCCAATCAAAACAAGTCATGAGCTCACACTCTTCAGCACCGATGGTCCTTCCCAACCGTGATCAGGTTCTTGCCGCATCGGCAGGATGGGTTGCCGTCGTGCTGAATGTATTGCCCGGCCTTGTTGCGGGGTATCTCTACCAGCGTCGCTGGAAGGCCTACTGGATCACCTCCGCACTGGCAACAGCCTGGTTTGTTGCCGGAGCTGCCCTTGGACAAGGGGCCGCAGCTGACGCGGAAAGCCAGAATCAGCTGATCGGACTTGTGGGCCTTTTGTTGCTGGCTGCCGTCACAGCTGCGGAAGCAGGTCTGGCGGTGAAACGAGTTCGCAATGCCGCCTGAGGCATTGCCCCTCGCGCAGGACATCCTTCACTTCTGGTTTGAAGAATGCAGGCCATGGCAATGGTTCCGGCGCAATCAGGAATTTGATCGTTCTGTCAGCGAACGATTCGGGGCACTGGCTGAGGCAGCTCAGCACAACCGGTTGATCGCGTGGGAAGCGGATCAGACGTCGTCTTTGGCGCTCGTGTTGTTACTCGATCAGTTCTCTCGACAGATCTGGCGTGATCAGGCGCGCGCCTACCAGGGCGATGTCCGCGCCCAGCGATTGAGCCAACTCGCTCTGGACCAACATTGGCTGGAACATGAACCTCAGAGAGCACGTCGACAGTTCTGGTTGATGCCGCTGTTGCACGCCGAATGCCTCGAGACGGTGAACAAGGCGATCCCTCTTCTGGAGAGATGGGTTGATGTTGCAACCGCAGATGTGGCCAGACGCAATCGCGACATCCTGATCGAACACGCGCGATATCCCTGGCGGGACGGAGCTCTGGGCCGTTGATCAATGGCTGAACGCCGATTCTGTTGCAGTCTCTGTGGACTTCAGGGATGGGTGCACTACCGCGTGCGCAGCGAAATAACAGCGGAGTGGACCCTTGTATGTGCAACGTGCTGGACAAGAATTGCCGACCAACCGGGCTACAGATACGGGGGAACGCGTAAGGCAAATCGCCGAAAAAGGAAACGATGAGATCACCGTTCAGCTTGGTTCGATCTGAATGCTGCCATGCTTGCATCACCACACGTAACTGGCATCATCAGTTGAGTTCGAGATGGATCTGAGGTCGGAGTGATCCGACCTCTTTTTGTGAGTTTTTAAAATGACTCGTGGATGACAAGAAAAAACCATTGCCTCAGCAATGGTTGAAACTGGGAAATCGGATAACCCCCATCACTCGACCCATGGGAAAAGGTTAGAGATGATCGCTTCGAAATAGGTGTTCATGTATACCTTGTCACGAACTTCAGATTCAATGCACCATATGTGTCGTTGACGTGCTCCACCCATCTGGACAAAATATGAATCCCCATCATCCGGACCCTTTCGGCACTAGCCGTGGGGTCTTTTTTTATTGGGCGGCTGTGTTGAAGAAAACCCATTGCACAGACCTGCCCGCCACAGGCAGGGGGGTAAAAAAACCAGAAGTTCCAGCCGATTTGCAGCCTTTGAATTGTTCTGATCACAACGAAGCCCTGAGCAACCTGCCGTGAAATTGCAACCAGGTGTGTGTGCAATGCACCGAACGACAAAGCTGTAGCTATACCTTTTGTAGTTGGCTCTCCTCACCGAGATTCCCAACTCCTCACACCCACCGAAGACCCTTTGGGTCTTTTTTTTTGGCTTGGGTCAGCTGTCTGATTGGCAGTCCACAGATGGAGCTCTGCAGTCGTCATAGTCATAGTCCGATCTGCGTCGAGCATTCGGGCGTTTGCCAATCCGGTGGATAGGGATACCCGCCGGGTCGGTCAGCGTTAAACAGCACAGATCACAACCTATTTCCACACCAACAGCCGACGATGGCAATGGTCGGCATTGATTCTTTGGTTCACTCCATTCAGCCGGCCATCTACAAACGCATGCGATGGATTGACCATGCGGAGATCTGTGAGAT
This sequence comes from Synechococcus sp. BIOS-E4-1, assembly GCF_014279995.1. NCBI lineage: Bacteria > Bacillati > Cyanobacteriota > Cyanophyceae > Synechococcales > Synechococcaceae > Synechococcus > Synechococcus sp. BIOS-E4-1. Next base: position 1,203,078 of record NZ_CP047935.1, on the reverse strand, counting down.
CGATCGGCCAAAGCAACTGAGCTGAGCCAGTGAAACCATGCCCACAGGAATGAGAGTGATGGCAATCACGATCAATGCCACTCCCGTTCCCGGCGAGTGAATATTTGCCTGAGAAAGGCTTGTTACCCATCCGGACCATGCAAGCAAGGTCAGCACACCGTTCGATGGGCTGGAGCTCTAAGAGCGATTTGGGCTTGTCTTTTACAAAAAAGCCCCTGCGGAGAGGGGCTTAGAGCATTCACTGTTGGATTGAGCCGTTGACTTCGCTTGAGTGGAAACTCAGAAAGTTGACGGCCTGTTCGATGACAAGGCAGCTCACTTAGCAGGAGCTTTGTTATCTCCGGGCTGATGATTGTGATGTTCAGCGTTCGGATTGTTGCAGCACATCGGCTTGATAGCGACTTTGATTGTCCTAACAGCTGATGGAGAGGTATCAGCTGAAAACTGGCTGAGAGTTACACTTTGACAGCGAATTGCGAGAACGGTTATCACCTCCAGCCGCGCCAGGTCGGGAATGATTATCAATCTCACCTTGATGGCTGCAGCCAGGTTCAGCCTTGGATTCGCGTCAACAATGAATGACTATCCGCCACAAGTGCAACCACAAGCACCAGCGGCATCATGGCAAGGTTCATGGTTGGGGTGTCCGTTGGCGCAGGCATCAGAACAGAAGCTTTGTCCATTCCTTTGAACAGCAGATGGACCGTCAGCTTCACATTGACAGGAAGGGCAGGCACAGATCAAAACTGTTGTCGTCATCCGAAGATCACATCTGCAATAGGTCTAACAGAAACCAGATATTGACCAAACAAAAGCATGCAACAGCCACACAATGACACAAAAAGTGACAACGATTATCGTTTTTGTCCGTACTGTTTGAAAACGATAATCACTATCTTTCAAGGTATTGATGCTGCTGCTCGCCACGCCTGAGGATTGCTTTTGGGTTGCCCCCATTCAGATCCATACAAGGCATGACAACATCCAGCCAAATCGCACAAAGCTGCCGCCCCTCAAGCGATGTCGGCTTCAGGATCTGTTTTGGTGATGGCTTCTGAGCACCCATTCACAAGGATGCAAGCCATCCGCGTTGTGACCTCAGCTGCTCAATGGCGCTTTTGAAGACTCAGCTCACCTCAATCCCTTTACCGCGGTAAAAAGCAAATCGCTCGAGGATCTGACCTGCCTCCGGCTTGGGCGTTTCGTAACTCCAAACGGCGTTGGCGATGACGTTGTCAGCGAGAACCACATCCCAGTAGCGGGCAGTGCCCTTCCAGCCGCAAACCGTGGTGTGACTGGAATCGCGAAAGAACTCCTGACGCATTGCCGAGCGGGGGAAATAGGGATTGCCATCCACCATCACGATGTCATCGCTTTCCGCAAGCACTGTTCCATTCAGGACCGCTTTCATACGCTTCATCCAGACCGTTGACTGGCAACAACCTATCGAATTTATCGACTCAGGGGATTGCCACCAGGAGACTCCAACCTTTTCTTGGAGCTTAAATTGCAAAAGCAAGTGCAATGAGTAGTAACGCAAAAAACATCACGACGACTATCGACACATACTCAGAAAACCATTCAACAATCTCCAGCAAACATCAAAAGGATTCAGCAATCGCTGACCTTAAAATATAAATTTGCAAACACAACATTAATCAAGATAGAGATTACGATCAAAGCAATACAGGGCGGCACGAATCACTGAAATCGCACCAAGGATTTACACCCACATCTGCGTACTCGAGACGCCACTCATGTGGTCCATGCGCATGGGCAACGCAAATACCTCCATTTGATCCATCGGGCGATGAAAGACTTTGCATAAACGCACCGTGGGGGTTGATTCCGCAATAAGACAAACGCATTGCACCCTTTGATGGCTGCACGTAACCGAGGGACAACTTCATCAACTCACCATCCTGAGAGTTAGCAAAAAACCATGTCCAAGGGCCGCCAGACACCAAAGTCATCACCTCATCGACCCCGACACCGTCGGCGCTACTATTAACGTGAAAAGGGCCAAATTTCAGCTGCGTATCGACCTGCCCTTGAGCACCCAGCGCTTTAAGATCGTAAACTTTTGGATAAGGAGGAACATCTTTTTCAGATGTCACAAGTGAGCCACCGCTTTCACAAGCAGGATCGCGGCCAGCCTCAGCGATAAGTCCCAGAAGTGCTGGACGATCAAGAGCATACATGCTGATCAGCTGTTGTTGTTGCTGCAAACTCAGCAATTCACTGCTTGGCGAAGTTGACAACTTTAATATCTCCAATGACTCTTTAACAAGAGGGACAATGGAGACTCTCACTCCAATTTTCTTCAGCTCCTGATTGATTGGTGCCAACCCAGTCAGATAAGTTCGGCCACTTGAAAAATCAAGTCTCAGGGAATCAGTCATTTCGGAAAGATCACGAAGGAATGTCTTGGTTGGAAAGTTCCTGTTTAAAAAGCAAAGAGCAATCAGTTCAAAGAGATCTGACCATAAAATCAGCCTGCTTTTGGCGTCAAAATGCCAATTCCTGCAACACAGCGAGAGCCATCAATCATAACGGGAAACTTGTGGTCTTCTGCCATATACATGACACCTTTAATCTCAATTTCAAAACGAAAACACTCCTTAACCCCTGAATCAATCACCCGGCGGTCAGCCTCATTGAACAGCGCTGACTGCTCTGGAGCGATGAAATCAACATCACTTTTGCCAATCATGCTTTCAGCATCTGCCTCATAGAGGCGGCTAACCGCAGAGTTAACAAAAAGAAATCGCAAATCCCGATCTTTCACATAGATACAATTGTCAGTAGCATTGACAACCAGCGAGAGAAGGTTTTCCATGCTGCGTGCATCAATAAACAGTCACAAGAACATTAGCCAGGTTGAATTTCATTGTCAGCGACCGCTTCTGTAAACTCCCAAATACAACTCAGGAGTTGGCAAAGCCATCAAACCGTCTGGGGGTCAATCAATCCATAGAGAAGCGCAGAAACCGCAAGCTGCGTGCGATCGCGAACTGCCAGCTTGTTCATCGCATTGGACACATGGCTCTTCACCGTTTCAGTTGAGATCTGGAAAGCAGATGCGATCTCTGCATTGGTGAGACCACCTGCCACCGCGCTCACCACTTCCTTCTCACGCTCGCTGAGCTCCTCCACAAACTTCGGAAGGTCTTCGGATTGAAGTGAATTCACCAGCCGGCGCACATCTTCGGGGTAATAGACACCACCACTGCTGAGGGTCTGCAGTGCCTGGATGAAATCACCGTGACCGGTGCCAATCGAGGAGCGGAAAATCACGCCATCAGCGTGGGCCTGCATCGCCTCCTGAACAACGTCCTGCGATTCACGACTGAGGAAGATCAGCATGCGGGTGCCTGGGCAGTGCTCATGCACTCTCTGCATCAGGCGAATGCCGTAGCCAATTTCAAGCTCTTCGGTCAGCAGCAACAGATCAGGTTGCAACTGCTGGACCAGTTGCAGCCCTTCATCCTCTGTTGTGGCTCCTCCCACCAGCCGGGGGGCAATGAACGGAGCGAGGCAGATTCCTGTGAGAGCAAGGCGATCGCCCATCACCACGACAATCCGGAACCCATCCAGAAGATCCATGCAGGTCTGGATCGCCTGAGAGATCGTGCGCGACTCGAGCCGAAGTTGCATGCGCTGAGCAGGCGGAAGATGCACTGCACTTCTGATAGCAGTGAGCATCAGCTGTTGATCACAGCGATCAAGTCACAGGAGCAGAATGGCCCGAAATGGATGTTTTCAATGCGTCTTCTCGCCTCATTGCTGGCCCTGTGCGTCGCCCTGTTGCTGCCCGGGCAAGTTCAGGCCAAGACACTGGAAATTGACATCCACACCATCTCCAAAGACGGAGTCGGTGAGTCGATCGGCACGGTTCTGGCCAGCGACAGTAAAAACGGACTTGTGATCACACCGTCCCTTACCAGCCTGAGCGAAGGCGAACATGGTTTCCATCTGCATGCAGGCTCGTCCTGTCAGGCGGCAGTCAACGACGAAAACGTCAGCATCCCAGGGCTCGCAGCCGAGGGACACTGGGATCCCGACAACACCAACAGGCACAGCGGTCCTTTCGGCGATGGGCACCGAGGTGATCTCAGTCGTCTGATTGTGAATGCCGACGGCAGCACGACCACCGAAGTTGTGGCTCCGCGGCTGAGAACAACTGATTTGCGCGGGCGGGCTCTGATCGTGCATGCCGGTGGAGACACCTACAGCGACGTTCCTCCCCTCGGAGGTGGAGGTGCTCGCATCGCTTGCGGTATCACTGACTGACGCGTCGAGGATGGTTCAGAAACTGCTCTGATTCTGTCCCGCGAATCGCCCTTGGTAATTTTCCTCGCCATCGAGGGTCTGAAAGATGAATTGACAGATGGCTGTTCCAGGATGAACGGCGAGCGGAGCTGGACCGAAATTGCTCATCTCCAGAACCTGCTGGCTATCGATGCCAGGGCCCATGAAAGGAGCACTGATGTGCACCATCAATCCAAGACGAGCAAAGCGGCTGCGGCCCTCCAGCCATCCACACAGTCCGGGGCCGAGCCTCAGACGCTCTTCGGTGATCCCCAGGATGGTTTCGCCCGGCATCATCAGGATGTGCTCGCCCTCTGCGATGTCCACCTTGTCGGTGAACGCGCGGTAGTCGGTGTGTTCATTCACATCGACAATTTCATGCACTTTGCGAAACACCCGGAAACTGCTGGCAAGGGTGAGATCCACCGATGCAGGGCCCACATGCTCCCGAATGAACGGTGTGATGCTGATGGCACCACTGTCGATCGCCCGCAAGATGGCCTGACGCCCGAGAACCGCCATGAAAACGATGTATGGCCATTCAGGTTATGGACAACTGGGCGCAGCGGCCAGTGCAACAGACAGAAAACGCGTCAGCCGAAAGTCCTTCCGTTCCAACCCAAGGCACTTGCAGGAACGTCATCGAAGCTGATGTAGATCCTGTCGGCAGGAATCCCGGTTCGAGCCGTGATCAGCTCAGAGAATGCCGCCGTCATCGCAGGAGGGTGAAGGGCCCCAATTGACTTGATCTCAACGAATGCGGCAGGTGCGGAGCTGCCGCCGAAGGTCATCGGCACATCGGTCTCGAGGAGTGTCATCACGTAATCCTCAGGTTTGCCGGTCAGCTCGGCCAGCTTGGCTGAAAGCTCAAGCAGCAGCTCATCGCGACGATCGACAGAAGCAAGCGATGTGCGCAGATTGATCAGAGGCATGGTGATGATGATCGGTTTCAGAGATGAATCATTCTTAAACCACTCAGCCCTGCTGAGACTCTCTGAAAGCCTGGAGTTTGTCGATGTCCTTTTCCTGGTCAATGGCGTAATCCGTCAGGATTAATGCTTTACCGATGGTTCCGAGGGCGTACTCAATGCGATCGAGATCTGCACGTCCTTGCTGGTCAGCACGGGCTGCACGAATCACAGATGGAGTGAGCTGATCAGCCAACTGCTCGATCGCTGCAGCAATGGAGCTGGCCTGGAAGAGGGGGTCACTGGAGCCCACGGGAGAAGACAGGTGCTGTTCTAAGCCGATGATGACAACAGCTGACGGTAAAGAAACACGGATCTTGCGAATCAGCGGCTGTTCCAGCGATTCCAGATCCGTCGATGCCAGGGCGTCACATCCCTGGGTGGGGAAGGTTCACCTCGTTGACTTCGATCAAGGTGATCCATTTCCTGACCGATCTGCTTGAGCACCGGAATCAACAGAACCGCTGCGATCAAACCAACAATCAGCAGTACCGGCAAAAGCGTCACCATCCAGACCGTGACGATGACCAGTGCAGCAAAACCAAGCAACTGCTGAAGCCAGGCAGGGCGACTGCGCCCGGGTAGTTGCTTCATATCCGTAGTGGCAGAGCAGTGAGCCTGCCGCTGAGGAAAGCACCGGTGTCTATACCGATACGGTGTGGCAAACGCGTCACGGCAAAATCGCGACTGATGGAGTGCCCATGCACCACTGTGTAAGGCAATCCATGCTCACACTCCAGAAAAGGTGAACGGATCCAGAGCAGATCGCTATCCAGCTGCTGATCCAGAGGAACACCTGGCCTGACACCTGCATGAACAAAGAGATACGAGCCTCGAATTGCAGTTAAAGGGAGAGCTTCTAACCAATCGCGATGCTCACGGGCGGTCGCAAGGAAGTCATGGTTGCCGCCATTGCGCATCCAAAGCTGGATGGCACCACCAGGCATCTGCTCATCGATCGCATCAAGCAACATCTGCTCATGGTTGCCACGCAGAACCGTGACGGCCGAAAGTCCATAGGCAGGTGGGTCGGCCTGCAAGGATCGCACCAGCTCGATCACCCTGGCATCGCCTTCAGGCTCGGGTGACCGATCAAACAGATCCCCGAGGAACATCAGTTCAGCCCCCGTATGAAAGTGGGGAAGAAGCGCCAGCATCAATCTGGTGGCACAACCGTGAACATCGCCAATTGCCACAACAGTGGCTGAAGCATCCAGAGGGGCAACAGCAGATGACATCAGTGGTTGCTCCCATCAAGGGTTTGCCTAGTTAAGCAACGGTTTTCAACGTCGACAGGTCTGAACGACAACGTGCTGAACGCACGAGAGGCAGAAGCGTGACAGACACCACCCTTCAGTTGTATTCCCCAGGTGTTTCACGTTTAGACACAGTGACACGTCCAACCTTCTGACCAGAGAAGCGCAACAGTTCATCGCCGGCGAATTCGTAGCCAAGATCGGCAGCGATCCTGGCCACATCATCAGCAGTGGAGGAGGCAAGCACGGCGTCTTTCAGATCTGGATCGTTCTGCATCAGAACAAGAAACGCCTTCAACTGATCAAGAGCCATGGACACAAGCAACACAGTTGATCATCGCCTGCGGCGGCATCCACCAGAAACAGGAGCGAACTGAGGCTCACTGCTCAAACTGAATGTCCAGACTGAATGTGATGTTTTTTGCATCAACAACAGAGAGACTTAATTAGATTACTTAAAATAGACAAATTTGATGAAGTTTAACCTGCTCACACCAAAAAAGCTGGGAAAGAAGCTCGAAGAAGGGCTCTTGAGCAATAGAATCTATGCAGCCATATTACTGATCTTCAATGTTGCATATATTCTTCCAAAGTTTACAGAAGCCGCCGACTTTTCAAGCATCCTGATCGCCACACTTCCACCAGCTTTCATCATTTCAGTCGTTATCACGTTCGCGAGAGATCAATATATTAAAAACACTCTTCTGCGTAGATTGATGGAAGATTCGTACATTCCCTCTGTCTACAAAAGCAATGTCGACCTCAGAGCTCTTTCCAATCCGACACCTTTAAAAAAGGAGAGAGCTCAGACCAGGCAATGGATCGAGCTCAATATTCTCGACCGAATCAGCAGCAAATAACAAGCAATCACTCGACTGTTGTCAGCAAGGACAACTCTAAAAGGTCCTGTCAGTGACTCAAGCAATACGAAGACGCACATCCCCAAGCCAGTCAGTCAAACCTTTCCAAAACAAGATTGTGGCTAAATTTCCGCGAACAAATGTAAAATTTTTAATCATTCAGATCCAACGAGTCTCAGAGCGTCAATCCAATGACTCGTCTGCAACAGAGAAGATGGAGCCGATCAAGCCAGACGCCATATGAGACGGTCAAAAAGCCATAAATCTGCTAAAGGATGATTAATGATCAACAACTGTTCGATGCTCCAGGGTCGATACGAGCACAAAGGCATGGCTTATGTCATTAAAGAAATGACTGGTGGACCTGGATATCTCGTGCTTGGTTCGCCGAAGGGACACCTCAAACAACTCGGCAGAGAATATCCATCACTGAAGGCTGCCGATGCAGCGGCTCGACGCGCAATTGACCAGATGCTTGCAGAAACCCAGTAAAAAGCCCTCCCAAGTGGAGGGCGTTCTGCGCAGGTGGGCTGTCCCATGGTAGAAATACTCAGTGCCAAAACGTGGCTGCTACGCCGTTTCGGTGACAAAAGAGTGATCAGCCGTTCACACAAAGCCTTGGAGAGGTTGCGGAAATCGATCTCGATAGATCCTGGACAGACTCAGCGAACCTGGTCCGGCAATGGCAAGAACAAGGAAAATAAACAGGTAAAGCGCTGAAGTCTCAAATTCATAGTTGTGGGCTTCAACAACTGCAAATGGTGCACCTTGAAGGCCTGTATCCAGAAGATGAAAGGTCATGGCGAACAGCATGGTCGAAAGCAAACCAATCACGGCAGGACGAGTTGCAATCCCAAAGATGAGCACAACCGATCCGATAATCTGAGTGTAGGCAGCCAGATATGTCCAGAGGACATGATCAAAAGGCAGGAATGAAAAATACTGATCAACAATAAATGAGGTGAATCCAGCAGGATCCTGCAGCTTCTCAAGACCATGGTGAATCATTAAAACACCTGCTGACACACGCAAAATCAGTAGGCACAAGTCAGAGGAAAATTGATTCGATGTTTCTTCGCTCATGACTTTCAGGCAAATAAAACTTGACAACTCTACACCTGATCAAAGCCTGACCGTTGTCGAGGTACGCAACAGAGAGAGATCTGAATGCGTTGCGCTGGTGAAACCATCCCTAGTCCTCACCAGCCCAACTTGCCTGATTCGAATTGAAAGGAGGAATCTCCATCAATCAAATCAAGCCAATCGCGGATAAGCAATCGGCTCTACAACCATCCGCCATACAAATCGACTGACCTGAAATGAATGAGACACCATCAGGTGTCGCGAGTGGCCGGATTCGTGTAGCAAAGAGTTGAAAGAGAAGGATCCATCACAGACCCAGAAGCAAAGAAGCAAAAACATCAACAGACAGTATCAACTGGCACACCCTCACAAGCCGATAAGAAAGTATGTTATTTCGATGAATAAAAATAAGCTAATAAAAATTTCCGAGGAATATTTCTTGATCACCCATCAAGATGGGTCTTGGGAGATTGTTCATGGGGACCGCATCAAAAACATCAACAGCCCTAGCTGTTGACAAGATGAAAAGATCTCAAAGTCAAGGGAGCTTAGTCAAGTGCTGCCAACCTTTGTTTGGTCAGGCGAAAACATTGACCGATTGGAGCAGTGGTTGTCCATTCGCCTTGAACATCTAATTGCCAAAAAACAAACACTGGCAGCATCAGCTCTATTTGATGAGTTTCAACTGGAGCAACGAAGCAATTCCACTCATCCAGACTGACTTTTGATACAATAGGCTGTAATTACCTGAGTGATGACATTGGAAAGACTCTATGGCGATGACAAAAAAAAGGCCCTTTCGATCTTTTACGACACGTTTTGCGAAGAAATTGATCAGCTCTTCTTCAATAAATTTCAGGAGCTTTCAGACCTGAATGTGGGTGAGGGCGAAACAACACGAATTGTCGGTCGACTTCTTAACGCTAAAACCAATGTGATTGATCAGATCAGGGGGTGAATTTGATTGTGGTTCAGAGGTTATTGAAAATAAATATTCAAGAGCTGTGGATCCAAGAGTCAATCAGCCAAGCTGATCTCTCAAGAGGCTGACAGGATCGACAACGGTACGAAAAAGGCGCGCTAAATTAATGATGGTGATGAGCCGAACACTTGGAGACCCAAAAACGAGGCAAAAAATTGTCTGTCTGGACCTGGTTACTTCAACCTCTGGACAAACTCAAAAGGCGGGTTGCAGTGGTGCCCTCAGTCAATGACACCGTCAGTGCAATGAAAGAGATTGGTGTCGACCTGACGAAAGACGAAAAATAAAGCTTGAACCTGAGGCCGCTGCTACATCTTTGAAATGTGGAGATTGGCATGCCATCACAACCCCGCAACCGTGTTGGTGAGATCTACGGCCGATTAACTGTGGTTCGCGCCTCCGGACGGCGTACCAAAAGTGGAAACGCCTTTTGGTGGTGTCGTTGCAGCTGTGGCAGAGAAAGAGAGGTGCCCGGTGACAAGCTTTCAAAGAACACAGCGCGCAAGAAACCAGTGATCACAGCTTGTCTGGTTTGTTCCAGAGAGCTGCAGGTCGAGGGTGTCTGCGCCAAGAATGACCGTGAAGAACGTCAGAGACGAGATAACGCTGAACGTCAGCGCGAAGCGTTGAAGGGGCAAGTACCGGACAGCTGGCTTCGACTTCCGTTGACCGATGCCCATGCTCGAGAACTAGGACAGGTCTTGTTTTTTCGTGGAAGCTGTTGCCTGAGAGGACATCTCGCCCCCTATCGCATCAATGGGGGCTGTCTGGCATGCGCAGGTCAAAAACCCTCTGCTCACACAACGCTGAGGCCAAACAACACCAGCTCAGCTGAGAGACGGTCGTGACAAGAACAAGCATGCAAGCTTGTCAGAAGATCAGGACCTGGTCTGCACAATGACATGACTCATTAGTGCCCTCTGGCTACCAAACCATCATGGGTTCAAACGGTGATGACAAGATTTGTGCTGAGGAACGGCGAGGTATTCGAATCAGAGAGAGATCCATCTGATTTCGACACCTATTGCTATGGAACCAATGAAGAGGAACAGACCTGTCATCTCCTCTCGTACCAGTCAGAGATCGCTTTCTTAATGGTTTTGGGTGATGACCTCAACCTGCGGTACGAACCAGTTCAGAGCAAAGGTTGACGCACTCATCACGACTGCATCGATGAGCAATCTGTGTGGTCTTAAGCACGCGAGTTGTGCGTCGGCAGGCAAGACTCGCTAGACAACTGGTATGACTGATCACAACAAGCGACGAGCACTTGAAGCTCTGATCGAGAGGGCAGCCGAAAACCTCAATCTCAGTGAAGAGGAATCAAAGGCTCTGATTGCCCCAATTTCTGAACAATTCAAGCAACTCGAAGCCGATAACTGACTCACTGCACGCGTTTTTGCTCGAGCTCACGCAAGGATTCATAGGCAGCCCAGAGCCCCTCGGTGACTGTGCAGCTTCGGCTTTGATCGCAGACTCTGTACTGACCACCTCCAAGGGCATCGATGGTGGACCCCTTTGATGTCAAGCAGATGCGACTGGAATGAGCCATTGAGATGCAGCTTCGCAATAATTGGTCTAAAACTCTGGGATAACAGCAATCAAGCAAATGTTAATCATCTAAATTGTTCCCTATGATAAAAATTAGAATCTGCCGAGTGATACCGATATGGGACATTCAGCGGGATGGAACCGGTGAGATATGAAATCCGATTTCAAAAAAACGCTCTGCCGTCAATCCAGGCGTTAAAGGGGGCACTCGCAGCTTCGGACAAGGCCAGATAGCAAGTGGTGGCCATACCGATCAAAGCAATGCCAACCCCGGTCACAATCAGCGACTCATAGAGTTTCTGGGCCGCCCTTGTCTCAGGACTTGGGAAGACGCGACGACGAGCCATACCTACTCCTGGATGAAAACAGTCTGGCCTCTCATCTCATAAAAGAGCAACACGAAGAAGCAAAGATTTGCAAGTCCCAACCATGTAACCTTCGCTTCACGTTGTAAAGATTGCGTTACGTTCAAAGCTGAGCAAAAATTCCACGGGCGATTCGGATCACTTCGTGGAAGAGTTAACAAAGAACTCACAATCAAATCCCTTGACAATCAAGCGGGCTGCTTCTCAATGATGAAGCCCTTTGTGACTCAGTGATGACGGATCAAAGATTGACAATCCTTCTACAGGAAGCAGAACAGCACCTCCTCAGGCAGAGCTGCCGCAGTCGTTACGAAAGATCGGTTGTACGCCTACCTGACAGCAGGCGAAACATCTGGCTCAAAGACGACAAGCGCGCAGCCTGATCAACGCTTGATCTCCAGCAACCACTGGACAGCGACGTCTGCAGAGGCAAGTTTCTTGGTGGCAGCTCAGCAGCTGGTCTTCTTCAAGTTCAAGACCATTGCCTCGGCAGGCCCGCCAGCAATGAAGCGACAGATGCAAACAAAAAACCGCCCCAGACATGGAGCGGTTCACCCCTCAAGCCCAGCAATCCCCATCACCCGGCTGTTTGCACCACATCTTGTGGCGCTTGGTGAAAATGGTAATGCGCGGACCACATATGTGGAGCTTTTAAAGACACCCTTCAGGATTGCGTGAACTATTAACAGTCTTGAAACACTCGGGGCAAACCCCTGCATCTAGCGTTTCGGCGATCTAGCTTTGGAAACCCCATCACCCGGCCTGCCCCAGTGGCAGGCTTTTTTATTGAAAAGCACCAGCAGTGGTGTGCTTGGCACAATCGAGCTGAACAAGGAATGAAAGGGGATGGTTCCCAATCCGCAAAAAAAAAGGCCCAATGGGCCTTCAGTGGGTGTGAGGAGTTGGAGTCTCTGTGAGGAGAACCAACCAACCGAGTTCTAGCAGCTTCTCTGTGCCATTCAAGAGACCGTCCTGCGAACAAGTGGCACAGTGCCAGTCGCACGGCTAAATTGTTTTTGTGAGGAGAAAAGCTCACGTGGTGGAAACAAGGACACACTCACGATGATCTTTCTGAACCCCTGCCCGAGGCGGGGGTTTCTTTTTGCCCAAATCTGCACAAGCTGCTTCACCATGTTCTTCAGCGTTCAATGGATGGCTCAATGAACGAAAAGGAAAATCTGGTTAATCAGGTCTTCGCAAAATATCGTGCTTACTGCATGGAGATCGGCATCAGTCCAGCTGAGATGATGCAACAGGCGTATCTCAACCATCTCAAAAGCCTCACGACCGAAGAACTCAAAGCAAAGTTATGACGCAGGCCCACATCGACCCGCGCAACAAAGGAATTTCAGTGCTGGGTAAAAATGCTCAAAACCCAGATCTCAGCAGCATTTAGAACATCCTTCCGTAATCAAGCCAACGAAGCGTACAAGGAGAACTCGCCAGAATCTATGGGCATGAAGTTTTGTAATGGACTCCCAGATTCGACAGGTCCTGCAGCGCGAAATCCTTGAACGTTGCAACGAAGAAGAGAGGGAAGCTGTTGAAAGATGGTTCAAAAGTTTCCAGGCCATCGGCCTTTCGAAGCTGAACGGCATGTCTGTGGCAAGAGGCACCAGCATGTCCTGTCCTCTGTACTGAGTCATATGCGTTCAGAGGTCCAAAAGAACTTGTCGAGCAACTGTTGATTCAGGGGTGCGGTTATACACCCTGCAGCGTGGTCATAACCTGCGTTAGCACATAGGTCGTCGCAAGACTTGCCATGGCTATTCACCCCTCTGATCTTGGCGAACAGTTCATCAGATCAGGTAAACGTCTGATCACCCAGCAATCTGCGGATGAACTGCTGGAACGTGCCATCAAGATCCCAGGTACTCCAAACGCGAGTATCTCCAGAGATCTAAACAAGTCCTGACACTGTCCATGACAGCTTGATAACAGGATTTAAGCCTTCGGCAACAAACACTCTGGAACTGACTCGTATTGCCGTGAAGCTTCAAAGCTTTTCGGCAATATTTCCAATGTGTCTGGATCAAAACTGGATTGACAATTGCAAAAACATTTAAAACATAAACATTAAGACGAAATGCTTGAAAGTAAACAATAATATCAAATAAATATTTTATCAACAAACAGAGCGAGCATAATAAGACCCGCATTCAACAATGCGAGCATTCCGCAGAATGCAAGAGTCAACATGAAAGGATCTCATTCAGGCCCAAGGATGCATCGGACGACTGAGGGAGCTTCTTAGGATGAGAATTAATCTTCTTCACGTTCTGCCTGACGTGCACCTATTGCCAATGCGGCAACAAAAGGAAGAATCGCAATCGCTGTAAGAACTTCCATCAGATCAGCATCCACGATTACGCATTAGCTGAAAAAGTATTGCCATCGAATCCACAGAAGTGGACAACAAGCAATTCTTCGCTGGTGATGAAGCCATTTTCATCCAGTAGCTCCGGGTGTGTGGTTTTCAAACCTGTTCTGTCAGCTTTTCTGTTTTGACGCCTGAGTGCCAAGGAAAGGCCCCGGAATGCAGACAACAAAACAAGTGCACATGCAGTTGCAAGGACAAAAGGGAATAGTGCTGTCGACATCATCAATTCGTGGCCTTTCCAGACGAAGGAAGATCTGTGGGCTGAGCCAGCACGTAAACAACTCCTGCCGTGATGACAGAGGCAAACGCGATAAGGCCGTAGATCGCCAAGGAATAATCGGTCATCAGAACTGTGAACTTCTGCAAAGAAGTATAGGCGCTTTGTAAAGCTGTGTAACCAGGTGTATTTGCTTATCTTCCCGATCGACCTGCATTCGCTCGAGGAAGCGAGGCCTCAGCCTCCGGCAGTGGCCCGGATCACCCCAACGTCGGCGAGCCCGAGAACACGGATGAACACAGCGCTGATGACGCTGTAGGCCACGGCACCGAGCACAGCACTACGTAGTCCGTCCTTCAAGCGAAAACCATCAATCAACGCTGCGGCCAGACTGAACAGAATCACTGTGATTAACCAGTCGAACAACCAGCTGACCGGGGCAATCAATCCGCCAAGACTGGTCACCGCCCAGGGAAGCGCCAGCACAAATTTCAAAGGCAGGATCAGAAGAGTGCCAAGCAATCCAATCGCGACGGCTGACGAGAGAGCCGCCTGGAACCCGGCCAGTTCAACACCCAAAGGCATCGCTGCCACAAGGAGCAGAACCACAGCACGGACGGGCCATTGCAACAACCAACCGATCAGGCCCATGGGAACGGTGCAATCAGTCCTGAAGGCTAAGCCTGGAAAGAACATTCAGCTGTGCCAAGCCAAAGACAGCAAGACAACTCAGCGATCAACAACAGCTGGTGGCAATGCTCTGCCTGTTTTCAGAGGGCGAGAGCAACAACGGTGAAACCGGTCAGCAATGAAACGGTGATTAACCACATGGGTGATCAGACCTCAGAATCCAGTTCACTGGCCACCCTCAGAAAGATCGTCAGAGCGACGACCGTGCCGAGAACGATGAAGGAGACCATTGAAGAAAGCTTCAAAGCTAGGTATTTGTGCTGATCTTAAGGGAAATTTGCAGTTCTGGGGAGTCATGGATGACATGGAGGTTGATCAAGGAAGTCAGCCAAGGCCTGTTCAGATTCAGCTGAAATACATTGAGCAGTCACAGGCTCAGAGTCCGGAGCCGTTGATCGCATCATTCAGCGAACCAGAGTCAACAAGCGCCTGATCAGCCTCGACTGATTCCATTGAGACAGATTCCAGGGCAACAGGTTGACTGTTCAGGGCAACACCTGGATTGGAACGTGCTGTGACAAGTAGCCCCAGGCTGAGGCAAATCAATAAAGCTGGGTTAACGAGAAACATCGCGAAAGCCTTGAGAAAACCAGACATAAATCCAGGGCTTAGCTGAGCGGAAACCAATGGAAAGAGAAAGAATCGTCAGCAAGAACACCACACAATTAGGCACATTTATCACAGCAATGACATTGATTCCAATGAAGGCAAAGCCAATCACAAAGAGTACCTGTTGAAGATCAAAAAAATCAGGACAGCTCCAACAGCATGACCGGGTCAGGCTTTGCGGACTTTGAAATTAATTTAAATACACTGTCAATGCACGATTGATTCAATGATCAATCAATAATCGGCTTTGATCATCCAATCCGCTTAAACGGCTGAGCAATTCAATGGAAGTGGTGATTTAAACATCATCGTCTGCCTTGACGTTGCTCTGTATGAATCCAAATTTTCTGAGTCTTCCAAAACTGAATTCCTGAGCCTTTTCGCGATCATGCCTCTGCTTATGACCGAGCTTCAAAACCTTCTCCATGACATTAAGAGTATCTTCGATTGTTGCTTTTTCTGGCATACGTTCAAGAATCAGATTGAAGCGGGGAAAGAAGATCTCAGAAGCTGCCTCTAATTCTTCAAGGGTGAGCGGGCGATATCCTTGGGCCATTGTTATCGGTTGAAGAATGATTATTAAGTCTACTAACGGTATCAACCCCGTACTCAACGGCAAGGTGGTATCACGAACCCTTCCTTCATCTGAAGGTGGTGGAATCCGCAGCAGCCGTATCCACGGACGTCAGGCGATGGTGTTCTTATCGGCATCTGATCTATGCCAACTGTTCTCGTACTGCTGATCTTGATCTCAATCAGCGCAGCTGGTGTCGGCGATGCGCGAATCCTCGAAACGATCAAACTGCATGGCTGCCGCCTGACCTGCGCCATTGTTGGTGCGGCTGTGATTGCTGGTTCGACACTGCTCGATGTGGACGTCGCCAAACCGCCCACGGCGAACATGCTCCGCTCTGTCGCGCAGATTCATCAGGCAAGGCCTTTGCAGTAACCCTCAGAGCAACAAACAAATCTGCTTTCGACGCCCTGGCCAAACAGTCCAGATCCATTGAATCCAAGAACAATCAGCACCGGAACCTGATATCAGCGCAAGAAAGAATTCAGCTTGAACAACAGAAACTTTGTTAAGTATATAGCCCTAAGCATTATTACCTCGTCAAAGTTTTGTGTTGCAAGGACTACTAAACCCACGAATGACCCTTATAAAGTCAAAGCAGTCGGAGGATTTCAATGAGTTTCACACTCCCTGCCGTCCTGATTGGAGTGACTCTGTATCTGCTGATGCACAGCTTACTCTCGCCTTTGATGCAGTGATGCCACGCAGAAGGAGCTCGCCTCAAGCCAAAAAGCTTTAACCAAGACCGAATTCCCACAAGCGACAACAACGTCGAGGCGCGGCCAGCAATGCCAGACATGCCTATCCAGTCGCGTAAAGACCTATCACCATCCTCAAGCCAACCGAGCGGTCGCAGAGATGAGTTCGCATGCAAGGCGGCTGCTTTCTGCCGCAAGCCTTTGCTGACCTGTGACGGCGATTCAGCGAATCTGGTGGTGGTTTTTACTCAAAGAGGCCCGCATTTCTTCAGCTTGTTTGCTTATTTGTCCGCGTTCGCTGACTTTAGGGTGACAGGAATCCAAGCGTACGTTCTGCAGATGAGAGGTCAGTCCCCGGCACCGCTGTCTTGCCTGAAGTGGGGTATCGACGGTGAATTGTCGGCACATGACACAGCGCTTCTGATCAACAGGCTTGCCTCGTTTGAACCGTCACGACGAGGATTCAAAGATCATTTTGAAAGGCGTCAACGTAGCCATGGCTCTGATCGACCCTCGCCGATGTCAACAACGAGAAGTGAGCGTTTGGTGAAAGCAACAATGACCGGATGTGAATCACCGATAACTGCACTACGCGGTTTAAGCTACCGCTGAAGCAAAAGATTGTGAGTCTCCATGGCACGAGTGTTGGGCACGATTACTGTTGCTCTGGTCGCATTCAGCGCGACTGAACCTGCCCAGGCTGATTTCAAAGACAACATCATCTTCAGCAGCTGCGCCGCAGCCATGAGAAAGGAGTATCAGCAGGCAGAGAAACAATTACTCCTGAGTCAACTCAACGAAACCTGTAGTTGCGTAGTTAAGCAGATCAATAATCGTAAGAATATCGAGCAAGCCAAAGCTTCCTGCATCAATACAGATCAGCCAATCAGCAGCAACAGGAATCGACAGGCGCTTTAGTTAGGGTTCTGATCCAGACAATCACCTCAATCATTAACTCATTCAGAGCGGTTGGACATCTAATCCTTCGCGCCTGCAAGGCGTTGTCAAGGAAGGGTGTGACAGAGAGACCAGCTCAGAGCGAATGCTGGCGGCAGACACTTGACAATGATTGAACACTCAAAATAAAACCGAAACGGAACTCTTGCGACATCAGCGTTAATCATTGATCAAAATCTGGCTTGTGATGTTTACGAATCCATCCTGAAGCTGAAGAATTTTTTAAAAAACACCGCACTATCATCAGACTTTTGCAATCTGAAGTGGAAGCCTGAATCCGGATTGGCATGGATTCAGTATCAATAAAGACCATCACCAACCGCATATCAATGGGACATGTCACAAGTAATCTCAACCTGATTGCACCATTCCTCTACACCGGGCCAGGCGCGTCAACCGACACGACCAGTTCGCTTTACAACAAGTTCGGCCTGCAGGGCATCAAGGGCTCCGTTCAGAGTGATAACTATTACATCGTTGGCACAAGCGGTGACGACGGCACTGTTTATTACGGCCCGATCAATCATGCAATGACCGCCAGTGGCAGCGGAAGTGGTGTGTGGACCGTGATGAATGCGATCTTCAACAACGTGAGCCGCAATAACATTGATGCCACCAGCATTTATGGTGTTAATCCGCGACTGGATGGCAACGTCAACCTGGTGGGCTCCTGGCAAGACAGCAGTGAGAAAACAGCTAACAGCAAGCAGAATTATCGAAAGGGTTTTTACTATCAAGGTCCGGTGACTGCCGAGCCGGATGCCAGCGATTTCCAAGTCGTCTGGCCGACAAATCCAGACGGGGTCAGAGCCACTTTCACTTTTCTGCACAGCGTGAGCGGTGATCTCGCAGTTGGTGGATATGACCTTTTCGATGCGAGCACTGATTCCGAAACAGCAATCCAGGCTTTTCTCTATGACCCTGCCACTGGTCGATGCAGCGACATCCCTTACCCAGGGAATTACAAAACCACAACTGCCTATGGCATCTGGCACAACACATCGAGCAGTTACACGATCGCCGGCGGCGCTGCTCTCGATACAGGGTTGGACGCTGACGGCATCGGTGTGGCCACCTTGATTGACTACGACTCCATCACTGGCCAGTACGGCAACTTTCGCACCTATTCCTATGACAACATCGATGCCCTTAATGAGCTGCTGATCGACAAAGGCGTGATCAGTTCCGGGATTGAAAGGGATGACTCGATCGAAACACACTTCGAAGGGATTTATTTCAACGGCAAAGATGAGTACACCCTGCCCGCGACGATCAGCGCTGAAGACGGTTCTATCGGCATTGGAGCCATCGCCAAGGTGAAACGTCTGAAGGAAGGAGGCTTCAGCGATGCGGAATGGACCCTGTTTGATATCCCCGGCAGCGTCCTGAGCACCAATAACTCAGTGTTTGAAGACGCCAACGTCGGCTTCGCGATATACCCATCAGCAGACGGTGTGGTCAACAGCAGCTATGCAGGCCTGCTGATCTGAGGGTCAATCCTTAAGTGCTTCGACTGCTCAGACAGATCAGGTCTTCTGCATGAAGGAACCATGCCGAGCATGCTTAGGAACTCGAGATTCCAGGCTCAGCCATCGTTATTGAATACTCAACACGGTCATCGGAACAACAGAGGTCGGCATAAAACCGTTCGAGTTCGTCATAGGCCTCGTCGTATGTGCCGTAGCACCTGCGCGTGAGCTCATCTTCAACGCCATCGTCGCGAAGAACCCTCACCCGATACATCCGATCATTTGCCACTGAAGCTGATCTGAACAGGAACACCGATTCTCGCGCCTGAAGTGCAAATCAGACTGAAGACTGAGCGAAGAGGAAAGCAAGCATGATGCACCAGGAAGTTGATGCCGTGCCGTCAGACCTGAGCGAAGCAGTGGTCTCCACGCAACTGCTGAATCAAACAGTGCTGGCGGGAGTGGAATGCCGTGCCCGCAATGATCGTCAGAGTTACTTCAGCATGGCCCGCGAGCTTGTCGACGCACAATTCGTTCTGGCCGATCAGGAATTGACACGCCGGCTCTGGCAAGAGGTCGGTGATCGGAACCTTGAGATTGGGCGCATCATCAACCTGCTCTACTGCTGCAGCAGCCATGAGGACGACAGCGCCATGACTGAGGTGGACGAGGCTTTTCTGCAACTAAGGGTGAGCTGAACGTCGTCCTCCGTTGCCGTGTGGAACGGACCTGCCGATACTGCATAAACACCCGCACAGGGATCCATCAAGGAGCGACGAATGGCAGCGAAGCTCTACAACGTCCGCTTTGAAACCGAGGGGGCAGACCTGTTCGTTGAAATGGAGGCGGAGGATGGTCTCAATCGCCAGCACCTGCTGGAAAGGGTTGTGGCGATCCTGGAGGACCGTCATGGCATGGAAACCGTCGATGGTGATCAGGGCGAAATGACCAAAGTGGATCACAGCGATGGAGCAGCGCTGCTGGCCTGGCTCTCAATCTCAGGACAAGCCTCGCGTCAGGCCCTTGATGACGACGGTCTCGATGAAATCCTCACCTGTCTGGTGTTCATGCTGTTCCCGCCCGTTGTGGAAACAAGCGTGCAAGACGAAAACAAGCAGGCCTTAGCCCTGGCTTGAGGCAGGCTTGGCAGCAGCAAAAGCCAGTCACTGACTAGAGAAGCAAGATGCAGACAGGGCTTTGAGCAGGGCCTTGGTGGTTGCGCTTGTCTTGCGGTTTCGCGTAATTTCGGCACCATTCCGGCAAGAAATTCGGCAACAATTCGGCAACTATGGAAGCGCTCGATGCCACCAATGCAGCACTCAAGACCCGTGGGGTGAAGGGTCGCATCGTGGTGGCGAAGGATCGTTTTTTCCTACGTGGCACGTTCACTGCTGCCGATGGAACGCGAAAGGATCGGCGCATCGCCCTGGGCTTGAACGCTCACCAGGGCCAACTGCTGGAAGCAGAAGCCAGGGTGCTGCAACTCGCCAGCATCATTAATTCCACCGGCATGGTTCCAGCCCTGCTGCCCTGGGATGCTCCGGTGGTCGAAGTTGTCCAAAAAACGGACAACCTCACCGTGGCCGAAGCAGTGGCTCGACTTGAGGAGGATTTCTGGCAGGGCCGGATTCAGAGCAGTGCTGCCAAAAGGACTTGGGAGGGGCTGACTCACCAAACCAACCGAATGCCACCGGCAGCAACGCTGACCATGGATTTGATGGTGGCCACAGTCAGCGCCACTGAACCGGGCAGCAGAACTCGGATGGAAAGCTGCAAGGTGTTGAAGCGGCTGGCGAAGGTTGTCGGCATCGAAGGGACTGAACGGCTCGATGCCCTGCGGACTCCTTACGAACCACGGGAAAGAGACATTCCCAGTGATGAGTTGCTGGCAGAGCTGCTGGCAAAAACTGAAGGGGAGAAATGGTGGTGGCCCACCTGGGCACTGATCACTTATGGATGCAGGCCAGCAGAAACTTTCAGCCTGCAGCCCAGCGGTGATGGAACGGCACGGGTGCTCAGCGTGAAACGGAAAGGCCGGCTGCCGGAATGGCGCACAGCCCTGGCGCTTCCAATCCCTACATACAAAGAGACGCCAGAACGATCAGTTCCATGGGATGTCGCCAGCCCTGCGGCATATGACTCGATCAAGGCGAAGCAACAGTGTGATTACTGGCAGCGGTGGATCAGGGCTCAGCATCCTTCGCTTTACCTCTATGACATTCGCCATGCCTGGGCGGTGCGCTCCATCGCCAAAGTGCCGTCCACTTCATTGGCAGCAAAGTGCATGGGCCACAGCGTATCGGTGCATCACAACACCTATCACCGCTGGCTCGATCAGGCCGACATTGCTGCCGTCGCTGCAGCCCTGGCTGGATGACGCCAGGGAGTCGGAGTTGATTGCTGCCGCTGAACGAGTATTGGCCGGAGTTGCTAGTTGACTGCAGACTTGATTGCTAATTAAGCCCTGACTATCTCTGCTCAACTGCGCTCAATCGTGCCAGGTATTGAAGGCTGATTTATGAGCTTATTGGCGAGGTTGAAGAAATAAAAAGCCCCTGCGGTTGCAGGGGCTTTGATGAGTAGGCTCAGAATCCATCACCCAATAACAGAATCAATCAATAGCCAAGTTCAGCAAGCACCTAGAGCCAGCGACGGACAGTCGTCCCCCCCACCACCAGCCACGCCTTCCAGTTCCTCATCTGAAATTTCTGATTGAGCGTTCTTCAAGTCATCAGCAGAGATGCTAAACCCAGCGTCTTTCGCAATCGCAGCAACACCATCATTGTCAGCAGCTGCTTTGAGCTTTTCCTGAAGGCTGGTGTCAGCTTTGACTTTTTCTAGAAAGGCTTTGAGTTGCTCTTCTGACATGGGTGTCAAGTCTGTTCAGCAGTCATAGCACCGGTCTGCAGGGTGCACCGTATCCGTAGGGATGGCAGCAAAAACCCCGCACTTGGCGGGGCGTGAATGGTGTAAATCAGTGTATTTAAAGTTGAAGACTGCCTCGAAGCTTTCCAAGCCAGCCAATCAAAGGCCTTGATCCAAAATGCTTTTCCACTAATTGAGCTACATACTCCAAACTTTTTGAATCATTTGTACATATTTTGGATAAATATTGACACTGTAGAAGCATTGTAGTAAGTATGTGGAAGCCTTAGCGCTAGGAGTCGGCCATGAATCAGATCATAGAAAAAACAAAAAATAGTTTTCAAGGCAAGTTAATTGCAAGTATTGCAATACTGGGTCTACTAATTCTAGGAACTAGATTAATCTTAGCGCCTGTTCAGGAAGTCCAAGTAGGCGTAGACATTGCAACATGGCTGATACTAACTCAAAGCTCAGAGCACATACACGCCCTGAGTGCATGCGTATTTCTAGCTTTATCCGTTGGTGCAATCCTCACAAAAAAGGGATCAGTTAACCATAGGATTTACGGCAAGATTGGAATACTTGTATTGTTCCTGGCAATGCTATCTGCTGCAGTTTTGTTGATTTGCCTGGCAATAGAAGATCCTTCCGGTGCTTATGCTAGCCCAGTCTTGGTTTATGAAAACAGCTCCATACTTTTTACATTGCTGATCACAGGAATATATGGAGGAATGACAGGGTACAGGTGGGCAGCGTTTCCTCAGCCCAAGATTGACCTAGATTTGGTTTCTGGAGGATATGCAATTTTAGGAAGTATTTTTTCAATTGCCCTAATACCGTTTGTCGTTATCATAGATCCAATAACTGTAGGAACTGCTGGTTTCCCATTGACACCATTTACTTCTGGATTGCTACTTGTTGGGCAAAGTGGATTACTCGGATATTTTGGATATGATGATATTCGCAGCTTTTATGGCAAAAAAGCTGGCAAGACAGAAAGAGTTATCAAGCATGCTTATAGGATTATGCTCACAGTCGGTGCTGCATTCACCGCTATAGGAATCGTTCACTTAGGGCCAGTCTTCATTAATTACCCGAATCTTGTTTGGCTTCTTTATTTTGTCCCTCCTTCAATTATTGTTGTATTGACGATTTATTCAAGAGTTAACTATATGTCTTCAGTAAGAAGTTAGCTGGTTATTTCATCGCGATCCTGGAAGGTCATGGAGCATCTACAAAAACAGAAAACCCATCCCAATCAAAGCAATAAAAAACCCCGCACTTGGCGGGGCGTGATTGGTGTGAGGTTGTTTTGTCGGGAGATCGATAGCGACTACTCAACGCCCCCTGCTTTTCCCTTTCGGGTTTTGTATAGCTCTCAGCCTCGCTTTCATGGCCTCAGGCTTCCCTATAAAACATCAGAAATAGCTTTTGCATGAACCAAGAATATGTTTATAAACATCATGCTTTGCTTCGCATATAAATTCACCAAGAATTGGTGAGTTCAATTTAAAGACAACATTTTGGTAATTTCCCGAGGTCGAGCCAGCTAAAAGACCTGCACTCCCTGCGATGAAACCCATCGCAATTCCTGCAATTGCAGCTCCTGCGACATCTTTTTTCTCATCTGATCTTATTTCTTCTACCGTGATATTTGAGACGTCATCGCGTCCTATTATTTCCGAGTATTTAAGAGCATCATTCAGGCGAGGGCGCCAAAAATCATTCCTAAGCTCTTCTCTGGTCCTATTTCTTGACCTAGGCTTCTGAGTGCTATTTCTGTATTGAATTTGGATTTCACTATTGGACTGGTGAAAAGCCAGGCAAAGGTCTTCATCGATTTGCCCCGAGATAACATTGATAATAACTGATTCAAAGATTTCGGAAATTTCTTTGTCCTTGCTTCTTCTTTGATCTTTCGCATTTTGAATAGAGCGGATATCCTCAAGCTTGTTTTCTATGTCACCTTGCTTTATTGTGAATAAAATTCTGTTATTCTTGTCTCTTAAGCGAACATAACCAAGAGTGCTTACGCTTGATTTGCCCATGTCAACTAAGCGTGCTTTTTTTGGATTCAGTCCCAGAAATAATTCATAAACAAGGATGATCGACTGATTTTCCATGAGTGGTGATATAGCTAGAGAAGGCCATCCCTCCTGGATCTCTTCACCATCTCCGGAATCAATCAGATTCACATCACCCGGAAGAGTGAACGTGTCGGCTTCAGGCTCCCCCGATTGGGGATCAGCTAAAGCGGAAGCCGGTGACGCCAAGGCTCCAGGGCAGCAGACCCTTTTGAAGGGCAATGCAGGCATATCCCAGTGCATCGGCCATGTGACTGTGATCGGACTTGGGATCGGGTATTTACGCTCCATCTAAGAAACAGGAGTAGTCCGTAGTGGTTTCGGCAGACTGACGTTTACAGACCAAATACCAATGCAGCCAACACCTGAAGCCACCAGAAAGGCGCTGCTAAAGCTACTGACTACCGTCGCGGGTCCTTCAGGAGCTGATGTTGACGAGACCCAGCCAGCGGGTGAACAGATCAATCTCTGTGTTGAGCGCACCAAGGCAGAGGCATCAGAGGGTGCAGCACTGATAGATGCCTGCGCGCCACACGGAAGAGCAATGCTGACCCAGGCACAAAAACGTTTGGAGAATCTCCAGGCGTTGAAGATTTTGGAGTCGGTAGCAAGCGAAAGCTTTGGAATGCTTTAGCCGCAAAGAACTGCGTCACTGCACTACCCGCAAAGACGCTGGACTCTAGGTCGCTGGACTTTTCAGGAATGGAACCCAAACGCTGTAAAAAGCGTGAAGCCAAGACACCTTTAGCAGCACTTGATGCCATGCGTGATGGCAGGCGGTTCGGAGACATCCTTCTTGTCAGACGCTGAGCCCACAACGAACAAGGAGGGGAACCCTTGCAACAGTTACATCGAAGCGATGTCTGTTTACACGTTGACAACAGTTACCTTGCTGACTGAACTGCTGCTGGCGCTTAGAGAAAACAACCTTGATGGCTTCAAGCATCTGCTGAATCTGGGACTACAGGAACTGGGGCTCGATGTCTTGGATGAGCTAACGCGGGACTTCCTGGTACCACTGCTCAGCGAAGCAGAATCTGACCGAACGGTGGCTTGGTACTGGGGTCTCAGCCTCTGATAACCGAATGGGGGATAAACACCCCTGAAATCAGGCCAAGAACTACCAGAACGGGGGATGTGGATCTAAGTGATAAACAAGATCCTGAGATCACAGGCCAGAGCTGGTTTCCAGTGATGCCTGGGCCCCCTGCTGAACCCTGGGGGCTTAAAACAAGATTTTTACTTGTTGAGGTGATATATTGGCAAAGCCGGGGTTCAGACGGCAATTTCAAATCCGCTTTTGATGGGCGGATAATCCCATTAAGTCGCTCTTCTCTCGAATATTATTTCGGAAGAGTATTTATTGGGTTCTGCTCTTAACCCTGTGCTCTTTAAATGAAATTCATCAAATTGATTGTTGCTGGCACTTTCGCCTCCGCAGCCTGTATCGGCGTAAGTCTCGATGCACATGCCAATCAATACAACGGCATGATTGCGCAATCCTTTGGTCAATCTATGCTCAATAGCTTTTGGGGATCTGATCGGGGTTATCGCGATACAACTATTACCCCTTCTTTTGGTGGTGGATATAGAGTTAACACCTATGATTCTATGGGTGGGTATAGAAATTCAACCATTATGCCTAGTTATAACGGTGGGTATCGAATTAATAGTTATGATTATCCGTCTGGCCAAAATAGTACTACCACGATCAGCCCAACCTACGGAGGTGGCTATCGAATCAATACATATGGCTATTGATTGAATGATAGACGCAAGTTGCTGAAAAACTGCTGTCAAGCTTCGGCTAAAAAGTAGCAGTAAAGTAATTAGTGTTCATCCTGCTCGAATGCTCTTGGTAAATTGCCTCGATTTTATGCGACTAATAATAGCTCTCACTGTGCTAATAGGTGCATTTCACGCCCCTTCAATAGTTGGCCTCTTGTCTTCGGGTCAACAATATTATGAATCAAATAAGTGTTCTGACTTTGTGCCCTACGACTATCAGGATGAGGGTATAATTATTCATAATAATGATTATAACAGGTGGGTAAGAAGCGAGGCTTTGCGAGGAAAACGCTGCGATCCGCAGTGACCTGGGCAAAGATAATGAAGACAAAGGTGAGTTTATTCGTATTCATATAAGAAATAGCGGCCATTTGAAGGTACCTCCTATTCACGAAGAAATATTGGGATAATTGTCCTTAGAGTAAAGGCTTTGGCGTAGCGACGTGAAACTTTTTCTGCTGTCATTTCGATTTCGAGATTTTCAAGCAGCAGCGCAGGGTGGATGAAGAGCGGGCACGGTGCCTGATTGAAGGCAAGCAGATTGATTGGGAACCGCCATTCTGATTTGGTTGTCCAGCAATTTCTTCGATAGTTTTATACCAGCTTTGATTTCACCCAAAAAGCCCTTTTCTGGGTGTGAGATTGTAGTTAATTTCCGACAAAGTCTCTTTTAAGCTTTGCACGTGATATTGCAAATTGCTGTCATCCGGTATGTCAATATCGCGACTTGTGGTTTGACTCATTTCTTGGAGCGTTACTTGCTGTCTTTCCAGCATTTCGTTTTACGTATGCAACGCATCAACAATTCGATTTAGGGCTATTTCGATACCTGTTCTGTTTGTCATTAGGGAGAATCGAATTAGTGCAATGTCCTTCTGGAATTACCAAACGTGTATTTCGGGGTAACCCCTGTGCATTGCTCGCAATGCTTCAACTTCAGCTTCTGTGCCCAGATCGCTGACCTGCCATTTCATGTTTGGGTCCTTGAGATCGTGAGCCTCAAATTCGCTTAGAAGCTCTGGCCACATTCCGTTGACGTGCAGCAGAAACACCTGCGTTTCAATTTCGTCATGGACCACAGCAAGGAACTCATCACGGGAGCCAAATGCTGTGGCGCGTTCGCAAAGTCGAGCCAATTCTTCGCGTGAATCTTGTTCCATGTCACCGGTCATAGTGTTTCTGTCAGTGGTTTCACTGTCAGCCAAGCAAGCTGAAAACGCATCACCCAAACGAGTGAATTTGCCAACGTGGTGCCATGCCGAACAAGGACAGACACTTGTTGACCTCCATGCAAAAGGTCATTCAGACGTCAAGTCTGATTGGAATCACCGGCTCTCTTCAATGGTCCTCTTCAATACAAGTGCAAAGGCGTATGCCATCCCGAGAAGCCAGAACCCTCCGATGTAATCGCCCTTTTGCAGGTAACCTAACCCGAAAATAATCAGTGTCCCCAGGACCAGTATTGGGACAAAAACAAGAAATCTATCGTACATAGTTTAGCCCAGGTGGTGATGCCCTAATTACCGCTTTCAATCCTTTTCTAAGCCCACCCAAGGCATTCACTTTTCGAACCGCCACCGAGTTCGCAGTCTTGAAGGTATTCCGCTGTTTGCCTGATGGTTCCTCTTTGCTGCATTTTCGCTTGATGACCGCACTGCCACAGCAGGAAAAGCACAGCTGCTACGGCAATCAGTGTTTCTTTCCCGTTCATTACAAAAATTCAGATCAATCCGTCTTGGCACAGTCGCTGAAAGGGTGGTGAAGGCGCATCCCCCAAAAGGACTAAAACTCCAAGCCCAGTCGCCTTTAAGCAGTGTTCAGGCTTTGGCTGGATTCATTGCAGTGACAACCTGATTCAGCTCCTGCTGAGTCATTAGGAATATCTCAGTGTCTGGACGCCTGAATTGTTTGAACTGACTGTGTAGTGCCGTTTCACGCTTTAAGGCTGATCCTGGGTCTGTATGGACTTCATGGGCAATCAGTTCGCAAGGACCAAACTGCTTGATCCTGTTTGGGATTGAAACTGCTTTCCCGATTTTGAAATAGCTCGCCCCGCTTGCTGTTGGCTCAAAAGTAAGAAGCCGAACTAGATACACGTATGCATCTGTGGTCGTTTTCAGGGTCTCTACTGCGAATGGTTGCCCACCATCACGCTTGAGCTGTTTGGGTGGATTTGTCCAACGCAATGCGATGGACACCATCACCGGCTTGGTTGCTTGTGGGCTGGAACGAATCGTGAATGTTGTGCCGTCTTCCCAAGTTGCTTCCCACTTTGTGCCGCGCATGCACACCGTTGGCTGGTGCCCACCCATTTTTTGAAAGCGACTCATTCCGTCTTCTGACCGTGGAATTCCTGCGTGCTCATAAGCAGCGGTTTCCATGTAGGTCCAGATGGTTCCCTTGGAAAAGTCAGCTGGATCTTTCCATTGGAGGCAGTAGTGCTTGTTCTGCATCAGCGCGTCCACCCGCACTGATGCGCGTACTTCCAATAGATGTCTGCATGGCCAGCAGCGACCAGTTGCTGTTGCACGTTTGAGCCATCGACAAACAGCTCAGCCACCGTGCGCCCATAACGGTCTTTGGTAATACGTCTGATGCCTACGTCACGTCCAACGACAAGCCTGCGTAGATAGTCCCGTGCTGCCTTGGCAGGAACAGGGTTGGCACGTTTGCCGCGCAGTTCTGGCGTGTCGATACAAGCAAGCCTGATCTTTTCGCCGGAATTGCTGCGGCAGGTGTCGCCGTCATAGCAGCTGCTTATCAGCACTGAAGCAAGGGCTGCAAGCATCATGATTAATCCTCTGAGTTCTGATCGCTGAAAACAACCGCTTTCACTTTTTGAACTGCCTTGCCAGCCATCTGTCTTGCGGCTGCTTTGTCAACCGCATCAACTGTTTCGATCCTTAGCGATCCGTCTGATTCAAGGAATATCAAATCGAACTTGCTCTTGGTGTGTTCTTTCACTTGTTCATCGCTCGGGCAATGGATAGTCATTTTGAAATTCTGGGTATAGTTGATTGCAATATTTTTTTAGTGTAAATACTGATTTATACTGAATAGTTGCTGTTGATTCGGATGGATATGCTTTGTATGCATCGCCTCCAAGCTGATAAGCCTTTCTGTACAAATGGCAAGCAGAATCTGTATCACCGTTAACTTCCAATGCATATTGTGCTTCGTTCCTTACAATTTTTTCTTGGGCTAGAAGCGATGCAGCCTTTTCTAAAGTTGCTGCGGCAGGAAGTGCGCATATTGATAATACGAACGCAGTAATTGGATTGATGGTTTTCATTTTTTGAGTTTGCACAATGACGCGCTTAACTCGCATCCCCCATCCGAGGGAAAGTGTCATTTCCCATGAGTCGATGACGGCACTCTTTCTGTCATTGCTTTCCATCTTGCAGTTGGCGCAGCTTGTTGAGGCTGATGGTCCGTTGTCCGTTGTCTGGCATTGCCTTGTGCGCGACTGCAGTCCAGACAGGTGCAGCAGGACCGTCGTAGACCTCAACGGCAGAACCATCGCGGTTGATTTGCAACGCGATAAAGCGTTCTGCAGATGGTTCATAACCACGCAGGGCAACGCCTTTGTTTTTGCCGGTGCACTTGATTTCAACGGCTCGCCCTTGGGCGTCGTGCGCGTCGATTCCCTTTGTGCTGGCAGTGGTCAGAGTCAGCCCGTAGCGTTCTGCCGCGATGACTTCACCGATGCTTCCAATCAGATGCCCATCAGGCGTGAAGTGCCTGCCAGGTGCTGCCGCTTCAAGTTCAGCGATGACCCTGAACAGTTTTGGCACCAGACGTTGAATGGCAGCGGCGTTCATCAGTCCTCCTCCGCGTATGCCTCTTCGTACAAGTCACTAAGCAGTTCGCCTTCGTACCTGAAATAAGAGGAACCTCGTAATGCTCGTGAGAGTCCTGTCAGGTGATGGGCAAGACCAGTCATCGACCATTGCTTGCCGTCGTACTCAACGTGCTTTCTGGAGACCACTTGGCATGTCTGATCGCCTTCAGTGAATTGCAGCGTTGCACCTACAGGAATTCCAAGCTTTGAAAATCTGAGGTTTGGTCGCCTGGACTTTTTGAATTTCTCGACAGCTGCCTTCGCCTCAACATCAACCAGTGATGCCTCTTCCTGAACGGCTGGAGTCATGTCCTCCAACTTCATCAGGTCCAACAGACCGATTGCCTGTTCAGGATCAATGCTGAAAAACTCGCGTTTGGGATTGACCCGGTAAGGCCCGAAAGCGTTGTGGAAAGCCTTCTCCACCTTGTCCATGTCCGCCACCCTGGCGGCATAAGCGCACTCAAACGGCAGTGGCACACCTGTCGAATACAGCTGGCTCAGCCGTTCATCGATGTCACGCCCTGTCCGGCCAATTTTCACCATCTTCGGCATTGCCGGATTGGTGAGTACGTAGACGATGCCTTCAGTCATGGAAGTCCTCCAGCACTACTTTCCGTCGATTTGAATTAGGGCACATCCCCCAAATGAGCTCCTTAGGCGGGCTCTTAATTGGGGGTATTCACCCGATCGGGTGATGCGCCAAAACCAGCTCTGCAGGAAGGTATTGGCGTATTGGTCCAATGCAGCCCCCAGCTCACTCCTGGGGGCACCAACCCTTTCGGCTAATGTCCCCTCCTGCGTCGAGAGTGAGACGACGCGGCAACTCACGAACCGATCAATCCCGGTCTCATGAAGCGAATTGCCGCCGTTACTGCTGCCGCCGCATTGCTTGGCACGACACCAGCACTTGCTGATATTCCTGCATTACTGGGGGAAGTAACCCCTCCTGAGCTCAAGCCGGCTCCACCTCCACTCACCTTCGATCGATCGCTGGAGTCCCTGGAACGAAATGGCGTCATCACGCCACGCCAGCGGCGTCAGCTTGATACTGAGGAACAGGCCCGCCCCATTGACGTCCCAGCCTTCAAGCAGGCATGCCGAACTGGTGCGCTCACACAGCTGGAATGCAGCAGCGGAGTGGCGGTACGGCGTCGCAGCAGCCGACTACAGCCGAGGGTGATCGCCGATAGCGATGACTACAGCCCTCAACAGCTCTTTTCTACGTTGCCCAATGTCACCTCAGTGATCTGGGTTGAGCTTGCTGCAGACAGCGATCTCAATGTGATTGCAAGAGAGCTTGATCTCTCTTTGAAAGAGCTTTCAGAGCTGAATGAACGACCAGCCGGTGCCCTGCTTAGGGAGGGCAGCTGGGTGGTTTTGCCTGAAGCCAGTCGTGGTGATGTTGCTGACTCTTCTCGATTTGTTCCTGGATCACTCCGCACAACAGCTCCGTTGAGTTCACCACCACCCCGAAAGGATGTGGTTGAGATCAAAGCTGCTCAGTCCCTGTCTTCATTCGTCAGGGACCATGGCATCACCCTGCAACAACTGAAGGACTACAACCCTGGCGTTCCACTCTCCAGGATGCTGGTTGCTGGAAGCATGGTGCGAGTTGCAAGGGCTCCAGTGCTTGGCATTCGCCCGTTGCGTTCTGGTGGTGCCAGTTGGCCCGATCTTCCTGGCTTCAGCGGTTCCAGCTCAGGCAGCACAATGCCAGTCGGCACCACCTATACAGCTCCTGATTCAGCAGAGAAGCGCCGGATCCGAGAACAGATCCAACAACGCCGCCGAGCCGAGGAGATTGCCGCCGCAAGACGTGCAGAGGCAGAACGCCTGGCCGCTGATCGACGTGCAGAAGCTGCCCGCATTGCACGCCTTAAGAGCGAAGAGGAACGCCGCAAGCGTTACCGACTGCTCGGCAACTGCACCTACGACTGGAAGAGCTGGGGTAAATCTCCATCAGGTGTTCGCAGCGTCAAAGCATCAGGCTGCAGTGGCATCACAGAGGTGGCGGTTGATTGCAGTAACACCAAGATCAGCAAGCTCCGCTGGTCTAAGTGGCGCGCCTGGGAAGTTCCAGGCACTGGCTTCGAGGATCTGGTGGTTGAGAGCTGCGCGAATGTCCTTGGCGCAACCAAACCCACATACACCGACCCACTGCAAAGTGGGACGGGCCGAGTGATCGAAGCCTCTACAACCCAACCTGTCCAACCCTCCAGAACGACAACACCTCCAATCCCCGCAGCGACTGTGATTCCGGAAGGTGGAACCAACTCCATGCCTTCAGACACGGTGAAGCCCTGTATCGGTAGCAGAATTCAATGTGCAACAGGGAAATTGAATTCCAGTGATTCGTTAGTACAAGGCTCTGGATATTCAAACTTCACCACAAAGCCAAGATCAAAGTGTGGTGGAAATCTTGTATGCAATGTATTAGATGTATTTTTCTGATTCCAATATTTTGCAACTGTGATGACGGCCTTAGTCATTACTTTCGCAGGTGGAATGGCTACAGCGGTTAAAAAGTTGACAACGGCTCAGCGCATAGCGCATGAGCATTAGTGATTTGCAGCTGTTGCTGGTACGTCTGTCACAGCTTCGGCTCCGCACCGATATCACCACACCCGGACGTTGGTTCTGCCCGTCCGCCATTTGGCATTAGCCCACACCACCGCGTAGCGGCCAGCATCAGCAGCGTGATCAACCTGACCTGGTGCAATCCGCTCCACATTGTTTGGATCTCTGCTCAGTGATGGGACCGTGTTTTCCCATGCAGCACAGCGGGTGCTCCAGGTCAGCCAGGGTGCGTCGTAGTTCTTGCGGGTGGAAGCAAGACGGGACTTGAGAGCTCCCAGGCCAGCCTCCATCGTTGCCGTGTTTTTGCCCACAGGGCTCATCGGCACACCTGCTGTTCGAAAGTCTCCGGCAACAGACCCGTTCGGGCTGCCATTGCGAGCGAAGATCGCGTCATCAGCAAGGATTCGCGTGGAGCGAGGTGCGAGGCCCCAGCGCTCCAGCCATTCCCGCACGGCTTCGGCTTGCTCCTGATTGGTGAGCATGGATCCTCGGGACCACTGTCTGCCGCTGCGATCTCGGGCACACGTGTAGAGCTCATCGGCAAAATGAATCGAGCCTTTTGGTGTCTCCAGGCCAGGGGGACGCGGCACCACCAGATAGAACGCCGAGGGTGCCGACATTCCCCAGTCGCAAACCACAAATGGCGCGGGCTGGTGGCCTGAAAGGTCGTATTCAGCAGGGATCTCGTGTCTGCAGCGGCGGGGAGACCAGACCGGGCCGAATGCACTGCCGCCAGCGAGATCACCCCAGCGTCCGTGCAGCAGAGCCTCCAGCACGTCGGGGTCGCCGTGCGCCATCAACTCGATCTCTTTGCGGTAGCGATCCCAATCGATGTGCGGGTTGACGCTGGCGTTTGCCGTCAGTGAGATGCAGTAACGCTGGTAGTGATCGCTGTAAAACCGCTGCGGGCGCATGTGTTCCAGGGGGAACGGCAGCGGATCAATGAACCGTGCTTTCAGCTCGCTGTGGGCTGGGCCGCCGGGGTTGGCCAGCATGATCATTCGCCGCGGGACTGTTGGCGCGCCCCGCAAAACGCCCGCAAGCTCATCCGTGAACTCCAGGATGGTTGGCGTGGCACCGGCCTCATCAACGATGATCGTGGACTTCGATCGGCCCTGCAGGCGGGTCATGGCCCGGACCTGCTCCATGGGGCTAGCTGCGCTGTATGCCAATTCGATCGAGCCGTATGGCGCATCCTTGCCGCCGATCCGAAAGGTCATATCAGCAGTGGAATATCGCGTGCCTGGAAACACTGCGCTGAGGTATTTCAGCAGGTCTGCCTGGATCTCTAGCAGCGCTTGAAAGCTGCTTCTGATGATCAAACAGGCGTAATCCTGTCCGAGCATCGTGGCGTCTCTGGCCACGAGGAATTTGATGCCAGCACTCTTGCCCACTGCTTTGCCAGTTCCGCAGAACAGGTGCTCATCGAGTGGTGCCTTGAGCAGTAATTCCTGGAATGGATTGGGGCTCTGCAACTCCATCAGTTCACCATGCGCTCGATGCTTTGTGTGATCAGCTTCGACAGGCTGATTCCTTGGTTTGCGGCCTCTGCTTTTGCCTTGCGATGGAGTGATTCCGGCAGACGGATTGAGGTGAGTCTTGTGGGCTTATATTCCTGCACGGGGTGATGCTTTTACCGCATTGTAAGAGGTATTTTGCGGTAAAAATGCAGATGGAGGCTGCTTTTGGGGTTTTCAGCAGATTCGACCCCTGCCCCCGCCAATTGTTAGCACAATTGGAGTTAATTGATAACTAGCACAATTGAACCTGAGTGTTAAAAACTAGAAATCACTATCTGTAAGTCTCGGGTACCAAATCCACTCAATAAATTGACACTGCGCCCCCTGGTATGCCTCCCTAAGTGTTATGATTACGTCATGGCAGGCTAACCATCTGCCTCTGGCTATTTAATTTTATTTCCCACAAGTCAATGACACTTTTTTCCACTGCAATCGTGGAGCGGTATCACGTGCGCTTTCGCGGATTCGCAGATATTGAGGTTCTCTCAATCGGTGATATTGAGGTAGTCGCGCAAGCTCGCCACAAGCTCATGACAGAGCGTGGCGTCAGCAACGCGGCGACTCTGCAGAGCGGTTACGTCATCTATGTGGAGGCTGCCTGAGATGACAGCAAGCGCTCTCGCTCCGACCGTTGGCCGCTACTCGGCGGCTGACGCTCGCCAGGTCATGGATTTTCACAACCGCGCAGTGCCGCGGATTCTGACAACCGTCATTGAGACCACATATGTGCAACCGACCGATGACCATGGCTCGCGCTTTCGTGCCATGGATCTCGGCACGGGTGATCAGACCAACGTGGCCAGTGACTACAGCCTGACCACTCCTGAGAATCACTTGGCTGCAGCGATCGCTTGCATTGCCGAGTGGCGCGTGGCCGAGTATCGGCTGATCCATTACACGGCCAACGCCAAGGGCAACGGCACGGTCTGGACTTTCGCGGTGGTCTGATGGCAGGCGGCACCAAAACAAGCGCTGAGAAACAGGCGGCCATTGAGGCCGCTTGTCAGCTCATGGACCTGGCCGCTCCCACTTCGGTGGTGGTGGCTTCCATGCAGAGGCAATTCGGATACAGCAGAGCTCAGGCCTACCGGCTCGCTCGCGAAGCTGGCGAGATCAGAGGCCAGCAAGGGATTAGCGGTCGGCCATCCGGCAGTGATCTGGCCGCAATGGCTCAGATCATCACGGCTCAGGCCCTGGCCAGTGCTCACCTTGACGGTGACTGGAAAGCCGTTGCGCGTCTGGGCCGCGAGCTTCGCGAAACGCTCAAGTCCACAGGATCCATCACGAGTGTTCCACCACCGGATCCTGATGAGCTGGCCGAACAGGTTCAGGCCGTCCGGCTCGCAAACCAAAAGGACTCCAGCGCCAAGCGATGAGATTTTGTCTCATCCAAAAGCCAGTCCACCACTCAAACTCAACCCCTAACAGTCTCATCCGCTGATCGCTCACCAGCATCAGCGGGATCTTTGTGCCCGAACGTCTCACTTGTCGTTTTGGTTTGGTTTTGAGAGCCCCTGAAATGCCAGTAATTACTGGCCACTTGTCAATCCTTAAGAACAGCAAGTCACCATGAAAGTTGACGGCAACGGCAAAGCAGCGGTTTTGACGGAAGAACAGCTCGATCAGCTGCTGAATGCCGCCCCAGCAGCGAACCACCGCGCTTTGTGGGCGATCCAGCGATGGACAGCAGCGCGGGTTAGCGAAGCGCTGAGCCTGCAGTGGCGGGCTGTAGACGGCGGCATGGTTACGTTCAAACGGAGAACCACCAAAACCAATCGCACCAAACAGGTTGACGTTGGCCAGCGTTTGGCGGTGGAGCTCAATCGCTATCGCGAAGCATGGCGAAAGGCCCATGGTCGTGATCCCAAGCCAGGGGACTACCTGTTTCCAGCACGGTCATCGATGAAAGAGACCATGACCCGGCAGGCAGCGGACCTGGCGCTACGTTCCACCCTGGCCGGGTTGGCGATTCCTGGAGCATCGACACACTCGTTTAGGAGATCACTGGCCACAAATGCGTTGCGTCGTGGCTGCAGCCTCAAAGCGATCCAGAAAGTAACTGGCCATAAATCTCTGGAGGGATTGGGTGAGTATCTGGATGTGGCCGGCAGTGAGGTGATGAGCGTTATTGAGGGCTGATGCTCTCTGATGCCTCCAGCTGCACCTCATCTGCCTCTGCAGTGACATTGACCGGCTCTGCTGCTGCCATGAATGCCGATGGATCTGCGGGGGCTGGCAGCACGACCTGGACCGCTGCGGTGGGACCACCACCATCAATGCCTGCATCGACGCCGATCATCCGCGCAAACCTCTGAGCCGTCCTCCCGAGCTCAGCAACGGTGCGGGGATCGATCTGCTTTTTCGTTTGGCGCTGGATGACGTTGCCTTCGCCATCGGTGGTGGTGATGGAAACACCCTCACGGCTCTGGCGTTCGGCATCGGCCATCGTCAGCGCAACGGCCCGGCGAAGAACCTCCACCAGCTCGGCCTGGATTGCTTCGCGAGTGTTGTCAGGCTGATCGCCCCACTCCTTGTATGCCCAGTTCAGATCCTTCTGCACCTGGGTTTTGCTGAGATCCATCACCTCTGCAATGCCACGGATGGATAAACCACAGCACCTATGGCTGAACACCTGCCTCCGACGTTCTTTCAGATCTTCTTTCACCCCGTAAGAGCTGCTGTCATCCTTTCGGCGTCGGATTGTATTCCCCATAGCAACACTTTAATGCCTTAAAAGTCACCATGACCGGCAGCTTCAATTTGCCCCGAGTAAGCATCACTAACTCCAGCAGATTGCATCCAGCGTCAGCGGCGGGGCTATTTTGCGCCGCAGGCGCGTAGGTCCCACACCTTGGGGAGTAGGTCCCACACCTGGTACCACACCTTGAGCAGCAAGGTATGGGACCCTTCAGCAGTGTCCACGACTGCGTTTTGTGAGGGGGTCCCATACCTTCCATACTTTTTTCCCACTTAATGCTTGAGGGAGATTGAGGTGAGTTGAGAGGGGTAAGGGGGTAGAGCGAGAGGAAAAGAGATGCAATAAACCCAAAAAAGGTGTGGGACCCTGGTACCCGACTGCAGCAGAAGGGATCTCGGCAGGTCCAAGGTATGGGACCAAGTGTGGTACCCCCAGCTCAAGGTATGGGACCACAAAAAGGAGCACCGATTGCTGCCCTGGCGCTATCTATCAATCAAGCTTTGTTTTGTAGCACAATCAGCCACTTAGGTTTTCACAATACAAATCAAGCGCATACATTCGTTTGTGCTCGGATAGACTTGGCCCGACGCAGCAGCAGCATTCATGAGCGGTGCATCCCTGGTCAGCACTGTGCAAAAGCAGGTTCAGCAGGAAGCGCAGCAGCAAGAATCAGCACTGATTGCAGAAGTGCAGGCAGCACTCACCATGCTCGACAGCTCAGTGGCCAGGTTGGTGCAACATCGCACCTGTTTCCCGAATGTTCGCGAAATTGGCGGCCCAGACATCGATTGGCTGCTGGTAGATCGTGCCCTCCGCACTTGCCAAGAATTGATGAAGAGCTGAGGTTGTTAAAACCAAAAAAAAAGTGTCGCTATAGTGAAAACACGAAGTTCGCAAGACAGACGGTAATTCTTCGAGCAGCTGAACCTGGGTTCACTGCGACTTGCTCCTTTAACCACAAGCACCACAACCAATGTCTTTCATCAAACTGGCCGAAAGGTCGGGTGGGGTGAATACGGCTGGATGGATTCCAACGGCAGAACTATGCCGTTATCTGAGCATGTCTCGGCAGTCGATTGACAAGCTCCGAAGATCCAAACCTCCGTTATTTCATCCCGGCATTCACTTCATTGCGAAGGGATCCTCGCCGAATGCTGGATTCCTGTGGCACGCCCCTGCCGTTGTGAAGTCCCTTGCCGCGCAAGCCGATAAATCCTGCACACCCGATCAACCTGAAATGCGTTCCCACACCTTCCGATCCAGCGGTGTTTGCTCCGCTGATCACCTAAATGACGAGCAACATGCTGGTTTTGCTTCAGTCGTCAGGCTGATCCAGCAGGCCAAGTCATCACACGAACCCGGCAAAGACACTTCCGTTTTGGCTGCAAACATCTCGGGTTATTCAGGCACCGGCAAAAGCACTGTCACTGCTGCAATCGTGAGGTGGTGTGAGTGGTACTTCAAAAATCCCCGCACTGCTATCGAGTGCATCGCACCCACCCACAAAGCAGCAAACGAGCTCCGAAACAAGCTCGAAGACAACGGCTGTAAGCACCTGGAAGTCACCACACTCACCAAGTTTCTCGGCAAGAAAAAGATCTACGACAACCAAGGCAACCGTGATTTTGTAGTCAAGCCAAGCGATCTGCCCTACACCGATCCCGATCTGCGGGTTGTGTTCCTAGACGAGCTCAGCATGATCCCCGATTCGGATCTGGAGCTGCTGGTGGAACGACTGTGCAAGCGAACTGAAGACAAGGACTATCCACGCAAACATGCTCAAATTGTTCTGATTGGAATCGGTGATCCCCGGCAGCTCTATCCCGTAAAAGGGACCAGCTCAATCTTCAATCCAGGCGATGCAGAGAGCCCGTGGCCTGCTGACCTTTGGGATGTTCGCGTCAAGCTCGAAAATGTGGTGAGGCATTCCGGGCCAGTCCTCAGCCTGGCGACCGCTGTACGTCAACACGGTCTCTCAGGTCGGCCGGCAATGGTCAGTGATCCTGGCGATGGCACCGAATCCAGCGTGGCAGTGCTGCATTCCTCTGAATGGATCAGCAGCTGGCTTGATTACCTGAAAAAACAGGACAGCGGTGGTCGTGGTGAATATGACGTGCAGTGTTTGGCCTATCGAAATGCCACCGTCAACAAGCTGAACACAATGGCGCGTGATCACCTTTATGGGCCAGGTGCTGAACCCTTTCAACCGGGTGAAAGACTTCTTTCAACTGACGCAATCATGTGCCCTCTCGATGAGGTATTGCTCTGCGGCAGTGCAACTGAGATCACAGTTCTGCAGACCCGCAGCACTGTCCATGACTTCGACGGGGAGAGAGTTAGGGGTTACGAAATTCAAGGTTTCATGCCTCAAATCAAAAACGAATATGACATCAGCAAGGATATTGAATTCCTGGCCCTGCATCCTGCTGATCAAGATCTGATGGAGCGAGTGAAAAAACGCCGCAAAGACAAAGCTTTGGCGCTGCAAAAGCAGAAAAATGACCCAAAAGGCAAGTGGAATGCAGATCTTGAGGATTCCAGGCGCTACCACTGGCGCAAGTATTACGAGGCAGCGGAGTTCTTCAGTCCTGTTGAACCTGGTTACTGCATGACCGTCCACAAATCTCAAGGCAGCACATACAGAACGGTTTTCGTTGACATGCTCGATCTTGACTGCTGCAAGAAAAGCACCGATCTAAATCGTTTGACCTACGTTGCAGTTTCCAGGGCCAGCCACGAGCTGTTCATCCGGCAGTAGTTCGCACAACTGGGGCCTAACTACAGGCCCCCGCTCGCTTTAACCACCCCACCAGATTTCATGTTGGCAGATACAGCAAAACCTCAGATCACCATCCCCTCTGCTGCTGAACTTGATCAGATGCTTAATCAGCCTCTGATCACCGACGAGTTCAACAAGCAGCTGGAATTGCTCGGCATTGGTGATCACGAAGAGCTTGTTCTAGTGAACTGGAAACAGGGATCCTGCAGTCACCAGAAGCTCAGGCCATCCAATCCAGATGTCGCCATCCAATTCATCCAGGATCACGGCTTCGGATTCATCCCCGGCAGACCACTGCCGCAGCCTGCTGATTGGGATGAAAATCCCGCCACCCTGATCTGGGTTCCTGAGTGGCAGGACATCGAAGGTAAAAGGATCTTCGGTGCCAAGGATTCCCACATCGCACGATGCCCAGCACTGATGGCCGACTGTGATGGCGGCATCGAACTCGCTGAAGCAAAGCGGATCTTGCAGGCAGTGGGGATGCCAGAAGCCACATTCACAGTGGAGACCGGGCAGCGTGGATTCCACTTCTACTGGACATACTCCAGCCGCCAGTCCCCAGCAGCTCACAAGGCACTGATGCTGCGGCTGATCCAGGCCGTTAAGGCCCACCCAGCCTTCGGCATCGACACCAGCCTGCACAATGCCGCCCGCGTCATGCGTGCAGCAGGGTCATTACACCCGGTCACAAAGAAGCGCTGCCGGATCGTCGAGCAGACCGGCACTTTCTATTCAGTCGCGGAGCTCGATTCCATCCTTCCGGCCTACGAACAGAAAACCAGCGAATGGACGCCCCGCGAAGGACTAGACCCTGCTGAGCAGTCGCAGCAAACAACAGAAGCCCGCGAACTGCTCCAGCACATCACTGCCACACCTGACTCAAAAACCCTCAATGAGGTTGGAGTCAGCGGCTACGACTGGTGGCTCAAAACCGGAATGGCCTGCGAAGCACTTGGCCTTGACGTTGGCGAGTGGGATGAGTGGTCTGCTGGCAACACTGACCCTGATCACGGTTACGAGGATGGGGTTTGCCACGCGAAGTGGGGCAGCTTCGACGGCATGACCAGCAATCCCATGGCCTGGCTGCAGACAGCAGCACAGGCATCGGGTTGCGTCTGGCACGAACACCTCAAAGGCTTCAAAGCCAGCCCTGAAGCCAAAGCGGCCACCGCCAAAGCGGTTGCTGAAGCACAAGCCCGCTGGGATCACAAATTCGATTTTGAAATGGGTGAAGAGGAAACCGCTGAGCTCAAGGTTCAGCAAGCGTTTGAGCTCAAGCTGCAGTCGGAAGGCTCACACCTGATCTATCTCAACGGTGTTCTCCGCAAGTACGACCCACAGCAGGGCTATTACGTGCCCTACTCAGAAACCTTGCTGAAACAGGAGATCAGCAAGCTGCTTAGTCGCATCTACACCTGGAAACCAAAGCAGCAGGGCGGCGAGGTGGTCATGGTGAAGAGCAAAAAATTTGGCACCACGCCGATGGTCACTCGCTGTTGCCAGTGGGTCGGCACACAGGCTTACGTCGATGCGAAAACCTTCACGCCCGCCACGGCCATTGCATTCAAAAACTGCACGCTGCTGAAGATTGGCGACACCTGGCATCAGCGCCCGCACGACAAGAATTACAGGCTCACCTTCGGCATCGATCACGACTATGTGCCGTGTGATGAGTGCCCACCATGGACGAAAGAGTTCATCCGCACATCATTCGGCCTACAGCTGCTGGAGGTGTGGCGAGCGCTGTTCGCGTATCACGCTGATCCGACCTACCACTGTCGGATCTTTCTGTTCGTGCTGGGTGAGTCCGGCAGCGGCAAGGGTGTTGCATTGCGCCTGCTGCAAAAGATGTTCCCCATGGAGCTCGTCTCAAGCCTGACGAACTTCAATCAGCTGAACAATCCTGAGAAACGAGCCCAGCACGCTGCCAAGAGCCACCTCATCACATTCCCCGATCTGCAAGGGCGACAGGAGGATGCGGGTTGCCTCTATCCCTTTGCGGATTACGGCCAGGTGCTGACCGCTCGGGACATCTTCAGCAAGGGCACCATCGCCTTCACCTTCAGAGGCCGGATCACCCTGGCCAGCACGCAGCTCCCTCACCTGAAGGATGCGAACACTGGTTTCAAGCGTCGGGTTCTGGTGGTGCGAACACTCGACACCAGACTGCCCTCCGATCTGATCCCCACTGATCCCACTCAGGCCGACATCTGGGAAGACCGCCTGGAAGCAGAGCTCGGGCAACTGATCGGCTGGGCACTCGCCATGCCCGCTGCTGATGTCGCAGCAGTGTTGGCGAAACAGCACCCCGAACTGCAGCGGACAGCGAAGGACATCACCGCTCAGATGGACACGCTGCACGCTTGGGTTGATCAATGCCTGGAACCAGCACCTGCAGATGAGGTGCCCGACGAATTGGAGATCTACCAGTGCTACTCGACGTTCATCGAGATGTATGGCCAGCGGAATGCGCTCGCTCTGCAGAACTTCAAAAACCGTCTGAAGCAGATCGTTCCCCACCTGCACCGCAAGCGCAGCGGCAAGGGTGAAAATCGAGTTCCAGCACACTTCTTTGGTTTCCGTCTGATCCCTGAGCTCTGGACAAAGGACGGTGGGGCTTTCAAAGAGGACGCCTGGGGCACGCAGGTGAACGGTTGGATCCACCGCTCAAAACTTTCCGAAGGACAACTAGAGCTGCTTGAAAGCCACACCCCCGAATAAGGTGGGGGCGTGGTTAATAAACCGAAGCGGGGTGTGGTGCCCCGCTTTTTTATTGGCCAGCAGACTTGTCCAGCAGCAGGGTCCAGAACACGTGTCTGGATGTTCCAGAAGCGGTATCCACCAGGGGGTCTTTGGCTGTGAGGGGTTTTTCAACCTGATCCAAAAACGCCTCAAAGGCCTTTCGGTCAGATTCGGAGATTGGGGGAAGGCCAGCAAACTCGCTGAATGCAGATAGGTGAGTCATTAGCTGTTGGCGATTTTGAGGAGGATGTCGGCGTGGCAGGGCTGATCCAGGTCGCAGTAGCAACCGAGATCCAGACCCTTCAGTTCTCTGCGGGCAGCAGCGCGAAACTCTTCAGTGCATTGGTGCTCCAGGAACCAATCGCAAGCGGCCTGATTGCTGCCCGCTTCTGCGACGGTGATGCGATTGCCCCACTTGTACGGACGGCAAACCCGTTTCCCGTTTGGTGGTGTCTTCATCAGCGGAGACGTGATCTTGAATCGCTCCGGCATCAGCCCCGCCTCGCATCGATGTCATCCAAGGCACGAACGTGAAACTCGAAACTGCGACCACCAGGGCGGAAGTTCTCGGGTTTGATCACACCTGACTCGCGCCAGTTCTGGACCGTGCGAACCGAGACGTTCGCACGTTGTGCCAGCTCAGTGGGGCTGATCCAT
Source organism: Synechococcus sp. BIOS-E4-1 (assembly GCF_014279995.1). NCBI lineage: Bacteria > Bacillati > Cyanobacteriota > Cyanophyceae > Synechococcales > Synechococcaceae > Synechococcus > Synechococcus sp. BIOS-E4-1. The sequence goes on along the minus strand of NZ_CP047935.1, from coordinate 1,160,551 downwards.
TTGCGTTCATGACTCGGCACCCGCTGGAGCAGGGTCTGAACATCAGCAGTCAGTTGCTCGACCTTGGCGATCAGCAACGCTGTTGCACTTTCACTCATCACAAAAAGCCCCAAAAGCCATGGCACAAAAGGGATTACATGGTTTTTGTGATCGTAGAATTGCGGACCTGAGCTACCGGTGCTCTCCACAGAACGACCGCGCTACTGGCCGAACACTGGGAATTTAGCGAGGGTTTCGCGCACCAGAAGCCCCAAAACCGAAACGGGCACTATGGATGGTGTCACTCGGCAACTATTCGGCAACTCATTTCGCCCTGCTGCTCAGATCACTGTCCAGCACTCAAACTGCGTTTGTTGTGGAAACAAGCGTGCAAGACGAAAACAAGAAGGCCCTAGCCCTGGCTTAAGGCAGCTCTGGCTGCAGCAAAAGCCAGTCATGCATCTGTGTCGACACTCATGCCTGGGTGTCGAGATCGATGGCTGCCGCTGAAGGAAGATCGCCTGGGTTCACCAATTGACCGCAGACATCAATAGGCGTTTGGTTCGATCGACTTGCGGCCAACTGGGCCCAGCCACGCCAGGCATTGTATTTGAATCCATGCAAATAATGAGGCAATCAAAAAATAAACAGCCTCTTCTATTGAAGTGAATTTGAGTGTTTAAGCTGCCGCCTACACTGGAGCCATCTGCCTTCCATCTTTTCGTGTAGCATATATTTTAAAATCGTCAAAATCCTGACAAACGTCTAAGGATTCATACGGCAATAAAATACAGATATTCCGCACAGTGCAGGAGCTCCACCTGCGCCACCATCAAGCTATTGATCAGAAACTTCGGATTGATTGAGCCCTACTGATATCATCTGTGGAGATGCTGAACCCTGCTTTTCAGGCTATGGAAGCGACAACCTTGTCCTTAACTGCTGCTTTGATCTTTTCCTGTCAGTTGCCAGCTATTTGCAGCTGAGCGACGAACACCTTGGATTGATCTTCTCTCGTTGGCAGAAAATCTGTTCAGTAATCATGACAACGGCCTGAATCATCACCTAACCGGATAAAGCTTCTCACAACCTGTTTGTAATCTCCCAGGTTCCGTGCGTTTGCGTTGTGCCTGAACAGCCGCTTCCAGACAGCAACTCACCAACTAGCAATACTTTGATTATCGAGACTGCATGCGGAATCTCATTCCCAGTGAACTCGATCCTGCTCTATGAGCAAAGTCACAGGCGATACTGCATCCGGTCAACGAGAGCCGTGAACATGCGGAGGGTGATTACACCGGATACATCTCCAACGCAATCTCCTTGATGGCTTTCCAGTCAGACCTGGCCGGCGCCGCCGTCACACTGATGGGCGCTGTTTCGCTCAGCACTCCAGACATGATGCAGATGCATGAAATGCGTGTACTGCAGTCTTGTCAGGGCAAGCCGGGAAACCTTTCCATGCCGAGCTGTTGCAGGCCGCCGCTGCGGCTTCGCGCAACATCTGCCTGAACGACAAAAACAAACAATGATCGAGCAAAGCGAAGCTGCGCTTTTCAGCGTCAAATCAGGTAGCGTTCATTCAGCTGAGGTCTGATTGATATGACCAAAGAAAAGCCTTCTTTCTTCTCTTTTGATGGAGAGATGGGTCGCATTGATTACTGGGGTAGCGCCATCTTCAGGTCATTCATTGGCGGACTGATTTTCTTCGTTTGTTTTGCCTTGATTTTCAGAGGTTACTTCAGCAGCTCTTACGAGGAGTTATCGACAGCAATTACACAATGGAGTTCAGATCACGCCGTCAGAGTGTGGCTGCTGGCTGAGATTCTGTACATCTTTCTCTTGCTGCCGATCACCTGGAGACGATGGAGAGATCTGGGGCCACGCTTAAAGAAAAACTGGCTCTACATTTCCGTGGTGAGCAGCCTGATGCCTGGGTATGAGGTGTTTCCCTTTGTTGGCATGCAGTCACTGATCATCACCCTTGGCATCCTGGCGATTTATCCAAACTTCAAACTGTTCTTCTGGCCCGGTAAGCAATACGCAAGCCTGCGCCACAGCAAACAGCCTTGATCACGGCCGCGCCAGCTTGCGATCAGAACAAGCCATCAACAGGCTCAGCTGGCTAGCAATGGAGTGAGAGCGGAGTCGGCATGCAGGAAATTCTGTTGATGGCACAACTGATGGCATGGAGTGATTTCGACTTCCAGGACTGGGTAGACAGCAGACCACCGGCTGAACTCTGTCAGGGCTTCAAGGATGGGTTGATTCCAGAAACGATGCTTCCCGGCGGCCGGGCGCAAACCCCTTGCAGCAGCTTCAACGGAGACGACCCGATGAATTACGTCATCGACTGATGCACACGGTGCATTTGTCAGGCGATGCGGTGCATGTGATGCAACGACAATGCAAACCACCTCGCCATGATCACAGCGCGACCGTTCAGAGGTGGGCGTTCGCTTGTGACGAACCCGACGGCGTATTGCGGAATGCATCGTCGGGTATGTCCACATTGACGCGGATCCGCCGGCTGCTGCAGAACACCTGAATGACTTAATGAATCAGTCAGAATCACAATCGATAGCCGTCAACAGGCACAGCATCAGACTTTGGCTCCCAATCTGCAGCTTGATCAGCTGAGCCACCGAATCAATGGCCTGACCGAGCCGAAGAGTCTCGCTGCTGTCTGAACAACCAACGCATGGAGGTGGAGCGCATCAGCAAAGAAGCGCTGCATGCCTCAATCGATCCCGCAACAACGATCGCGACATGCATGTTGAAATTTGAGGGTGGTGTGTGTGCTGATCACGGTGCACAGCGGAGCCCTCATCACAATTCGAGCGTCCAAGCAGCAGACGAAGCTTCAGCGGCAGCATCACGACAGTGATAGCAACCCTGAGGTCGTCCCCTGAACCTCAGAAAAGCCAATCACGGGTCAAGCCATCAGATCGGGAGCAACACTCCAACCAATCCCAGCAGCAGCTGAAAACAACAGTTTCCCGGACGTTGCCCAAGCAGCGCAAAACCCCATCCAAGACCAGGGCCAGCAGCTGTCGTTGCTGATCAGCAAAAAGCCCTCTCTCCAGAGAGCTGATTCATGATTCCTGCTTGGAACTGTTCTCAAAAGCTTCTGAAAAAAAGTGTTTTAGATAGTGATGTGCACGTTGATCAGCCACCTCATCATAAAGAAGTGCCTGAGGCTCCTCTCCGCCAATCACCTCTAAATTATCCTCGGTTTTCAAACTGAAGGCATGCTTTTTGCCTCCCAGAAGTATGAGCTGATAATCAGTTCCTGCTTCATCCAGCTCTCGGATCATATTCATATTTGACTCCATAGGATTAAAGACATCCTTGGTTCCGTGAATGAGCAGCAAACTTGCTCCGTCAACATTGGATTCAATCATCGGTGCTGGCTTGAGCTCCCATGGCAGGGCGACTCCCCAAATGGAAGCAACAGCTCGAATGCCCTTGATCCGACGTGCCATGTCAAGAGCAAACAGGCCTCCACTGGAAAAGCCGATCACACCCGATCTGGTCGAATCAACTCCTTGCAGAGAGCAGGCGTGCGTCAGCGCAGCGTGCGTGCGCGCAAGAGTCTCTGCACGATTATTGAACAGAGGCATGACCTTCTTCGCTGCATCCTCTGATAACTTTGGCATCGCTTGTTCACCATAAATATCAATGCAATATCCAACAAATCCCATCTCGCTCAACCATCTCGCTTCTGCCTGAACATATGGAGTGAATCCATGATAATCAGGAATAACAATCACAATCGGGGCAGGCTTATCCAACGATTCTGGATATATAAAACAGTCTTTATAACTGGTTCCCGCATGTTCATACGCGACCTCATTGATACTCATCATCTTCTTTAAGCATGGCATCTAATCCTAATGAGCCTATTTCTGTTCGTCATTAGTTGATGCCATGACCCAAGCGATTCAAAGACCGTTTTTTTCCATAACTGCCAGGATCCAGTGAATTGAAAGCTCGTCACAAAAGATCCGTTGAACTAGCCGTCGATGGTGTGACCGGGTCGCCAATTCAAGGCTTGTGGGTGATGACAGGACCAGAGGCAGGGTCGGTGACTCCGAGCTCCGGCGAGAGCTCCTCGAAGAACTCGCGCACCGAATTGAGATGTTCAATCATCTGAGGCCGTGCTGCCACCAGACTCTCCTCGCTCTCCCAGAGACCGACAAAGCAGTAGGAGCGTTCGCCTGTCCTGGCCCAGTAGGCATCAAGCATCCCTTCGGGATTGACCCATTGCTCCGTCACGGCGATGAATCTGTCTTCGCAGCCTTTTTTGCAGCGGACACGAACATTGTTGAGGAACCTGGCTGCCACTTGAAATCTCAAATTCCAGCGACATTGTCAGAGCCCTGCGAAGTTGTCTGTGACCGAATGCACCTCCATGACAACAGCTGAATTCAGTAGTAACGACCTGGATATTCACCGGGGTGATCCACCCGTGTGACGCGAACCCCAGCCGCACTGCGGCCAGACAACATCAGAAGGTCGCTGCCGGAGACGACATAACCGAGCTCCTGGGCCAGCCGGGCCACCTCGTCGGCGGTAACCGCCGCCTGGACCTTGACCTGCAGGAGCGGATCACGGCCCAGACGCTCGAGAAACTGCTGAACGGGTGATGCCGTCATCGCTGCTGATGAACTGGTGCAATTGAACACGATTCCCAGCGGATGCGTGAAAGCGGATCATTGTGTGGAGAGATCGCGATTCTCGAGGCAGCTCCCATGCTGAGTTCCTTGCTCAACATTCTCTGGATCGTGCTCGGCGGTCTGATGATGGCTCTTGGCTGGTGGCTGGCCGGAGTGATCTGCGCGATCACGGTGGTGGGGCTGCCCTGGGCACGCTCCTGCTTCGTGATCGGAGGTTTCTCACTCTGGCCCTTCGGCCAGGAAGCCGTGAACCGCAGGGAGCTGCGCGGCCGCGATGATCTGGGCACCGGATCACTGGGGTTGATCGGCAACGTTCTCTGGTTTCTGGTGGCGGGATGGTGGCTGGCGATCGGCCATCTGACCTCCGCCCTGGCCTGTTTTGTGACGATCGTGGGCATCCCCTTCGGAATTCAGCACATGAAGCTGGCCCTGATTGCCCTGGCACCGGTGGGAATGACCGTTGTGCCGGTCCGCAAGCTTTGATCATTCATGATCAGCGCGGTTCAACGCGGCAGATAAAGAAAATCACGGCTGCAGCGGTCTATTGCCTCACGCACCGCCTCGAGCTCTTGTTGATCCCCTTCAAAGCGGCGTCCTGCGGGCACCACAAGCTCGCCCCTGACATCCAGATGAATGTTGCTGCTGAACCACGACGCACCTGAGGGCAGATACGCGCGGCAGCTCAAAGCTCCATCGGCCCCCTGCTTGCGCTCAATCAGCCAGCCGTTAACCCGGTCAAGCTCTGTGTAGTGATCGAGACCGGCCCAGGAGGGATCCGTCAACATCACCAACATCACCACATTCCTGAGCAGCGCATGCGTCAGAGGTGATGTGGCACTGCTGAAGCTCAAGAACGTTCCTCCTCCGTGAGGTACTCCTCAACGATGGGAGAACACTCACCACGTTCCAGGGCTGCGATCTCACGCTCGATGTTGTCGATAAACAGCTGATTGCCGTTACGCCTGGCCACTTCAAGAACAGTGCGCAGGCGCTCCAGCTGCATCTGGTTTTCGTCGTCCATTCACTGCACATCGCAATCAGGGCAGCCAATCATGGATCGCGCATCATCAGCAAGCCCGCACCAACAGAACGGCCAAACGGTCGGCGTCGCTGCAACAGTGGCAGGTCAAGATCCGTTAAAAGGGGTTGACACGAACAGCGAACATGGCCCTCAGATACGGAGTTATCGGCAGCGGATACGTCGGCACCGCCGTGGCCATGCGCATGAAAAGGGCCGGTCAGGCCGTGACTGCCACCACTCGTTCAGTGGAGAACGTGCGCGAACTGCGGCAACTGATGGATGACGTCCGCCAGCTCGACATCACCGATGCAGATCCAGACCTCTCCTTCCTTGCCGATCTGCAGGGCCTGCTGATCAGCGTGGCACCCACCAGGCAGAACGATGGCTACAGCGATGTGTTCGCCCGAGGCATGCGCAACCTTGCCGGCGCACTGAGGCGCAGAACCAGCACGCAACCCCTGCACATCACTTACATCAGCAGCGTCAGCGTGTACGGAGACCGGCAGGGAGAAGAGGCGTGGGAGCACTCATCAGTGGACTCCAGCTCGCCGGTGAACAGCATGCTTGCGTCAGCTGAAGAGCTGATGATCGACATTGACCGCCCTGACACCTCGATCTGCGTGCTGAGACTGGGCGGGATCTATGGACCCGGTCGAGACATGGTGGGCATGATCCGCGAGGCCGCCGGGCAGCAGGTGCCCAAGAACGGCAATGCCATCAATGCCTGGAGCGGCCTTGTCGACATCGCCAGAGGCGTGCAGTTCGCATCCGAACAGAAACTGACAGGCATCTACAACCTGGTCGACGACATGCAGCTCAGCCGAAGAGAACTCTCCACCCTGATCTGCGATCAGGATGGCTTGCCTCCGGTGCTCTGGAGCCACTCCAGTTCAACCAGCGAACGCAGCATGAATGCCCGTGTTTCGAACCAGAAGATCAAGGACGCCGGCTTCAAGCTGATGTCACCATCGATGCTGGAACCAGCCATCGTTTGAATCGCTGAAGCAGCGAATGATCAATCGCTGACAACAGGCTGAATGGGTATCATGCACACATCAGCTCCAACGATTGAGTCGCGATGATTTGCACAATCAATGCAAATATCATGGCGAATCAACAATCAATTGAAATCATCCGATGCGGAGGCCTTGACACGGGAAATGCCTTTTTCAGTGATCCCCTGACCAGTCATGAAACGCTCGTTGCGGACGTGACAACCAGCCTGCATGCCGAGTTGTTCTGCCATCGTCACCAAACCGACCAGTTGATGGTTTTGAGTGGCAGCATGGATCTGATCATTCTTCAGAATCGCCAGTTTCAGTTAATCCGATTGACGCAAAATGATCGAACCTGGGTCCGCATTCCGCCGAGAATTCCGCATGCCGCCATCGTCCGCAGTGATCAGGCTGCAACCGTTGTGAATGCGGTGTTACGTCATGGACCGGTTGATCCACGTGACTATCAACCCAGACCAATTCCGCGCGCATTGATGCCTCAGTGGCTGGCGCTGCAGAGCCTGGACGCCGCTAACCGATCATGCGCTGGCGCACCAGTGCATCCCACAGCCGGGTGGGGATGAACCGCTGCAGCACCAGTGCTTCCGACTGACTGCCACAGCGGTAACGGGGCTTCGGCCTGGGTGCCTCCAGAGCCGAGACGATGGTGCGGGCGACCAGCTCCGGCGAGGAAGCCTGGCGATAACCCTGATCCCATGCCATTCCCACACGACGCATCATGAGGCCCCAGACGGGGTGTAATGCCTGCCACTGCAAGGAAGCCGCACTGTTGGACGCGAAGCCGGTGCGGATCAGTCCCGGCTCCACCAGCACCACCTGCACCCCGAAGCTGTGCAGCTCCAGACGCAGAGCATCACTGATGCCCTCAAGAGCATGCTTGCTGGCGCCGTACCAGCCGGCTCCGGGCGTGACAAAACGGCCCGCAATCGATGAAAGATTGATGATGCGACCACAACGCCGTTCACGCATGGGCGGCAGCAGCATCTGGGTGAGGCCGATCAGCCCGAAAACATTGACCTCAAACATCGCCCTGGCACGCTCGACAGGCATGGTCTCCACCGGACCCGCTTCCCCGTAGCCGGCATTGTTCACCAGGGCATCCAATGCCCCTGCCTCGCGGTTGATCACATCGGCGAGCTGCCGGCGCGACCCTTCATCAGCCAGATCAAGCGGCAGCACCTCAGCACCGCGGCTGCGCAACGGCTCCATCGCCTCAAGTCGGCGGGCAGCCGCAAAGACACGCCAACCTCGATCGAGCAGCTGATGGGCCGTGGCCAGGCCGATACCACTGGAGGCACCGGTGATCAGCACACTGCGGGTTGAGCTGGATCTGGATGTTGTCATCTCATTTATGACAGGTGGCGCGGAACCGATCGGACTGACTGGTAATCCCGTGCTTGGTGCGCCGGCCGGTCACTCGCTTGCGCCAGGAACGGAAAGAACCGGACTTGAGCTCAGAACGCATCAAAGCAATCACCGCCGACTCCGGCAAACCGAACTGAAATTCGATCGCTTCGAACGGGGTGCGATCTTCCCAGGCCATCTCGATCACACGATCGATCTCCTGAGCAGTGAGCTGGTCGGGCACTCCAAGGTCCATTCAACGATCGGATCAGTGGTCGGGATGCTCAAACAGAGCCACTGCACGGTCGGACTCACTGAGTTCGCGTGCTCTGGAGACCCGATTCGACTCGGAGGCGGGCGGCACAGAAGGGAGCGCAAAAGCTTTCTCAAGCTCGGCTCTGACAGCTCCGAAGGGATAGGTCATGGATGCAGCAATGAGGCGAAGGGCCAGCGGCCCGCGCTCTTAACATTGCGAAACATTAGCCGCAGGCGCGTCCAGGTCGCCGGCCACCATCCGTCCTTCCCCGCAAACGAAACTGATTCTCAGCAGCAGATTTGCACTGCTGAATATGATTCTCAAAAGCATATCTGGGGCTCTTGAATGTGATTCTCAAAAGCATATTTTGATCGCTTAATGTTCGGTTTTCACGCATATCTTTCGCTGTTTTGTGATGTAGAACTGATGCATCCCTCCCAGAGGTTCGACATGACAAATTCAGCAACTGCTCAAGCCACCATTGCCATTCCAGTCGGTCCTGCAGGCCGCGCCATGGCCGAGCCCATGTCCAGCGAAATGCTTGATCTCATGCAGGCTCACCTCAACCTTGAGCGACAGTCCGCAGCTGCCTATTTCGCTGCTGCCATCTGGTTTGCTGAACGCGAGCTGGTCGGCTTTGCCGAGCATCTCCGCGATGAGGCCAAGCAGGAAGACCAGCACGCTGCCAAATTCGCCGATTACCTGATCTCCAGAGGTCAGCGCCCTGTGCTCGACACCGTTGAACCCCCCCGCCAGCAATGGCCTGATGTGGAGCAGGTGATCGCCAATGTCTTCCGCATGGAAGCCGACGTCACCGCCTCGGTGCTTCAGCTCTATGGCACGGCTGAGCAGGATCTCGACAGGCGCACTTCGGTGTTCCTCGATCCCATCGTTGACGGTCAGCGCCTCTCCGAGCATGAAGCCGCCTATCTGCTCGGCCGCGTCAAGTTCGCTGCCGGCAACCCTGCTGCCGTGATGATCATCGACGCCGAACTGAGGGAAGGCGAAGCCGAGCCCGCCAAGCTCGAAGGCTGATCAGCTGATCAATCTCCAACTCAGCAACAAGCCCCGCTTGAAGCGGGGCTTTTGTTTTGCGGCGGCTTCAGCGAAGAACGCATGCCGAGCTTCACGACCGGAACAGCTTGAAGAGCACCCACAGCGCAGCTGCCGCGAGCAGCCAGTGCAGCCATGACCACTGCAGCCAGACAGCCGTGATGAGGCTCACTGTGAACAGCACCAGAAATCGCGCGAGGGTCTTGCCAGGTTGAGAAGGGTCTCCACCTAAGCCAACCCCGCGTGACCACATCACTGTGGCTTAGCTCCGTAGGGTTCTCGTCACTGGCCGCTGCTTGGATGAATGTGGACAAAGACCTGCAGAAGCAGGCGCGCAAAAGCCTGCGAGGCACGGATCCCTCCATCGCCAGATACATGCAGGTGCTCGAACATGAGGTCTGTCACCTCGAGGAACTCAACGCACAACTGAACCTGAAGATCGAGGTGCTTCAACAGCAGCGTGCAGGCTGAACAGACGGCGGTGGATCAGTGTTCAGTGAACTCTGAGGATCGCGCGGATCAGATTCGGACGCTGCCGCAGTTCAGCTGTGAATTCGCGGGCCAGATCTCTGGCCTCCATCGCATCGGAGGCATAGACGCAACCTTCGAGGGTTGCTCCGCTGAGATCCCGGTAGCGCACCAGATAGCGGTTGATCGTTTGCAGTGGCGACATCAGCTGACTCCTGACCTAAGCGAAGCCGAAACGGCGAGAGGCGCTGGCCTCGAACTCGCGTCTGATCTGCACAATCGTTTCCCGGGCAAAGGCTTTCTCGTTTTCCTGCGCCGTGATGATCTGTTTGCTGAGCTGACGTAACTTCTCGATGTCCTCACAGGCATCGATCTCACGAAACGACGATTCAAGGTTGAATTTCTGCTCAACCGAAAGGCGATGGTTGGTCATGGTGCAGAGACGGCAGAAGCCTCACCAAGGTGAGACGTTGAATGACTGTTCTTCAACGATCGCCAGGCCAAAGCTCGATCGTGACAGTGAAATCCGCCCTGAGCCGAACACACGCTCAGGCTCAGAGCTTGATAAGCCGATCTCTGCAGATGCCAGCGACGGTCAGAAACCGAGCTGATTGAGGATGCCCTGGCCTGTGAGCAGTTCGGTGCCCAGACCAATCACGAAACCGAGCATTGCCAGGCGGCCATTCCAGGTTTCAGCGAAATTGACAAAGCCAAAGCGGCGTTGGGTGGTGTCAGTCATGGTTTTAGGTGCAATGGTTTCAGATGCAGAAGTGAATCAGGGAGATCAGCCGGCGCAGCTGCAACCGCAGGGCTCATGGCCATGGCAGGGCTCGCTGTTGATGTGACCGTTGGCGCAGGCTTGCGAACAGAAGAGCTGGTTGCCACGCCGCATGGCTGTGGCTTCCTCAACGGCGCAGCTGCAACCAGGACAGGCGCACTGAACAGGAACTGCTGTCATGGATGTCTCCGAGAAGGACCTTTTCGTTCTATGCCTGCCTCACTGCGCTGAGCAGAGGGGACAGCCGACCTCAGAGGTACGGTTTCAGGATCTTTCCGGACGAGTTGCAAAGAGGCAGATTCACAGGTTTTTTTTCATCTGACTCATCCACGCATCACAGAGGGCAACACATCGATCGGATATCCGTAGCCGTTGTCACCGACGCGTGCATTTGCGCTGGCCAGCATGAGTGCACCACCATTGTTGGAGTTGGACAGATGAAAGCCAACAGCAACCGTTGCCAAGACCTGAACAAACAGCTGGCCATGTACCGCGCCTTCCGCGACATGGATGGTGTGGCAGCCGTGACCCGCGAGCTGCAGATGGACGCCTGCGCCTGCCCAGTCAAGAACTGAGCCGGATCGAGAGACCCTGCATCGTCCGGCACTCCTCAATCGCCTCAACCAGCCGAGACTGCCTGGAGAACGTCAAAGTCGTTGTTCGATCAGCAACTGCTATTCCCAGGGGCTGACGCCATCCAACCGGCTGACCCGGTGCCTTTCTCCGGAAAGTCTCCCAATGGCATCCATTACATCGACAGGCCGGATGATCTGCCGGATCCCGACTCAATGGCACTATCCATTGGCTTTGATCTGGAGACGTTCAACCGTCGAACCGATCTCTGGCGACACAAGGCCAGCCTCAGCCCATCTCTCGGGGGCGAGATTCGTCTGGCTCAGCTGAAGACGGCTGACAGCAGCAGCACGCTGGTGATTGATGTGGCGGTGATCGGCCAACCGGCCGTTGATTGGCTGTGCACACTTGCGCGCAACCCTGAGCGCATGTTGGTGGGCCACAACCTCCTGTTTGAAGCCACCTTTCTGATCGCTGCAGGGATCAGACCGTTATGCCAGTGGTGGGACACGATGCTGGCCTGTCAGATCATCGGCGACTTGCCGAGCAACAGCCTGGCCGCCGCGTCTGCTCACTACCTGCATCGGGCACTCGACAAGGGTGAACAGAGCAGCGACTGGGGGAATGCCCTCACCGCCAGCCAGCTGCGCTATGCGGCTCTGGATGCCGAGATTGTTCTGCCTCTGGGGCGTGCGCTGCATCAGCAACTTGTGGCCACGCAACAGATCGCGGTACACCGGCTTGATTGCTCCATGATCAGTGCCTGCGCCGATGGTCAGGTTCGAGGTCTGGCGGTTGATATGGAGGCTGCACTCCAATCCAGAACGAAGGCTCTGAGCGAACGGGAACGGTTGGCAGCAGAGGTGCAAGAGAGACTCGGGATCGAGAATTACAGGAGTCCGGACAAGTTGCAGAACGCCCTGAGTCGTCACCTGGGCGAACCGATCGACAACACCAAAGACCGGACTCTGAACTCTTTCCTGCCCGATCCTGTGATCGGGCAACTGCTTCAGCTGAAGGCGCTGGATCAGGAACTGAAAGAAGTGAACTGGCTGCTTGAAGAAGCCAGGCTCACGGATGGCCGGGTCCGTCCCCACTACCGGATCATTGGTGCCAGCACTGGTCGCATGAGCACCAGTGCCCTGATCCGCGAAACCAGCAGTCACGTTCCCTCCGATACCGAGCGGTTCAAAACAGGCCAGAGACAAGGCGAACCCAAAGCCGTGAAACTCGGGCAGTGTGGGTTCAATTTCCAGGGCATCACCGGCGATCGCAAAAAAGCACTCGGCACCGGCAACCCCAACAGCGTGTTGATGGACCTCGACTGGTCATCCATTGAGATCCGTCTCCAGGCCAGCCCAAGGCTTTACAACGACGATGGCCAGCGCAGGATCCTGCTGGAGGGCATCGACCCGCATTCCTACATCGCCAGTCAGGCCTGCGGAAGAGAGATCAGCAAAGCGGATCCGGAGCGCTCAACGATTGGGAAACGCGCCAATTTCGCCCTGGCCTACGGCTGCGGGCTGTCAGGTGTTCGCAAATTGCTTTCCCGAGCTCGCGGTGAGCAGGTCACGGAGATGGAAGCCCACAAGGTTTACGACGCCTGGCATCGCCTGCACCCGCAGATGAGCCAGGAAATGGAGAAGTTCTCCAGCGAGACGGTGACTGAAGTGCGCAGTATTGCCGGACGACGAATGACATTCCGCAGCAACCAGGCAGGCCCGGATGGCACCAGAGCGATGCAGCCGCTGGGACGAACAAACGGAATCAACTTTCCTGTTCAGGGCTCTGGTCGCGATCTGCTCGCCGCTGCACTCGGTGACCTTTGGCCTGCGCTGGATCGCTTCTCAGGTGTTCACATCGTTGGCCTGATTCATGATGAGATTCTTCTCGAGGTTCCACGGGATCTGGTGGAGGAAGTGAAGGCCGTCGCCTTGGCCTCGATGACCTCCGAGAAGCTTCAGAACCAGTACCTGGGTGACATTCCACTGCAGGCGGAATGCAACATTGCAGAGAGCTGGGGAGAGGCTCACTGAGAAGGTCGCATTCATCGACTGAGCTAAATCCTTACAGGCATGGGACAGGTTTCTGCGAGCTCATCCGCTACATCCGCCAAAGAGGAGATCCACGAAAGGTTCAGGGCAAGACAAGCTCAAGACTTGTTATTCATGGGCAGCAAGGTATAAATATGGTTGACGAATTCATTTATCTGAAATGCTCACCGGCGCCGATCTACTGTCCAAGGTCAAAGAACTAGGTGATGTATCCAAAACTGATCTGGCAACTGCCTGTGGGTATGTCTCAAAGAAGAAAGACGGTTCTGACCGGGTGAACTTCACCGCGTTCTACGAAGCACTGCTGAATGCCAAGGGCATCGAACTCGGTGGTGGTTCTGCCGGCATGGGCAAAGGTGGTCGCAAACTCAGCTACACCGCCAAAGTGCAAGGCAACGGCAACCTCCTGGTTGGCAAGGCTTACACAGCCATGCTGGATCTTGCTCCTGGCGATGAATTCGAAATCAAGCTGGGCAAGAAGGCGATCCGCCTGATTCCTGTCGGAGGCGAGGAAGAAGGCGAGGAGTGATCAGGCCACAAGAGCCGATCACCACTCAGTTGTTCGAAAGCAGGGTTGCTGTCAGCCCTGCTTTTTAATGTATCAACCAGAGGAAAGGGCCCCATGGCCAATCAACTAAAGTGATGTCCCAGAGCAGATCTTCGGTGAGTACAGAACGACTCCATTGGAAAGACTTATCTCTTCAAGAGCTGGAGCATGTTCTGAAATCGGAAGAGGTCACAGGTGAACCGGAAGATTATGAGTACATCAGGCAGGACGGAACCTTGCATGTGCTCAACGATGAGTGTTCCATCGAAATTTCAGTGTCTCCGGCAAAGGAGCAACCAGACGGATCAACTCCGGTTGAGCCCAAGGGCTGAGCCATTGAAGTCGATCAACCGGTCCAGAGTTTCAATCACAGTTGAGTAGACCTTGCTGAGCCTGATTCCCCCTATTTATCTGGCGGCACTGGGCCTGGGGCTGGCAGCAATTGTTGTGGTCCTCTTTTATTCCTTCACTCGAACAACCAACTACGAAATGCAGGAGAAGCTGAAGAAAGCTCAGCTCAGGAAGCAACGGCAGCAAGCCAAAGATCTTTAAGCCATGATTTCTTGTTCGACCACCCAATGCTGAAGGTTGAGCTTCGTGCAGCCAGAATTCCAGGATTGCCAGGCCTGGCTGCAGACCACTATTGGCTGCTCGTGATTCGTGGTGCTGAAGCCAGCGATCTACAGACTTGTGATCGCTGGGAAATCTGGCAATTCGCACGCCAGAATCAGTCCTGCTGGGGGCATCTTCACAAGAACCTTCTGGCTCCCTGCCAGGGTGTTGGCAGTGGTCCATCACATTTAATCGAGCAATGGATGGGTGATGATGCTTTGAGCATGGCGGCGAAGATTGAATCCTCCCCCAGCAACTACCCCTTCAAAGAAAGCTACAGATACTGGCCCGGCCCGAACAGCAACACGTTTGCGCAATGGATCGTTCGCGAAAAAATGAATCTCGGCAAACGAGCGGTCGGCAAAAGTTTCCCTGTTCCAGACACCATCTGATGACGATGGCAGCCAGGTCCAGAAGGCATCACTGCTCGAGCGCCTGAATCAACCGATCTTTCGCCTGAATGATCTGAGTCATCTGCTCAGCAGTGCCACCCAGATCCGGATGAGCCTTTCTGGCAGTGAGCTTGTAGGCAGCCTTGATGGTCTGGACAGTGAGATTGCCTTCGGCTGGCAGGCCCAGCAATCGGCGATCCGCCTCAATGCCAGGTCTGCCAGCCATCCTGTCCGTGAGCTCAGACCACCATTGATCGGTATTTCGAGCCTGCTCCGACTGGTGAACGGCGAAACCGCACCATGCCAGACACTCAGCGGTGTTCTGTGGAGGGTCTCCTTCAAGTGTTGCCAGACGCAGGGCGACTCCCCAGAACAAACAGCGTCGGATGACGTTGTCTTCGGGAGAGCCACTGGATGTGAAGTCAAAGACCTTGGCGTAGGGGATCAGATCTTCAAGTTCAGACCAGACCCGCTCATCGATCCTGTCGTGACCGTTGAGACCAACAGTTTCCAAAGCAGTCAGCAGGAAACGCGTTGCTGCATCGCGAGTCGTCATCTGCGGAGCAGATTCAACAGCGCCGTCGATCGCCCTGAGCCGATCCGGTGTGGCCCACTGCTTCATTCGCTGAATGTGTTCAGCCAGCAGAGCAGCTTCTTCAGGAACCTGACGTCTGTGGTGTTCAAGCAGATCAAGCAGCGCCTGCTTGCCTGCATCAGACAAGGGTCGGTCACGGTCCATCTTCTGCTCGATTTTGAAAATATTGATCTGCTTGGCAGTGACACCCGGCAAGTCACTGGCGTCTTTTCTGCAGATCTCCCATCGCCTGGCCTGAAGACGGGCTGCATCCCGGTCATAGAACTCCGAGCGGTCAAGACGGTCCTGCTTTGCAGCGTGCCGCTCAGCCCGGGGCGGTTGTGCTGGAGAAGCCGAACAGCCAGTCACCAGCTGATCGATCACCTCGCCGCGGGCCACTCCCCATTGCTGGGCAAGAGTGTCGAGCAGCTCGATGGTCCGGGGCTGGAGCCAGACCTCAAGACGCCTCGCCCCAGGACTGTCTGATGGTCCGAAACGAGCACCAGCACTGCGTTTTGAGGGCATGGTATTCATCGTGATCTCCCGGATCAATTCAACCGGTCGGACGACTGCTGATCGCACCTGCTTGTCAGCTCAAAGGGAGGACTGAGGGCTGCCGCCATCCAGGCTGAGCTGGTCTGAGCTGCGGTTGGCATTGATGCTCTCAGCAAGAGAATGCAGAGGGCATCAATGCCAAGCCTTCCAACAGATGTGCCATAGATGGTTTCCCTGGCAATCATCTGGTCATTAAAAACCTAAAACCCAGGGTTAATTTAACCCAGCTGCACGAAACACATGTCGATGGAGGAATTGAAAAGATTTTTAGTTGCCATGCGAGCCGACAAGACGCTATATGAAAAGGTTTCAAGTTTTGCGACTGCGAACGAGATCGCTTCGATCGCCACCAAGCTGGGATTTGAATTCACTGAAACCGAATTAAAATCAATTTCCAATCAGAATATTGAAGGTGTAAAGATCAAGAGACAAGACACTACACCTTCGTACAATTTTGGTGAGGGCGGCAACTGAGAACCCATCGATATCAGTCAGGTATCAGGTATTCAAGAAGCAACGAAAAACTCCACAGACCAGCAACGGCGATTAATCCCAACAGAATCAAAGTGGTGGGATTCACCACATCGACAGATTGCTCAGGCAACTCCTTGATTGCATTGCTTTCAATTTGATTTTGCACAAGACTGTTAACAACTAATCACATGCTATGCCATGACTCAGGATTAAAGTATTGCCCGATACCTACGACACTTTTAACGCGGCATTGAGCGGCAATTCAATTCCGAGCCAGTAGCTTTCGACAATTTTTCTCGTCGCTTCCTGTCAAGCTCTTCACAAACAACAACAAACACGCCTGTTCATCCAGAAGACGACACGGACCGAGGTCTTCAGCGAACTTTTCAGGCCTTCAGGGGGCAAACGAGTCGCCATGAAGACGAACAGTGGGGTCCCAGCTCCTAGCGGCGCCGACGGCTCATTTCATGCTTCGATGTTTCACTGAAGGCTGTGAATAAAACAACAACCACCGCGGCAAGGCCCAGGCCAAGAAAAACGAGATAATAGGAAGGCAGAATACTCAGCATTGAAGTCAATGTTTTGACGATTTTAGTCAGAACCCAAAAAAGCCAGCACGTACATTGATACTCAACGCCGATCAATCTATTTTTTGAATTTGCATTATTTTCCAGCCATCTGTTGTCGATGTATGGCCTGACCTGATCATCAGTGCTGGAGCAGCAATCCCTGTGACAACACGGTTGCAGCGGCGCTCAGAGCAACCAGGCCATCATGGCCCGACCTCCGCGCAGGCGAAGCAAAGCTGATCCGAGCTGGTTGATCACCCCATCGGGGTTGATCGATCACTGCAGGATTCCCGCATGATTTCCCAGAATTGAAGTTGACCCGGAACATCCAGCAGAAGAGCTGACAAACACTGGTGTCATGTTCAACGTGTAAGGACCTGGGTCATCCAAATGCTTTCCATGAGATCACCTGCCATCGCCTTGTTTGCCGTCGCGCAGGCCTTCACCGTTGGCGCGTTGCCAGGCCAGGCCGCTCAAGACTGTGGACCAGGCGCTCACTGGGTTCAGACAGGGCCCATGCTCGGTTCCGGCTATTGCAAGCCCAAGCACCGCAAGGACCATTTCGTTTGCGCCATCGGCTATCACTACGCAGGACAAGGACGTTGTGTTCGTAATGGTCCCTGGTGGACGGGCCGCAGACCGGTGAACTGGGGGCCTTATTACGAGCCACGAAACAAGTCAGGCAGCGTCACCTTTGAAGGACCAAATGGAGGCGAGGTCAAGCTGAGATGGTGATCCGCAGCAACAATGAGATGAACCCTTTCCAGGTGTGTCCGGAGGCTCACAGTGTGATTTTTTTATTATTACAAAAAGAGACCAATTAATTCACTGGTAACAGGCCTGTCTGAGCAGGAAATAAATCATTGATTGGTATTACTTCACGACAATCTGAACCAGCCGTGAAATCTTCTTGCGATGCCAGGATATTCATTCAGGCTGAGGGTATGAACTCTGAATTCACGATTCGCCCCGTTGAACCAGTTGACATTCCACTGATCAACAACTGGGCTCGCAGTGAAGGATTTGCCCCCGGAACAGGAGATGTTGGAATCTATCGCCAGACCGACCGCCAGGGAATCTGGACGGGTTGCCTGGGTGAAGAACCGATCGGATGCATTGCAGGCATTCGTTACAACCATGCCTACGGTTTCATCGGGCTCTACATCGTGCGCCCGGATCAGAGAGGCCGAGGCTATGGAGTGAAACTCTGGAAAGTAGCTCTCGATCACCTCCATGACGTGAGCTGCATTGGGCTTGAAGCAGCAGAAAACAGGATTGATGATTACTCAAACTGGGGTTTTCAACCTGCTTCAACAACGACACGTTGGCAGCTTGAGGTTGACTCACTTCCCCACCAGCTCAGATCAACGGAAGGACCGGAAGAGCTCAGATTGATTCACGGAGATGATATCCCTGAACCCAAAATCCAGAGCTACGACGCCGATTGTGAACTCAATCCCAGACCACACTTTCTGTCGGACTGGCTAAAGCACCCAGCCGGCACTGTGACGGCACTGCTCGACAGCAAGGATGACTGCCATGGTTTTGCCCGAATCCGTCCATGCCTGCTCAGTAATGAAGCCGGCTGGCGCATCGGCCCCTTGTTGGCTGATTCGCCTGAACTGGCGGAGCTGTTGATCAGGGATCTTCTCAGTGCAAGACAGGGATTGGTGATCATTGATTCGCCGGGGGGCAATGCATTGGCCGCACCGATGCTGCAGAAACTTGGTTTCACAGCGTCCGGACGCACGCTGCGGATGTACCGGGGGGTGATGCCCTCCCGGAAACTGGATGAGGTGTACGGGCTTGCCTGCCTTGAGCTTGGCTGAGGCCTGAGAAAACCGGCAAGCCAGACCAGTGATCAAGGGCAGAACAGATCCCCGTATGGGGTTGAACCTGATGATCGGAAGTGAGCGTCAGCAATGGTCTGATGGCAACGGATCAGAGACCCAGCGCCATCAGCAGTCCCTGGTGAAGCAAGGCTTCGGTGCCGATCAGCGCAATGAAGCCCAGCATCGCCAGACGTCCGTTCAGGCGTTCAGCTTTCGCCAGTCGCTCACGGCGCATCTGAGCTGCGGCAAGGTCCTGCCAGTAGCGCTCATCAGCCAGAAGGGTTGCAGTTGTCATGGGTGTCTCCGTGTGGGACCAGACAGGTCTATGCCCACCGGAGCTGGCTCGGAAGCAGGGACAGCCGCCCATGCAGGTTCGGTTTCAGGACCTATGGCGCAGGATTGATCGGGAGCATATTCGCCACTTCCGACCCGCTGCTGAGCGGGATTGAACGGTGTTGGCGGCCATTATTCGTTCGTTGAATGATGTCGGCGACACATCAACTGGCCCAGCTGAGGTGGCAGCTTTGAAGTCCAATGAGTCAGAGGTGGCTGATTGGTCGTTCGGGCGCTGGTGGGACAGCGCCAGGACGTTATGGCATCCGCAAATGATTCAGTGAATGGGATGCATTTCACCTGCGCTGGTGATTCAGCTGATGCAAGGCTTTTCGGGCAGCTGTTGCCAGGTTGTGAGTCCAATCTGATGGTCGATTGGTCGCCTAGGTGGGACCGGTGCTGAACGACTCAGCGCCGGGCTAGGCCGGATGCAGCCAAGCCTGCGCAGGCGATGACCGAAGCAGGTTGCCTATGCCGACTGAGCCGGCATCCACTGAGATTGATGTTCAGCAAGAGGGGATCGTTCCAGAAGCCTGGAAACCCCCAGTTGTTCACGCCAGGCAATCAGGGATTGATCCCATTTCTCTTCCCAGCGAACAGACAACAGGGAAATCTGCAACTCATGAGCCAGTTGAATTCCAAACTCCACACATCGCCAGATCAGTTGATTTTCAGCAGGCTGAATCAAGCCGTGCGCAATCCAGGTTGTCATCACAGCGAGAGCCCCAGGCGACCTGTAACGACGGGCGTAATAGGCCGAAGCCACCGCCTCACCTGCGACGGTGTCAGGCAAACCGAAAACCAGATGATGAAAATCATGGGTTCGTCGCAGGCGATTGGCGAGATATTCCCAGTCTTCATTGGTTTCAGAAACGGATGGGGGCAGTTCCTCCAGATGTTCTGCATCCAGTCGCCGTTGCAGACATGCCGCGAGACTTGCCGGCGGCGCACTGCGTCGCTCAGCTGGTGATGGCCACTTCGGGTCATAGCGATCTTTCAGGATCAGTTGATGATCTGATTCGCGGGCTAAATCCATAAATCCACGCTGACTCAATTCACTGGAGTCGATGTGCTTCAACATCCGAAAAAGATGATTTGTGGTGTGGTCGGGATCTTTGGCCGTTTGTAAAAAACCCACAGCTGCGTCAAGGGCTATGGCGCGGAATTCCTTGATTGCCAATTGGAAGCCAGCAATCTCTTCAAACCAATCATTGGTCCAATCACACTCAAGCATTCACAACCTGGCTCGTGGCACGAGCTCAGCCCAGGCCGGTGAATTCCAGTTGTGTCAGCTTTGCGAGAGTTCCCCTCCATCATGGAGGACGCAGTGCAGATGTTCGGGCTCGATCAATCCCTGCTCTTCGAATGGCTCTCTGCCTGGTTGGTGCTGAACTGGGGCGCACACCTCTCCTTGCGCCAGAGACCTGCTGAAGACACCCGTGAGGGGCAAGCCGGAACAGCGTTCCCCAGGCTCAGTGACCAGTTCACTTACGTGCTGCACTCGCTGGCCATTGCCTGGTTGATCCAGTGGTCATGGCGGCTGCTCCCACCGATTGGATGATCCCTGAAGCCTGAGCACTGTTGGCCGCATCAAACCGGATTGATCCGATGCGTATCGGGCAGATCTGAAACCTGAGCGGTGAGCATGCAGTCGACGATCCGGTGGATGTAGGCGGCCCGGCGCAGCTTGTCCATGGTCTGCCATCTGGCTTCGCCCATGGACTGGCGGGCGACTGCGATCGCGGCGAGTCCGGCGAGATTCTGAGCGCGGTCCATGGGCAAAGCCCTGTTGAACGGGATCTAACCGGCTCGCTTTTGCATGGCAATCCGCAGATCAGCAAACCCCATCAATCCGTACTACCTGGCTTCCGCATGTCCTCATTCATCGCCGCGCAGATTCATAGCCAATGGTTCAGATGCCGCATTCAATGCTCGTCCTTCAGGGGTTGATATCCGGGTGCCGGCCGGCAGGCTGATCAGTTCATCAGCATCTGCACTGAAGAGATCGGCCCTCGTGAGAATCGAAAAGGCTTGCTTGATCCAGTCTCCATCAACAAAGAGATACCCCGATTGAAACGCAGGGTTGACGTGATTGATCGTGAATTTTGCCTCACCAGCTTTTGCCAGCAAAGACAAAGAGAAATCCATTGGCTCACTTCAAGCCCTTTTGATCGACAGAGGCCAAAGACAACCACTTTTGATCCAGCGGAAAAAGCCGTAAGCGCATTTTTCAGTACTGGACGGCAAAACTTATGGCCTCAGCGTGAAAGCCCCGTCCGCATGGAGTGTGTGTATCGAGCGCTGCCTGAACAGGATTCATTCACGTTCATTCCTCTCCACAGACCTTGCGAGGAGTTGGCCAGCTCCCGGAGCGTGTATCAGGATCAGCAATGGTGTTGTCGCCAGTGCTGGCCATCACCCGGGTCCAAAAGGATCAGCGCACCGGTGGACGACAGCGCCGCCAGCCGACCTTCTGCATGTTCTGCCAGGCCTCGATGGCGTTGTGTTCGAGCATCCGTCTCTGGCTCTGAGGCTCGGGAGGATGGGGTCTCACCCAGCGATAGGTGCTGAGGACCACCCAGCGGCCATGGGCGGTTGATTGGCCATTGCTGAACCTCACCAACAGCTGCTCATCACCATTCACCAACCAGCCATCCCTGCCGGCGTGCAGCGGATGTTCTTGGGTGGTGTGGTCCCAGTTCGACATGGGGGGAGTTTCGCCGTGATCCACATCAACGCGGGCCAGAGTTCACAGAACCTCACTCCAGAGGATTCTCTGCAGCGGCCGGGCTGCTAGCCAATCAGCTGGGTCAGCAGAGCTGCGGATCCCAGTCCCCCGAAGAACAGGACAGTGGGCAGCATGGCCGGCCAGACCGATGGCTGAGTCGGATCGGACATCAGTTCCCTGCGTCATTAACTCCCGGAAAAATAAAAGGTTCTGCCCTCACATCAGGTAATGACCTGATGGTGCGCAGGTCGTATTTGCTTGGTTGCCAGGTATCTGAGTGATTCACAAGCCGGACGCCTGGAAGACTGCGGTACAGATCCCCGCACCAGGAGCAGGCGGTTGTCCCCCTGGAAGTGCTGACAGCGTTGCTCGAGATTGAACTGGCGTCGGGTGACGCGACAACCAACGGCACGGATCCCCGCCGTTGATCAAGAGCCTCCCCTGAGACAGGAGGCTTTTCCTGCCTGGATGTCTGCCAACCCGGCGAATCAGACTGAAGCAATGGCACTGCTGTCACTCGCCTGCCGCAAGGATCTGGAAGCCATCGCCATTCCCCGCCATGCCAGCTGGGATCCGGTGGGTCTGATGGCCGTGCGCAGTTATGTGCGCGAGCAGCTGGCCGCTCTGGGGAAGGTGGAGGAACAGCCGTTCAGGCGCAGCAGCCATCAGGGGGTGAATCTGATCCTGAAACTTCCCGGCCGCAACCCCGGGCGCCGGCCGCTGCTGGTGGGCGCCCATTACGACGGGCCTATCCAGTCGGTCGGAGCTGATGACAACGCCAGTGCAATGGCTGCTCTGCTGGAGCTGGGCAGACGCTGGAGCACGGCACCCCCGCGGCGACCCGTGTGGCTGGTGGCCTTCGATCAGGAGGAATGGGGTCTGCTCGGCAGTTCAGCACTGGCCGACCGGCTCAAGGCAGATCGGCAACGACTCAAGCTGATGGTGAGTCTGGAAATGCTCGCCTACACCAGCAACACGCAGAGCTACCCCCACCCCGCCATGGGCAGGCTCTATGGCAACCGCGGCGACTTCATTGCCCTGGTGGCGAATGCCCGTGCTGGCCTGATGCTCTCTCGGCTCACCCATGCCATGGGGCAACACGTGAGAAGCAAAGCGCTGCCGGTGCCGCGCGCTGGGATCGATGTGCCCGCAGTCCGCCGCAGCGATCACAGCCCGTTCTGGGATCGGGGGTACAACGCCCTGATGGTGACGGACACCTCGTTCATGCGGAACCCGCACTACCACCGGATGAGCGACACGATCGACACGCTCGATCTGCCCTTCCTGGCCTCAGTGATTGATGGACTGGATGCGGCGCTGGCCAGGCTTTAAACGATGGATCTAAGCCAACGTCCCGGCATCCGGTCTTCAGCTCAGAACAGCTTGATCTTGATGGACGGTGCCGACGGCTTGGACTTTGTTTCGGTTTCAGATGGATTGCTGTTCTGATCGGAATCGTTCGAGCTGCCCGAGGACCCTCCATAACACTCAGTGATCACAGCCTGATTTCCTGCTCGCACATCACTGAAGCTCACATTCAGATTGATCACTGAAGGGTTCAACATCACGGCCTGAGTCGACAGCACTGCATAGTTGCCCGGCTGAGTGCCATCAACAACGGTTCCTTTTGGAGGTGCCCAGGTGGCTGAAAACGTTCCACGGGTGACATTGGTGCGAATCGGTTCTTCGCAGTAACCGGCTTTGGTGAGATCGGCGCGAATCCTGGCCAGCAGTGCTTCAAGGGTGGTGTTTTGATGACGGCTATTCAGCGCCAATTGCCCCAGCGGGTTGGCACTGAACATCATCTCGGCATTGGATCCCAGGCTGGGAGGAAGGCTTTTGAGCAGCTGTTTGACCGGCTCCGCTGAGACAGGAATGAAGCCTCCGCTCAAAGCGGCGAAGAGTGATAACGCTGCGATTCTGCGAATCATGTGTCAATCAACCTGTGATCAAAAATCTAGGGATCCACCACCTCGATCACGACCCCTTAACTTCTCTTATCCAGCGGCATCAAGAACGGTTTCGCTCCATTGCGTGGCCGATCAATTGTGAACCGACGATGGCCCCTGCGTCTGCCCGCTCTGGACCACAAAGCCCTGATGGTGTCGGACAGCTCCTTCATGCGAACTCCGCACGACCACTGGAGGGGCGACACGATCGGCAGACTGGTTCCAGCCTTCCCGGCCTCAGTGATGGATGGAGTGGAGGTGGCGGCATGAGCTATAGATCATCAAGAACGCCGAAATCGTGTTTTGTGGATTCCGCTGAACTGAAGGAGTATTTTTCCAAACGTGTCAGCCTGAGCAGTGCTGATTTAGTGGCTATGGCGCAATTATTTGCGCAATTGTATGGAGAATTTCAAACCGATATCGTCCATAGAGTTTGCTGCACTGATGCGATCGATCGGCCATACATATGGGTTGATCCCCTGGAGGGTCGCAGCTCACATGTGATTTTGTTTTTTCATGGTGGTGGATACACCATGGGAAGCTCGAAAGATCACATGCAGCTGATTGCATCTCTCGTTGAACTGTCTGGAAAGACATTTTTAGCGGTTGATTACCGGCTTTTCCCTGCAGTCACTTTTCCCGCTCCTCTTGACGATGCTGAAGCCTCTTACCGCTGGCTGCTTGAGCAAGGGCTACCAGCATCCCGCATTGGTCTGGCAGGCATTTCAGCGGGCGCCGCACTGGTCACTCAGCTGGTGCATCGTTGCGCAAAGAAGTCTCTGGGATGCCCTGCACTGGCCATGGTGATGTCGGGGCTGAATGATTTTCGCTTTGATCGCCCATCAATGGCTTTCAATTCCTGCCTGGACCTTGTCTCCCTGAACAGACTGGAGTCGATCGTTGAATTCTATTTCCCTGATCAATCATCATTCGAATCTGATGATGTGCTTTGCATCAATCAAAATTACAACCACTATCCGAAAACATTATTTCAGGTTGGTGATCAGGAAATACTGTTGAGCGACGCCATTGAGATGCATCAATCCTTGAGATCACAGGGTCATGATGTGCATCTGAACGTTGTTCCACAAATGATTCACTGTGGCCAGATGTTTGCTCGCGACTATCCGCCCGGACAGTCAGCAATCGAGCAGGCGGCAGGCTTCATCAAAAGTGCATTGCAATGATGCTCGAACCTGATCAAAAGGCGCGCAGCCCAATGCAAACGACACCAGAGCGGCAATCAGGTCAGCAGTAACACCAAAGAGATCCGGATGGAGGCTCAGGATCACGTCGCGGTTGATCTGTGAGGGGTGATCGCACGACGACGGGCCCGGAGGCAACAGCCAGACGGCCGGGCAAGTCGTCACACCTGATCTGGATCCAGTCTCAATCGAACTCGCCGGCCTCCACTTTCAAATGAGCTCTACGAGCTGATTGCGCCAAGAAACTGAGCTCAAAAAGCGCAGACACCAGGCTCTGCCTGGAGCAGCCAACCTTTCATAAAAGGAGCTTGAAACAGTTGCCCGTTTTCCGTTCCATTGCCATCAATGGAGCGTGGGAAGCGCTCTTGGTGGGGCGCCCACGTCATGAGGACGGAGGCGGCCACTGCCGCCCTCCTCTTGATGCAATCAATTAGAACAATCCAGCCTCAGGCGGCTTTGCTCTGCTCTGACTCTTCGGCTTCTGCTTCGGAGCGCAGGAAACGTTTGCGCTGAGCCGACTCATAGCCGCTCAGTTCAACCTGTTTCTTCTCGATCACTTTGCGCTTGGGCCTGTCCAGCCCCATCAGCAGGGGATGAATTCCTCTTCGACTCATTGAATTTGTCCGTTTATTTGGATTCCGCGTCCTGGTCGGCTTGACCATCCACGTCTAGAAATCATGCCGTCTCTCAATCAGCAATGCGGTGTGATTGGAGACAAATGCAACGAATCGGCAATCACTTTTGTGTGATTGATCTCCAGCTGCAAAACCTCGTTGAACTCACACTTTGGCCCACTCAACAACATCCACAGCTGTTTCAGCATCGAAGAGCGGCCTCGATCAGCCGCTCAGAACCCAGTCATGGTTGATTGTTCAGCCAGACTGATCCCAACCGCGCTGCGAAGATGCTGACTCAGCTGGCCACCAGCCTGATCGCCATGGCGGTTCCGGCAACCACAGGCACCTGCCCTCAGGGAGTGATCGAACAGCTTGATGGGCTCTACCGCTGGCAGGTGCAGCGTATGGACAGCAACGAAGACAGGGTCAAAGCACTCTCCAGCCAGCGCCAGCGTTTCACACCATCACTGTTCAGGTTGCTGATGGAGGCCAGACAGCTCACACCCTCACGCGATGGTCGCTTCCTCGATTTCGATGTGTTCAGCAACACCCAGGTTGCCACCTTCGGAGCCAAGGTCAGCGGCTGCAGTGCAGAGAAGGGAAACAGCATCGAGGCAAGAGTGGATGTGGAGGCCGGCCTCACCGGCAGACCCAGCGGAACTCCCCGCCGGCTGCTGTATGAGCTGAATCGCGATGGGAAGGGCAACTGGAGAATCAACAACATCACCTACCTCGATGGCAAGGTCTTTCAGCTGAGGCCGTTTCTGCAGGAGCTGCTCCAATCAACCTCCTGATCCGCAAACAGCATCAGCACACCCGTGATGCCCATACAGCTGAGTGCACCAGCTGATCGTCGCAAAGCCTGCAGCGCGATGGGCATGCGCCCGACCATGACAACAAACCCCCCGCCGGCGCGCAGCCGATACGGCCATCACCAGCTGCTGTTGCTCAAGGGGATGCGCTATGCATAGTCCTTCAGCCCAGAGACCGGGAGCCATTGCCGAGTGATTACGCGTAGAGCTTGAAACCCTGGGCTCGCCGATGCAGACCGCCGGCAGTCAACACAGCGATCCTGTTCGGGTTGTGTGCATCCCATTGATCAGGAATTGATTGTCTAAAAGTAATTGGATTCATTGATATAAGTTGCTGCATGCATTCTTCCAAGGGCATCGGTGACGTACACCTTGCAGCGCGACAAGTCTGTATTTTCTGGCAGAGAGCTCGAACCATCGTTGTTCTCCACAACAGTCGAGACCTCTTCTCCCCCTTCAATCTGCAATGGAGCCTTTCGCTGATCATCAAAGAATCGCTCAGCACAGGTCTTTCCCGCAGTGACGATTCCCAGTTTGTTGACTGTTATGACCTTTTTGCTGTTGTTGCGAACAGTGACCCTGAGAAATGCCTGACTGCCCCAACCACGCTCTGGATTGAAGTTGAAGCTGGAAACAACTCGAAATTCATATCGGTCACGGTCAAATGCATACCAGGCAAAAACAAGCGAAAGAGCAGAAAAAACCAGCGCCACAAAGGCGATCCATTGGAACTGCTCGGTTCGCAAAGAATTCAGCTGATGCTTGACACGATTCTATTCAATTTCCCTCAAAACCTTGGCTTGACATGGCCTTCTGCACTGCATGGAACAATGAGCACGATCCAATCCCAGTGCTGACCTTCGGTCCACAATGATCCTAGCGGTTTCAAGCATCCCGCCTGAATCAGGCTGCTGCTGAAGAAATCCTGGCCGCAGCCGCTGATTAACAGCAGATATCAACAACCATTGGATTGCATCTCTTTCAGTTGCACTGCGCTTAGTCGGGCAGATCAGCGGAAACTTTTCAGATGAAGAGCTAAGTGATGACAGAAACAGGAATGTCCTAAAGCCAGAATTTTCAGACTTTAAAATGAATAAGGCAATGAATCTAAAACATCAACGGCGCCACAAACATCATAAACCGCAACACATTAAATCCAAAGTATACAAGGTATTATAAGTATTGCAGGCGACACAGTTTGTTGCGCAGGCGATGCTTGCTTGCCCTCCGACCGCGTTGTCAAGTTCATCTTCACTGATTTGACCGAATCTTTTGGCACAAGCAGTGAACTCCTCGGCCGAAAAGTCATAACCATACTCCTTGGCGGCCGATACAACCTCATCCGTTGATTGAGCAGCTTTCAGCTTTTCACGAAGACTCAAGTTAGCTTTCACCTCTTCAAGGAATGCTTTGAATTGTTCTTCTGACATGGGTATGAGATCTGTGATGCAGTTATAGCCATGTTGCGCTGAAGCGTCTTGAGATGAACAACCCGATTGAGCTTCTTTCAGGTCTTCAGTAGACAGAAAAAGCTCCGATTCTCTGGCAAAAGCAACCACTTCATCAGCTGATTGAGCAGCCTCAAGCGAGTCCTGCATGCTGCTGTCTTCAAAACTGATGGATGGACCATGTCATCCACTGCGGCAGAGCTGGTCCCTCGCGATCATCTGCCGCATCACACTCAAGCGACCAGAGCGTCGACCACCATGCCGCTGGATCTCCACAGCGGTGAGGAACGAAATCACGATCCGGGTAACGGCCAGTTCGTGCAGCAGGTCACGATTGGGCTGATCGATCGCATCCTTGATCTGCCAGTAGGTCAGCCCCTCTGAAAACAGGTGACATTTGAAGTTCTAACTGAACTCGGCGATTGCCATCAGCCGGCAGGCTCTGACGTCAAATCCCGCTGTGAGGTCGATGATCCCCCGAAGCATGGCGGCAATCGCAGTGAGCTGCTGAGCCGTGGTGTCGCGATAAACACCAGACCGTGAAGGTCATCCTGCAACAGAACCCATCAAGCCAAGGCATTGGATCTCAGGAATTTGAATAAAAAGATCACAGTGAAGGTTTCAAGCCATCATGGATTTTCAACATCGATTTTGAAGATCAAACGGATTCATCAGGCCCCATCGAAAGACAACCGAGTCATCACTGGTTGCGGATTCAGGCCAACCGAACGTTGAGCGAGGGCTAAGAATGAACAACGAACGGGAGCACCAGACAGAGCCTTGGAAGGCTCTTCAGCCGCCCTGCCGTCCCAGGCCCGCAGCACGTTTGCCCAACCTCTTTGCCTCCAGCGAATGCGCCGTTCCCTGCTTCTGGTCCTGGGTCTCTGCGGTTGGGCTGCCGTCGCTTCAGCAGCACCGGTCAGCCGCGACGACCCGGAATCATCCGACCCAGGCCGCAGGCCAATCTCCACAGCCGCTGGTTCTGCGGTCGTCGTCACCGCCAATCCGCTGGCCAGTTCAGCAGCCCTACGAGTTCTCAAAGAGGGTGGTACCGCAGCCGATGCTCTGGTCACAGCTCAGGCGGTGCTGGCAGTGGTTGAACCGCAGAGCTCCGGCCTCGCCGGTGGTGGCTTTCTTCTCTACTGGGACAGCAAGCGACAAAGCCTGGAGGTGCTGGATGGCCGCGAAGTCGCACCCGAACGCAGCCGGCCCGGTGACCTGCTGACGCCATCCGGAGTCCCCATGCCCTGGAGAGAAGCCACAGCACGGCTCGATGCGATCGGCATCCCCGGAACGGTCGCGCTGCTCTGGGACGTGCATCAGCAGTTCGGGCGCCTGAGCTGGGCCAGCACGCTGCAACCGGCGATCAGGCTGGCCAGGGATGGCTTCAGGCCCAGCCCGCGACTGCTGCGCTCCATCAGCCTGGCCCGGCGCATCGGAGTGAGTCACAGCAAAGCGTTTCAGGCGCTCTATCTGCCCGGCGGCCAACCACCGCAGGCTGATCAGCTCTTCCGCAATCCTGCGCTGGCCCGCACGCTGGTGGCCCTGGCGCGAGACGGGGGGCCTGATTTTTATCGAGGCGCTTTGGCCCGGCAGATCCTGCGGCAGATGGCCGCGCTGCAGACCGGCGAACCTGAATTCCGCGGCTGGAGCCCATCAGACCTCTCCTCCTATGCCGTGCTGCGCCGCCAACCGCTCTGCAGCGAGCAACTGAAGCACCGGATCTGCACGATGCCACCACCAAGCAGCGGCGGACTGGCCCTGCTGCAGACCCTGGCCCTGCTGAACCAGGCCACTGATCTGTCGCTCGCCAGCGCCGCTGACGCGCAGACCTGGCGCCATCTGGCCAGAGCCCAGATCTGGGCCGATGCCGACCGCCTCTACTGGGTGCATGACCCGCTTGATTCAACCGTCCCAGCCGCGGCCCTGCTGGATCCGGCCTACATCCGCAGCCGCGCAAGAACCATGCGGACCACTCCTGCAACACCGCCAACACCGGGGCTTCCCCCGGGGATGGATCGTTACCCCTACGGCCGTCCGGACCACAGCCGCGAACAGGGCACAACCCACATCACGATTGTCGATGAGTTCGGCAACATCGCCAGCTACACCTCCTCGGTGGAGACGGTCTTCGGCAGTCGGCACCTGGTGGCCGGCATGGTGATGAACAATCAGCTCACCGACTTCGCCTTTGAGCCCACGATTGGCGGACGACCGATCGCCAATCGCCGTCTGCCCGGTCGCCGGCCGATGTCATCGATGGCGCCCACGCTGGTATTCAGCAACGGTAGGCCGCTGCTCGCACTCGGCAGCCCGGGTGGACGCAGCATCCCCCACCTGCTCAGCAGGGTGCTGCTGGCCTCACTGATCTGGAACGAATCGCCGCAGCAGAGCGTTGGCCTGCCCCATCTCTCCAGCCGCGGCCAACGGCTCGTGCTGGAACAGGATCCACCGATCCCCTGGCCGCTGCCACTGGACCAGCTGCAAACCAGCGATCAACCCGCACGCCAGCAGCGGGTTGGCAGCGGCACTGCTCTGGTGCAAAGGATCAACGGCCGCTGGCATGGGGCGGCCGACCCACGCCGGGAAGGCACCGCCCTGGCTCTGCCCTGAACCTCGAGAAGCTGGCTACTTCTCCAGCCAGGGCCAGTCGATGCCCAGCGTCTCCAGCGGTTCCATCACCAGCTTGTTGAGCGCTCGGCCCAGCAACACCTGAGGCTCATCGGAGCGGATCGGGATCACGGGATGCTGTTTTGTTCGGGGCACGCCCTCACCGAACACGATGCCACGACGCAGCAGTGAGTTACCCGCCTCGAGACCGCACACGTAGGCACGTTCCTGGCACAGCCCCTTGGCGCCATGTTCCCTCTCGCCCATCCGCACCCAGTCGCCGGCGCAGACCACCGGCGCCAGGGAGGTCTCCAGCGGGGGTCGCTTGCTGAAACTCCCCGGCGAGAACAACGACACCGAGCCCGGATAGCGCCGCACCTCCTGATCCAGCACCCGGGCCTCGCCGAAGGCAGGCTGCGCCATGGGGAGCAGGTCCTGCATCAGGCAGTCGACGATCTGCTGATCACTGAGCTCCGCGATCACCGACGCGTTGTAGAAGTCGCTGGCAATCACCGATCCCTGTGGTGTCTGACCGCCCCACAGCGCCGACTCTGCAGCCTTCTGCAGCTGATCAAGCATGAAGAAGGTGGCACCGGAGCCTTGCAGTGCACTGAAGCGCGAGAACACATTGGCGGGATCGGCAACCGGCACGTAGCGATCCAGCCACAACCGCACCGACACCACGTCGATCGTTCCAAGCGTGCCGGCCTGAACCAGCTCAGGCGCCAGCACGCCGCACTGCGGCGACTGCGCCATCAGGGCACCCATGCCCTTGGCACCCACGGCCAGCACCAGCGCATCCACGTCATCCAGCACAGCGCTGCTCCCCGTCATCACATTGCGGGTCTCCAGCGAGCGGATGCTCTGGCCGTCGGCTGACATGTTCAGCCTGGTGGCCAGCGTGCCGCCCAGCACCTCCAGTTGATGCTGAGCCTGCAGCCGGGCACTCAGCGGTGCGATCAGCTGTTCAGCGATGCTCTTGCTGCGGATCCAGCGCACATCAAAGGAATCCTGATGGGCCAGGGCGTAGTAGTAGAGCAGCTCCATCGTCACCGCCGCCGAGAGCTCTTCTGGCGGCTTGAACAATCCCACCAGCAGCGTGGGCCGCAGGAAGTCGTCGATCATGCGATCACTGATGCGGAGCTGTCTGAACAGCGTCAGCGCATCAATCGCGTCGTAGCTCCGGTACACCGCATCGCTGCGGTTGAGATCAAGCATGGCGTAGAGCAGCCCGGCGATGCTGAACCGGTCCGGCAGGGGCAGCCGCTTGAAGTTCTTCACCGTGGCCAGCACCTGCCCCACCGGGCTGGGCAGCTGCGGAGCATCACCAAACACCGGTGCCGTGGCCTCCAGGCCATCCGGCGACCAGAAGGCACTGGTGGTGAAGTCGGTGTAGATCGAGCCCAGACCGAGCTGATCGGTGAGGGCATTGATGTTGGGGTAGTCCTTCCAGAAGCCGCGGGTGCCGGCCTCGAATGGCTTGCCGCTCTCGGTGGTGATCGGCTCACTGCCGCTGGGATCGGCCATTCCGTCGATCAGGGTCACGCGGACCCCGGCTTCGCAGAGCGCCTTGGTCGCACCCCAGCCAGCCCAGCCGGCGCCCACCACCACAACGTGGGACTTCCTGTCCGCTGAAAAACCGTTCTCGGCCATGGAGCTGCTGTGCGTGGCCACAAGTTAGGGAGATCAGCCGATGCTTCAGCGGCTGAGGCTGTGCCCGATCAACTGCTCCGACAGCTGCCAAAGCTCTTCGGCCTTGCGCAGGTCGGCGCCCTCAACACTGGTGTCGGTCGGCTCCAGCCGATGCCCACCGAAGCTCACCACCTTGTTGGTGAAATAGCTGAATCCGGGCGTGATCTCGGGATCATTCACCAGCTGGGCCAGCAACCGGCCTGCATTTTCAGGTGATTCAGTGATGCGCAGCAGATCGCGGGCCACAAATGCGAAGACACCCATGCCCAGCGGATTGCCGCGCTTGTTGTACCGGAAGAAACCGCCACTGTTACGGGTGATCACCAGGCCAGGGCTCCAGGCAATCACGGGCATCACGCCATCCAGCTGCCGAACCAGCTCCCGCGCCATCAGCACATTGCAGAGCTTGCTGTCTTTGTAGGCCTTGTTGCCATCAAAGCCGGGGCTGCCATTCAGCATCGCGAAGCCGGCCCCGGCACGCAGCCCCTCCAGCTCGCCCAGGTCCGCAGACTTGCCCACCTTGCCGGCACCGCTTGAGGGGTTGTGCACCTCCGAGGCGGTGATCACCACCCGCGGGCGGGCTGCCTTCCGCAGCAGCGGCAACAGTCGCATCGCCATCAGCTGATGAGCCAGCTGGTTCACCGCAAAGGTGAGTTCAATACCCTGCGCCGAAAACTGCGCTTCGGAGGCACCGGCGTATTGCAGACCGGCATTGAGCACCAGCGCATCCAGGGCCGTGCCGCTCTCCAACAGCTGGGCACAGACGGCATCGACGGCATCGAGATCAGCAAGGTCACAGATCAGAGCGCGAGACGATCCGGTGAGCTGGCTGAGGGTCTGATCAGCCGTGGCCTGGTTACGGCAAAGGATGGTGAGCTCATGCCCCTGGACACTGAGAACTTTCGCCGCTTCAAAACCCACACCGGAGTTTCCCCCGGTGAGCAGCACGCGTTGGGATGCAGGATCAGCCATGGAGCTGGAACACGTAGAGCTCGGCGTCACGATCGCTCACCACATAGACCCTGCCACGTTCTGAATCCACGGCGATGCCTTCGGCTTTACGCACGCGCTTGGATTTACCCTCCGGCTTGAGCAGCAGATCCAGGCGCTGCAGCACCAGATCACCCTTCAGGTCGTAATGGAACAGACACTGCCCCTGGTCGCTGGCGATCCAGAGGGTGTCGCGCTGACAGTCGTAACTCAGTCCGGAGAAATCCAGCCTGCGCGGCCCCACCCTGGGATGGGAAAAACCATTCGCCTGGGTCAGCAATCTCGACGACAGGATCGTCCGGCACTCGGCATCGAGTTCAATCAGCAGCCCCGGTCGACATTCCTTGACCACGAACACATGCCCGTTGCGGGTGTTCACTGTGATCCCTTCCAGCCCCTTGTTATCAGGCTCGGCCGGGAAGTGCATTTCAACACTGCCGTAGTTGGACATCTCAGCCAGGGGACGATGCTGCAGCTCGCGGCGACTGGCGAGATCAACGCTGATCACGGCGTTGGCGTCTTCCTGCACCGCGAACAGCCGGCGGCCATCAGCACTCAAGGCGAGACCTTCCAGGTCCAGCACGCTCACGAAGAACGACTCGCTGGTCAACACCCGACCCTCGAGATCCATGCAGAAGATGGCCCTGGTGTCGTCACTGACCGTGTAAAGGGCCGTGCCATCAGCATTCAGGGTGAGGCCCGAAGGTTCATTCAGACCGATGCCTGGATCAGCGATGTTGTGTCTGTTGATCAACTCGAGGCGAAATGCCCCCATCAGCGCCCGGGCGAACAACTGAGCTGATTTTGAATCCAGCGCAGGCCGGCCATGGGCGTTGCAGCGCCGGGCGCAACACAATGTGAACGCTAATGAGAATCACTTGCTCCAAGCAGAACGGCCATGCTTTGTTGAGACTGAATCTCAGGTGCAAGGACAATGCTTCGGTTGTTCGGCGATCGTCAATCCCTGCTGGAAGCACTGATGCAGGACTGGGCTGAGGCCCAGCTGCAACTGCCAGGTGCAAGCGAAATCCCTCAGCGCCTGCGCATCCAGCCCAGGCCGGTGCGCTCCTCCGGAAGCTGAGCTCAACGGAAGAATTGCCAAAGTTGCTCAGTTCCTCCCCCAGGCTCTCTAAGGTCTGAATATCAGGAATTCGTTCTTCAGGAGGAATTGCGCGATGTCTGATGGCAAGCACAAGTTCGAGGAGTATGAGCTCCCTTACGGAACCAACGAGAAGCACTCATCCGAAGAGTTCGACCCCAAAAAGGATGCGGGTGTGAACAACCCCGACAGCCGCCACCGCGACAAGGTGCTCGACGAGATCTGCGACACCCATCCCGGCTCACCGATGTGCAAAGTCTTCGACGAGTGAGCATCTGAACACCCATGGCGACCCCCACCCTCGGGTGGGGTTTTTTTCATGGCCTGGAGCTCAGAGCAAATTCAGCGGATGCTGTCGAAGGCTCTGGCGCGCACCCTGCGGAAGCTTGGCGCGGCATTGGCCGTTGAGCGGGTGATCGCCAGGATCAGAGCGCCGATCAGCGCCAGATTCATCAGAAACGGGATCGTCTCAAACGGGAAGGCGTGGAAGATCAGGGTGGTGGGCACCAGGAACACCAGAAGCAGCGACGCCCCGAGAATTGTGTCAGCGCCGAACACCAGCAGGATCGAGCCGGCGATCAGCACCAGGATCGCAGCGAGCAGCAGGATGTTCGCCAGCGGCTCGGGAATGCCTTTGGAGGCAATGCGTGCGGCGTTGCCGGCGAAATCGGTGATCTTGCCCGGCGCTGCATTCACAAACACGGCCGCAAGACAAACGCGGCCCAGAAAATCCAGAACCCAGGCGGGCTTGACGGGGGTGCTCATAACGATCAAGCGGTGACAGGCACCGCTTTGGTAGTGGTTGGAACAATAGTGACCAATTCCGGTGCGGCCATGCGAGCTCCTGTCCTGTCGCTGATCACTCTCGCCGGCCTGCTGTTTCCGGGCGCAGCGGCTCTGGCGCACGGGAGCCACAGCCCCCAGACCGTGACACCCGCCAGCGAACAGCGCAGCGCTCCCCGTGATGCACCGTCCAGAACAGAGAAGGTGAGCGTGGAACCGCTGGGCAGCCTCGATCTCTCCAGGGAATTCGCAGCACTGCAAGGTCGAGTGCTGCGCACCCGACGGATCACCATTGCCCCCGGTGGGTCGGTGGCCTGGCATCAGCATCAGCAACGGCCCGGTGTCGCCTACCTGATCAACGGCTCCCTGATCGAGATCCGCGATGACGGATCCGGGCCACGTGCTCTCCGACGCAAGGCCGGAGATGCCGTGTTCGAATCCAGCGGTGTGCTGCATGGCTGGAGAAACGACTCGGATCAACCCGCCACCGCCGTGGTGATCGATCTGGTGCCGCAAACCCAACCATGAATGCCCTGATCACAGCATTGATTGGCTGTAAGCCCGCCGATTCGGCAGCCTGAGCAACGATCAGGGACATGCCGCCGACGATCAGACAGCCAAACGACCGGGAGGTTGGTTGGTGGCCCTCAACAACAAACCGGAGGATCGCCCCTCGAACTTCGAGGCAGGTCGACCCTACGGAGACAGCAAGAGCATCGATGGCCTTCTGCTGGAGGGAGCGGCGATCCATGACCGCTTCGCGCTGGAGGACGGCGGCGTCTTCGAACTCACCGACTGCTACATCAGCCGCGAGCTGATGCAGGACTGCGGCCTGCAACAGGTGCGCTGGCCGCAGCCGGTTCTGGCTGCAGAAGGGGTGGAGGCGCTGGGAGCCGTCTGCTGGACAGCCATCATGGCCACACCTCCGTTCTGCCTGATCGAAGCCACCCGGGCCTGAACGCCTCGTGGCGAACAGCAGGTGGCGAACACACCAAGTGGTGTCAGCGCATCATTGACCCCACTCCGTGGTGGGCATGCCCTCCACCGAGGCCACCATCACCCACACGATCGTGGGCTTGTCGCTGTTGTTCTGCACGAAATGGGGCTCTGAAGAGCCCTCGATGAAGCTTTCGCCGGGCTTGAACACGCTGCTCACCTCGGTGCCATCCGCCTGAACCCGGGTGTTGAGCAAATCCCCGGACTCGAAGTCCTGCACATGCACCAGCATCGGAGCGGGGTGGGTGTGCATGGGGATCTTGCCGCCCACGGGAATCTCTACCCTGTAGAGGCGGAGCTCAGGATTGCCCTCCGGATAGCTCAGAGCGGTGCCGTTGAGGGTCTTCGAACCGCTGAACACCTCTTCAACCTTGACCTCCGTCTTGTCCTCTGTTTTGACTTCCGTTGAAGCGGCCTCGGCGGTGGCAGGCGCGGCGGCCTTGGTGGTTTCGCTGTCGCGGTTCGTGCAACCGACAACACCCGCCATCAGAACGGAGGCTGCCGCCAGGGCGGGGAAAACAATCTTGCGCATGGATACGGAAGCCAGATCAGACACCTCGGTCAGTGTGACCTTGCTTCAGCCGCCAGTCTTGATTCAGGCCAGAATCAGTCTTCACTCTGGAAAGCGATGGCAAAATTCGATGCATCCACCCCGTTCATGTTGCTGGGGCGCATTCATGTGAAACCGGGCTGCGTGGATGACTATCTGAAGCTCGCCGAAGCCACCGATGCGGCAGTTCAGGCCAGTGAGCCGGGCATGCTTCATCACACCTTTGATCAGGATCCAGATGATCCGCTGGCCTTCGTCTGGTCCGAGGTCTATGCCAACGATGCAGCCTTCGCAGTGCATGTGAGCAACCCAACGGTTCAGGAGTACCTGCAGAAACATGCCGAACTGGGGGATGGCTTCAGCGTTGAGGTCTACGGCACCGTCGAAGCCGAATGCCGCACCCTGATGGAGTCGTTCGGACTGCCGCTGAAGATCTTTGAAAGCCGACTGGGCTACAGCCGTTTCTGAGCACCACCTTCAAACCGTTCAGACCTTCAACAGCTGCAGAGCTGAGGTCGCAGATTCTCTGAAATCGAGATGTTTTCACACCTCCAAGAGTGAGTGCTTGATGGATTGTTTTCATCCGCTTTCAGAGATGCAATTGAAAACTGCGACCGAACAACCCTCAGAACCTGACACTGATCAGGGGATGCAGCAAGAACGGATTAACCGTCGCATCAAAAGGCCAGAAGCCTGAGTGAAATTCTGAAGATTGAGTGCTGGAAAAACATCGGGTGCTGCCGAACAGAGGCTGAATCAATCCACAAAAACCCGAACGATTTCAACGTCGCCATACAACGCTTTCTCGCCATCAGGAATTCGGAGTTGGGCGAGAAAGCTCATCAATCAATCATTCATATTGAAACTTCACAGATGCATTGCAAAGGCGTGAACTTCCATTGCTGCATCAGCACGATTACGGAACAACACATACCTTGGGGGCCAACTGGACCAGGCGATGAAAACCGCTCTCATCCCTGAATTCGAACAGGAGCGCCTCAAGGCCCTGAGTGAATACAGGATTCTCGGTACGCGCCCTGAGCAGTCGTACGACGACATCACACACATCGCCTCACTGGTGTGTGAAACACCGATTGCACTGCTGAGCCTGGTGGACAGTGACAGGCAGTGGTTCAAGTCGAAGGTGGGCATCGAGGACGAGGAGACCCCCAGAGACTGGTCGTTCTGCGCCCATGCCATCCACACCAACCAGCCCCTGATCGTGAACGATGCGCTTCAGGATGAGCGGTTCGTCGATAACCCGCTCGTCTGTGGTGATCCCAAGATCAGGTTCTATGCCGGCTTTCCGCTCAACAACGAAACAGAGCACCGAATCGGCACCTTGTGCGTGATTGACC
Source organism: Synechococcus sp. BIOS-E4-1 (assembly GCF_014279995.1). Classification (NCBI taxonomy): domain Bacteria; kingdom Bacillati; phylum Cyanobacteriota; class Cyanophyceae; order Synechococcales; family Synechococcaceae; genus Synechococcus; species Synechococcus sp. BIOS-E4-1. Next base: position 1,122,605 of record NZ_CP047935.1, on the reverse strand, counting down.
GCACGCCCAACCAGCTTTCAGCCAATCAGCTGCAGATCATGGAAGCCCTCTCCCGCCAGGTGGTGGCGTTCCTGGATCTGAGAAAACGGTCGATGAATCTGCTTGATTCGTTCTGCCTGGAAAGCAAGCCTTCGGGAATCATCTCCACGTGCAGCTACTGCCGCAAAGCCAAGGACGAGCGGGGCGACTGGGTGCATCTCGATCAGTATCTGGCCAAACGCAGCACACTGAGCTTCTCCCATGGCATCTGCGACAGCTGCATCGAAGAGCACTTCCCTGAAGTCCTGGAGGCCTGGCAGGCAGAGAGCCGCGAGTCCGGACAACCCGTTCAGAAACCAGCGCAGGTGCTCAGTGATGAGGTCTGATCAAGCCAGCTGACGACCTTTCCAGGTCCAGCCGCGGCCGGTGAGCGTGCGCCACACCGACACCGGTCCGATCGCTCCCAGCAGCAGGCCGCCGGCACCCATCAGCCACCAGTAGGTGAGCGGCACATCAAAGCGCCTTCGCTGCCAGAAACGCAGGGCCAGCTGCTGCCCGATCCCCAGCAACGACAACCCCAGCAACAGCAGCCACCAGACCGACAACTGCGGCAACAGCCAGAGCAGCACTAGCGCCGAGGGCAGCAGCAGCCAGGGAACACTGAACATCAGCACAACCACGCCTGCGGCACCGAGAGCCTTGCCCACATTGCGATCAAGTCCGATCAACCAGTTTTTGGTCCACCCCTCCCAGAGTGATGGCAGATCGGCATACATACGCAGATCAACAGCATCCAGACCAAGCAGGTAACGCAAGCGGAAGCCACCGGCCTTGATGCCCCTGGCCAGGGCCAGATCCTCCACCACCTCGGAAGCGAGGGCGCGATGTCCGCCGATGGCCTCATAGGCACTGCGGCGGAAAAGCATGAACGGCCCTGCCGCGAAGGCCACCGCCGAATCAGGGTCATTGGTGGCCTCGATCGGAAAGCCCAGACCCAGCAGGCTGGCCATGATCGGCTGCACCATCCATTCGGCCAGGCAGCCGCAGCTAAGCCGCGGCGCCAGGCTGAACAGATCCGCCTCCTCCCGGATCGCCTGAGCGAGAGCTCGGCGCAAGGCTTGCGGCTGCAGACGCACATCGGCATCGATGAACAGCACCCAGTGGCTGCGCACCTGTTCCATGGCTTGAGTGCAGGCCCAGTTCTTACCGACCCAGCGCTCACCGACAGGGCGCGGACCGGCCCGGAGCAGCTCAAACGGAGGATCGTCAGCGTTGCGACCGGACGCTTCGAGCATGGCTCTTTCGGCGGTGACATCCGTGGAGTCGTCATCCACCACCAGCACCTGCCACTCATTGCAAGGAGGATCACTGTTGAGCACACTGCTCAAGCAAGGAGCGATGTTCTCGGCTTCGTTGTAGGCGGGGATGACGACGCACAGCGAAGTGTCCGGCAAATCAATCTCCGGAGCTGCCTCGAGGCAAGGGGCGATCGAAAAGACCCGCTGCAATCCGAGCAGGGCAATCAACAGACCAGAGCAGGAAGCAAAAGCGATGGCCACCAGCAACAGAGCTGCGATCAGCAGAGCTGCGATCAGCAGAGGGTCCAAGGCAAGATCCGGATCGGTCACTCCAGGAAATCACCCTGTGCTTCTGGACGACCGACGCGAGTCCACAGGCAGCGCCATCCAATGATTCAGTTCAACAGCACTGCACCTGTCGCCAGCAGATCACGGCGGTAGCGACCGAGGCTGGAGCGACTCACATGGGCGACCTGAGAGCAGCCATTCATCCAGAACCGGACGCAAACCGACTCCTCCGCAGCGCTGTTGATGGATGAGCCGGAGGAGGAGTTTTGAGGTCTGGGGACTGAACCCATGAATCGGCTGCAGGTGGTGGCATGACACCGCAACTGAACACAAGCTGATGTGTGATCGCTCACAGATCAGAGACGAAGAACCAATGGCTGTGAATCACTGGTATCAACTGCCACGAATCACAGATGTTGTCCAGGCCGCCAGTGGATTCAGCAAGCTGTCAAGGGTCCACAACGTGAACGGGATTGATGATTTTTTCTGTGAAAGGATTTCGCCCGTTTTGACCTGATCTTCTACAAAGCCACGCCACGCAAACTCAACAGAACCAGCCATCGTCACGACATCTGGCAGCTGGTGTCACGACATCGAAGTGAAATCAAACGGAAGAATCACTGGGCCAACAGGTCATCCATCAAAGTGACTGCTTATCTCGGGGCAAAAGCAGCGGCCAGTGTTGAGTGGCAAGTGCAACGAGAACTTAAGCCGGCAGCGCTTGGCCAGCGATTCAACCTGCCGAAACACTCAACACCACGACTGACAAACAACATCGCCACCATTTGAAATGGTCGCACATGCCATGGATGACAAGCCTTTATACACGTGATTCAAGACCACTCGAATGTTAATCGGACAATTTTTCAGCATTATCAAGCCAGATAGTCAAGGCACTTTTTTCCTGCTCCGTAAGGCTCATAACACGACTTAATATCTGAGCAATGCTTGCATCCACCTGCCAAAAGCTGTCAGCCACTGAGTGCTGGACTGTCAAAGGTAGTTTCATGAACTGTCGAATCAAAAATTCATCACGAAAGGGCTCATCAAGTTGATCTTTTCTGGCATGTATCGCCGCTTCAATCCCACGCAGAAAGCCATGAAGTTCACTGCTTGATTCTTCCAAGCTTTCGATAATGACTTCAGCATCTAAATATCGCTCCAGCTCACGTTCAGTCGATGCACTGCCGGCCAGCTCCATCAGCTCTTCCACTTGCAGAACGTGTTGGCGCTGCTCTTCAGGGAGGAGATCCAGCAGTTGCGCTTCAAAGACCTCAAGCTGCTTATTTTTGTTCGAATCGTCCATATTCAGAAGTCAATCACATCAACCTTCTAGCAGTGAGCGCAACCCACTGCATTGCCAAAACTGATGGCGGGCGACCAGACAAACCGCACTTTGTATCGTTCAGGAGTCGTCCCGACAACGCTCCAGGAACTGTTAAGCATGCAACATGCGCAAAGAACTGCCCACCCCAGGCATCCAATCAACGGATTATGGCCATCGTTCACATGTGGATTCATCCTAAGGGAGATCAAACTGGATGAGGTTTCATGAACATTGACAAAGACTTCCTGAGGATTGCGATGGACAACCTCGGCGAAGCCCATCCTGCAGTCAGGGATTATGTTGAGTTGCTTGAGCGTGAGATAAGAAAACTTCAAGGGGAAAATTCTCATTGGTTGCGAAATATTCAATACCTTTCGCAACGACTGGCTTTCGCAGCCAGTTGGCACAAGAGTTGGAGATCAAGCATGGCGAAGCTGCAGCCTGGGACTGGCACGCCGATATCAGCAGCAACTTCACCGCCGAACCTGACGAATCGCATTGATCAGCAAAAGCGACAGCCGGTGAAGCCGATGCTCCAATCCTCCCCCGCACTGGGCTTGCCATGGTGACATTTGGCAACCATTCGGCAACTGCATTCGCTTTGTCACGCCTAGACCTCTGAGTTTTCCAGCCTCATTTCTTCCCAGATACCCTTTTGTTTCTGTAGCCCTGGGCTTCAGCCAGATGGCGCAGATAAACAATCTGGTGACGATCGGGAAGACCAGCAGCAGCGATCAGTCCCAGCAGCCCGAACAGCAGGCCCGCGCAAAACCACATCCGGCTGTTGCGAGCCTTCTGCTGCGCAATCGTTGCAGCCAGGAAGGCGCTGGCCAGATGTGAAGCAGCAATCAACAGCAGCAGCATCCAGTCCATGGGCAGAGACACACGTCACTCCACCTCGATAGCCATAACCACCATCCACGTCTTAAGCCGCTGTCAACAAAGGCTCATACAGCATCAGAGCATGGTTCTCCACCAGCAACTTTTCCGAGCTGGAGCCATCCATGTTCTGTTGAATCTGGAAGATCTGATTGTGCCTGGAATAGCCACCCCAGACCTGTTGCTTGATCTGGTGATGACGTTCTTCCAGGACGTAAGTCGAGGAATAGTTGGTGTCACAGAAGAGCTCACCGTGCAGATGCGTCTCATCCAGCCATAAATGCAAGCGAAAGCAATAGGGCGTGTGATTGGTCAACTGAAGGTCAACATAGTTGTAAGCCAGTGTTGCTCCTGCCCCGAAAGGAATCGATCGATTCACATCAGGGAAAACATCAAATCCATGCCGCCAACGCTCGGTGAGCGTGAGAGGACTGTGCCCTGCAATCCAGAACAGGAGATTACCCAGCTGACAAAGTCCCCCTCCCGGACCTTGAGCGATCTTGCCCTGTTTTAAAACCAATCCATCCAGATAACCCTTGCTTCTGGAGGGACGACCAACCAGCTTCCACACTGAAAATGTGTCGCCAGGGCGCAAAACAACACGGTCCAATCGGGCAATGGCCAGCTCGAGATTCCTGCGTTTGTTCTGCTGAAGCTGCAGAGCAACCCCATGCAAAGGGCGGAGAATCAACGACTGATGGTGGAACTTCCGATGACGGATCACCAGGGAGTCCGAGCGAGCAGCCCAGGACTGGCCACCGATGAACCAGTGGATCTTTCTTTTGGCGATATGGAACTCACGCCCCAGCAATTGCCGGATCCTGTTGCGCTGAATGGGTGGGGACAGTTCAAACATTCCAAGCAGAGGGCTCGATCAGAGGTCAGCCACGAATTTTGAACGGCCACACTGAGACTCGTCCATCGGAATCGATTGCCGCCAATGCGGTGTCGTCCGACTTCCAGCACACCGCACTGATCTTCTCAGCGGTGAAGGCACCTCCCAGTGGATTGCCATCACCATTGTGATCAAGCAGCCAGACGAACACCGAACCATCTCGCGCACCTGAGGCCAAGATCAGTCCATCATGCGCAAAAGCCAGCGTCGAAATCGGCTCGGGATGGAGTACAAGCTGCCCAGGCAATGATCCTTCAGGTCCATCACCCTGAAAATTCCAGACAATGATCTGATCACTGCCACCGGTGGCCAGAAACTGACCGCTCTGATCAAACGCCAGTTGACTGGGCTTGCCTGGATATCCCGTCATCTCAGCATCCAGCCCGGTTGAACGACGCCAGAAATGCACGGAATTGTCCTGGCTGCCGCAGGCCACGATGTCTCCGTCGGGACTCAGCACCATGGAGACCAGCGATCCCTGCCATTTCAGCTCCTGAGCCACTTGTTGCCTGGTGATGTCAAAGAAGCTGACCTTTCCGTAGCAGGCTGTGGCGAGCTCATCAGGCTTCGACCAGGAGATCGCACTGACCGTGCTGGGGTGTTCCTCAGTACGCCATCTTTCAACTCCATCAGGGTGATAGATGTGAACGTTTTTTGATGCGGCAACAGCGAGCATGTCGCCGCTGACTGACCAGGCGAGATGTTCGACCCAGCCCTTCCCAGGCTTGATCGAATGCAGGATTTCTCCTCGCTGACTATCCCAGATCAGAACGCATCCATCTTGACCGGATGTGGCGAACAGGTCTCCTTTCGGATGAATCGCCAGAGCCAATAAACCGCCCTGGTGAATATTGTTTTTGCTCCAGATCAGTTCACCTGTCTTGCCTGCAAACAGAGACAGGCCACCGGCAACATCACCGACAAGGAGGTTGTCTCCATCGCCAGTCCATCCACAGGCCAGGGCATAGTCATCAACCTGGGCAGTCCAACCCTCATGAAGCATGCCCTGGGGGGCAAACGCCTTCAGATCAGGCATTGGTCAAAGTCCTTGCGCATCTGAGCCTCGTCAAGATTACGGCCGATGAACACGAGCTGATTACAGCGCGGTGCTTCTCCCCACTCCTCCCCAGGCTGAGCGGTGAACAGCATATGGACGCCCTGAAACACAACCCTCCGTGATTCGTTCTGATAGCTGATGAAGCCCTTGGTTCTGAAAATGTCCACCCCTTTTTCCGCCAGCAGTGTTCCGATCCACTGATTGAGCTTTTCAGGGTCAACATTGCCCTCACGCTCAATGGCAATTGAGCCGACCTCATCATCATGCTCATGCTCTGCAACCCAGATGCGCTCTTTAACCGGGCTCACTGATTGCCCCGCCTTGACGATCCGCAGGTCAAACTCCTCGGCCGTGTGCTGGGCATAGAAACCAATCGTTTCTTCGCTCTTGACATCGAACAGAAAAGATTTCGTGCCTTTTGAATCCAGCTCAAGACTGAGATGCTGATTGGGAGCAATCGAATCACCTGGCTTGAGGGATTGAGCTGACTGGGCGAACAACCGAACGCACTGCTCTGCACTCTGCTTCAGGGCATCTTCATCAGCTTTCTGCCCTGGGATGGCAACCAAAGACATCTCAGGATCAGGGCCCTCTTCGAGAGTCATCTCGTAGTGACCTGGCTCAAGTTGGTAAACACCGGTCCATTCAAAGGGGTATTCCGGCTCCAGGAATGTGGGACGACGCGCCAGGATCTGATCAAGGTCAAAGGCACTCAGGTTCAGAACAGTCTCGATCGGTACTTCAGCCTGGGTGCTGAGCACCACACTGGCCATCGTGTTCATGTCACGGAGGTGATGCGGCACTTTGCGGCATAGGTGACTAGCTTTTCTGTATCGGGCGAGCCTCTCCATGGCGCTGGCTTATTCCTATCGCCGCGTTTCCAGTGGTGGCCAGGCACAAGGCGATAAGTCAGGTCTTCAGCGCCAGGAGCAGGCTCTGAAGGATTGGATGCGCAGGCATCCCGAGTTTCGTCTTGCTGAGGAACTTCTCGATCCAGGCGTCAGCGCTTACACCGGTCGGAACCGCACCCAAGGGGCGCTGGGGCGGTTTCTAGCGGCAGCTCGCTCTGGTTCTATCCCGAAGGGGTCCGTGCTGGTCGTCGAGGATCACAGGCGCTTCTCCAGGCAAGAGCCTCTGGATGCACTGGAGTCTCTGATCCGGGATGTCTGGGGGCAGGGGCTTGGGTTTGCGGTCTGCAGCTATCAGGGTGGCTCTCCTCTGTTCAGAGAGACGACTGGGGCCCAAGACCTCGCCATGCTGTCGTTCCTCTTCGCACAGGCTCATGCCGAGAGCGACGAGAAGTCGAAATGGTCTCGTGGTGGTTGGCGCAAGATCTACGAAGCACAGGACCGTGGTGAGAGACCACGGCATCGCAATCCTTACTGGATTGACCGTGATGAGTCGTTGCCTGAGAGCCCATTTCGCTTGAACGGCCATGCCAAGTCGATCGAGGCCATGTTCAGAATGTGCCTGGCGGGGATGGGCCAGACGCAGATTGCCGACGAGCTGAATATGGAGGGCTTTGCAGCTCCTCCAGCCTCTAAGGACGGTCGTTGGAACCGTGGTCAGGTGAGTCAACGGTTAAGGGACCCCGCTGTCACCGGCTTGTTGCAGCGAAGAAACAGCCATGACATTCCGGGCTATTACCCCTCTGTTGTTGACCGGGAGACCTTCACAAGAGCCCAACGGGCCAAGGCAACGCGTGATCGGAAGCGTTCAACGACCAAGGCGCGGAAAGTTCATTTCCTGTTCAGTGGTTTGGTTCGTTGTGGGGGTTGTGGGTCTCTGTTGACTTACAGGGCGGCCGGTCGATACGCCAGACCCGGGCATCCCGGTTACGTCACCTGTTCTGACAGTGCTGGTGCGGTCGCAAAGCAGGGTGCGACGCGATGTCGTGAGCAGCTTGGTGCTTGGAGGAAGACGCCGACCATCAATCTTCCTTTAGATGAGGCCGAGGCGATGCTGATGGCGACCTTGTCGTTGGCTGATTGGCAGAACCTTTTCCCCATCCAGACGGGGCCGGAAGTGGAGGCCTTAGGCAGGCAAATCCGTGCTGTAAACGATCAGCTTCAGGAGCTCAGTGGGAGAATTCAGCGCGGTGAACATCGTCTTGCTGAAGAGCTGACGAAAGAGCAGCCCAACGAGATTCAGGTCTCTGTTCTGACCGATGCCATCTCTCAGGCTCGTGAGCAAGTTCCAGAGCTCGAGAGAGAGATTTCAGAGTTGAACTACAGGCTCAGCGAGTTACGTCCTCAGGACCCTGTTCTGAAGGCGCAGGACACAGTCGAGATTGTCTCCCAGTTTCTTCAGCATGGGCTTCAAGAGATTCCCATAAGGATGCAGTTCAACTCTTGGCTGCAGCAGCTCGGGATTTCGTGGGTCATGAGTGGAGCCTCGATTCAGCTTCACTACAACCGGCTTGGTCCCAATGGGTTTCCGACGGATTCCTGGGGGACTGCGCTTGGAGAGCTGCATGCCCTGCGAGCGATGGGTTACGAGCGCGGCTTTGCCTTCTTGTTTGCTGGCAAGACTTGGTTCAATCAACTCGTGACAGGACGAGGAGGGGTGATTAAGGAGCCTGGCAAGTTTCCGCGGCCTGTCTTCCCCCCAGAGGTTGTGGCTGGTCTCCAAGAGATTGCTCGCTTCCGTGCATCAGAGCTTGGTTACGAACTTGATCCTGCAGGTGACAGAAGTGAGGGACGACAATGAAAACAAGCGTGAGCTTCAGCAGGTCCCTTAACGCGCTGTGTTTGAGCTATTAACAGTCCTCTTTGGTTTGAGCTGAGTGTGGCGAGGATATGGACTGGAAAGATGCTGGACGTTGCCCCATTATTGTAGTGGGGTGTGTGGATCTATCTACCCCACTACAAGAACGGGGACAGCTCCAACGCGACCACCTCAAAGCGGTAGGTACGGACGCCATCAACCCGGAACCTCTGCCTCTGGGTGGTGAACCCCGCCACCTTGAGCAACGCCTTGGCGAACGTTGCGGGGACGTCGTCGTCTGGTCCAGGGATGGTGACGCGGCCACCGAGGACGTCTCGCAGCTGCCGTGCCTGGTGCTTGTCGAGGCTCTGCACCTCTGCTGCCATCGCGCGGAACTCAGCGCTATCGACAGTGAATGACCCTGCAGCGACCAGGTCATGCACCCTGACGCGCAGTAGCCACTCATAGGCATTGCTGGGGTCTACTGCTCCCAGGTCTACCCAGGTGCCTTCCTTGGTTTCCCTGTTGGCCTCTGAGCTGGCCTGGACAATTGTCTTCTGACCAGTCATGACCTCATGGATCAGCTGTGTCCGACGGCTCAGTTCATCCTGTTTTGTCTGTTTATCCCGCTGAGCCTTCGGAATGACAACGGCGTTATCGCTGACCAGCTCATCGAACGACCGGAGCGTGTAGCCCTGGTCCTTCAAGCGACAGGCGAGGACGTGATCGTTATGGATGGCCTCGTAATTGACTCGAGCTTCAAGGGCGACTGAATAGCGCACGGTCGCCGGGTCAACGCTCGATAGGTGCTCCCGGTACAGCTCCTGCATCGTCGGATCGATCGCAGCGAACCTGGCACGACTGACCTCTTCTGGTGATGTCCGCCCAGTTCCAGTGGTCGCCTTCGGTGTCCTGACAGGCGACAGCATGATGCGCCGCTCTGCGCTGCGTGCCCTGGCGACGGCCTGCATGGCGTCCTGAGGGCCCATCGCGAACTGCTGCACACATGCAGCGATGCCAACGGTTGAGGCCTCGTATGAGATGCCAGACACCACGGACGGGCTGTATCCGACCAGGGAGAACTGACCTGCGACGGAATTGGTGTTGGACATCAACTCAGCGACTTCCAGTGTCTTGGAGTTCTCGCCATGGATCAGGAAGCTGCGAGGGAAAGGAGCACTGAATTTCTTCAGTGATTCGGCCTCTCCCATCGAGAGCCAGACCTGTTGACCTCGATCGATGGTCTGTCCGCACAGCTGTTGGAGCTTGTCGATGTTGTCGGCAGTGGCGTCGCCACAGAAGAGCTCGGACCGCCGGCGGAAGGTCGTATTGATGACGTGGGGTTGCACGCCAGACAGCGCCTGCAGCCATTCCAGCTCGATGTCGCCGATACCAGCCTCAGCAGCGATGACGGTGACCTCTGGGTTGCGGATCAACCGTTCAATGGCCTTGATGGCCTCGCGTCTCACCTTCGTCATGGCGTCGGTGCCGGCCAGCAACAGGTGGAAAGCCGCCTGGGTGAGCTCATCAAGGAACAGCACGGCTGGCCTGAGGTTCTCCTCCAGCTCATGACTCCACTTCAAGAGGTCCCATTCGCCGCTGTCCTTCTTGATGGATTCACAGCAACAGAACAGACCGTCCCTTAGTGCGCCCCGTTCACGTTCAAACGTGCCGATGGGCGAGCTGAGATCCCTGACACCGAACTCACTAGAGCCTTTATGAACCAGCGACGCGCGGTGATACAGGCCCATCACGATGACCTTGCGCCCAAGGGCCTGCTCCATCAGGGCGATGGCACCAACTGAGGCCTTCGTCTTCCCGGTCCCTGTGGGTCCCTCAAGGGCGATCACACGGCTTTTCTTCTGTGCCCTGACCAGGTCCATCGGTTCGAACTCGCGATCGATGGTGGTTGTGCGCCAGCTGCCTTTGAGCCGCGCGTAGTGGCCCTTCTCGTCCTCGTTCGGATTGAAACTGTCGGTTTGATCCGTTGAGCGGTCGAAAGTCCCGGCGACAAGCGCCTTCCCTTTCGCAGCGAAGTAGTCGTCCGTCTTGGCCTTCCCTGGATCGAGCCAGGTGAACCAGTTGGCATCAGCTCCGGCTCGCTTTAGCTGCCCTGCCAGACGTTGCGCAGCGCGCTCTGAGTTGCTGCCGTTGTCAAACCTGACAATCATCCGACGGCCACCCTTGGCGAGCTCCCGCAGGGGCACACGTAGGCGATCTGAGCGGGTCTTCTGTCCTGCGGAGTTGATGCCGTTAATGCCGACGGCGAGCTGACCATGGGAGGTCGCCGAAATCGCCTTGAGGGCCGATTCCTCGACCCAGATGGGGACCGCCGGGTTGCTGAAGATGAACTGCCATGCCATCTCCGGGGTGTACTCCTCTCGAGTGCAGATGAACCCGTGATGATCCAGCAGGTGCATGGCGTACTCCCACGTCAGCGGCGGGAGGTAGACCTTCACCATGGTGCCGGTGCTGTCGAAACGAACTTCACCCTTCTCTCGGGTGCGGATGCTGGGGTGCTTGCGTTGACCTGCAAAGTGCAGGCCGCTCAGGAGTACGCCTTTGTTTGTCATCCCGACGCTGTAGATGTTCCAGTTCTCGGGCGGAGTTTCTCGGAACCTGTGGTTCGTTTTGCGAGTGATGGATCGTTCCTCGCATGCGACCTCGTTAGGGCGTAGGTCAGGGTTGTTCTTGGCCGCTCTTATACGTTCCCGCGCCTTGCGGTCGAGCGCTTCACGCCAGCCTTCATCAGCACCGAGGGTGATGGTCCCGCGGACGTAATCGTCTTGATCGATCAGGTGGTGGATAGCTAGCTCGGCTCTGAGCTGCTTAGTTGAGTGGGGCCTGTGACCCTGAAAGTTCTTGCGCATTGGGTTTGTGTGTGTGTGGAAGGTCCGGATCGACCACCTCGCACACACAGGGCCAATGAACCCAAACGAGGTGGCTATCCGGCTCAGGGAGCTACTCCTGAGGTTGTTTAAGTTCGCCACAGAAGTGGCAAGAGAGCAGTTGTTGTTCTCGTTGCAAGTGTTCCGAAGCGGTGACAACCACCTCGAAATGCCAACCCTTCAAGTTACCCGCGCTTGTTCAGGTTCATACGGAATATCGATAACAACCGGAAGCCTGGAGTAGTTACATCTCTCTATTGGCTTCCTTTAGAACCGATCTTGATTCCTCCTACAAAAGCCAACCCAATAGATCCTCAGGATGGATGGAGAGAAGGCGTAGAGCCTTCATCGAGAGGCAGTGGGAGGCGACTGGAGGACGTCCACTGCGCTGGGAATGCTGCCCGCTAGATCACTCTGAGCAGCTACAAAGTCACCACCGATCCGAAGGGTTTGGTTCTTCCGGATGAAGCTCGATGACGCTGCTTGAAGCCCGTTGGAAGCCTGTTGGAAAGCGCGCAAGTCGATGAACTCTTTCCCACAACTCCCTGGTGAGCCCGCAGATGCCTTCGAGCAGCTCCTGCTCCATCGAGACTTCGGCCCCACTCGCCAGTTCAGTCAGACAGCAGATTTTGTGGGGTGTTCCGAATCGACCCTGCGCCGACGAGGAGAACAGTGGAACTGGGTCGAGCGTCTGGCTGACTACGACTCAGGGATGCTTAAGCAGGCATCAGAAGCACGAACGAAGGAGGATCTTGAGCGCTACAAACACCAGCTTGAGACGTTCCGTCAAGAGCAGCTCGCACGAGCTCGCTCCGTTGGAGATCGAGCTGAGGAGCTACTGGCGATGGTCGAGCGCAGCGTCAGGCATCACCTGGAAGCCGGCACCGTTCTCCAAGGGCGTGAGCTTTCTTCTGTAATGGCCGCGGCTTGCAAGGCCTTGGAGGGTGCCATGAACATCGAGGCGACGGCTCTTGGGGTCGCAGGGCTACTTGAAGATCTTTCGAACTAACGAAGGCTTTTGACGGGAAGCTGGAGTGAACACAGCATCAGAGGTTCTTGAAGCTGGTTCCCGTCGGCGCCATCTGGCTCCAGAAAACCTCCGGCGTTCTGCCCTGAAGTTCTCTGGAGCCGAGGCTCCCTAGTTCAGAAGACGAATGTCGTCTTGATCAGACCGCCCAGTTGCTGGAAGGTTGAACCGTCCGGTGTGAGCTCGCCCATAGGTCGCGACAGATAGAACAGCGCCGGGGTGACGCTGATGTTGTCGGTCACCTGGAACTGGTACCACCACTCCCAGATGAACTGACCATCGGCCGGGGTATCGCCACCGCGCAGATCGGTCGCAAAGACGGGTTGGCCCACAGCCATACCTGCATTGTTTCCCGCCATGAACACGTCGTTCCACTCCAGTCCCACCGTCCAGGACTGACTGCTGCTCACCTCACCGCTGTTGTCGGTCTCACTGCTGTTGAATCCCCAACCGACGCTCACCGAAGGAACCCAACCACTCTCTTCCGGTGCCCAGGATCCACCCAGACCAAAGGCGTGAGTGACACCTCGGGGGCTCAGCGATTCCTGCGTAAACGGGGTGGCATAGGCGATCAAGTCATGCCCGTTCTGGATCTGGGAGTAGATCGCGGCGAGATTCCAACCTTCACCCTCCCAGCCCAATTGAACCGTGCCGGTACCCGCTGCGTTGTCAGTCGCGAAACCACCTTCGCGCGTGTCGCTGGCTGCCCCATTGGCCGCAACGTAGTTAGCGGAAGCACGGAAGCCACTGGAATCAGACCACGAGATGCCTGCCCCTGCCCCCAGGTTCTTGTTGTAAGCGCCAGGTGCTCCATTGAGCGTCACCGCATCGAGAATCGGATCACTGAGATACACGCTCGGCCAGATCGCGAGCATGTCTTCCTGCCCGACGTAGGGACCTGCGGTGATCGTGAGGGACTCCCCAATGGGGAAGGAATAGAAGAGCTTGTCGATCACCAGTTGATTCGGTTGATCACCCTCCTGGAACGCGGTATCCAGGGTGGCCAAACCCGACGGCCCCCCACTGCCGAAAACGTTGCCGTCTCCGTCGAAATTGCCAGAACGCAGCACGGTCGTCAGCTGATCCTTGCCGGTAAAGGATGTCTCCAGGGCCAACTGCAGGTCGTAATTGAAAACTGTCCCGCCGAACTCGGCATTGCTATCTGCGCGAAGCGGGGTCGCGGAACCCATGAAACGATTCGCTCCGACAACCCAAGTCGCCAAGCCAGAGAGCTTGGTGGTGGTGGAGAACTGGGTTGCTGCCAGTTCACCCACGCGAGCTTCCAGACCGTCCACACGGTCCTTGACGATGGCGAGTTCCTTCTCGAACTCCTTCATCAGGCGCTTCAGCTCGTCGGTCACTTCGGTGATGCGATCGAGACAGGCGTTCAGCAGTGCGGCCGCTTCAAAGCGGGTCATCCCGGTTGCCGCGGTAGGTGCCGTTGGGGTAGCCAGCGACGCAGCCGTAGCGCTCGATCAGGTTGCTCAGAGCCTGATAAGCCCAGTCCGTCGGATCAACGTCAGAAAACTGGGTGATGCTGGTGACCTGCTCGAGGCTGCTCCTTGAAGAGCTTGAGGCGTAGTCAGCGACACCGGCAACGTTGACTTCAGTCGCACCGGCAGCCAAAGGATCCAGAAGGCCCAGGGCGGCCGGAGCAACCAGCAGTTTCTTGAAAATTTTCATTTGTACAAATAAAAAAACCCCAGAGGTGATCTCTGAGGTCAGAAGCTGTGAAACGACTTGCTCGTGATCAGTCGATCAGGGCCACCCAGGCAAAGGCCATGCCGATGCCCATCCAGATGCCGGCACCAAGGCGTTGCCCCTGTTCACCGATGCGCTCCAGCAAGGACTGGGACCAACTGGTCACCACCAGCAGCAATGCGCCTTGGCCAATCAGAAGACCCAGGAAATAGGTCGCCAGAGGGGTGGGTTCGGCACCCACAATCGTGCTGCCAAGCAGAAAACCGTGCAGGGCCACTAGTGGCAATACAAGAAATGAAGGGATGGCGAACAGAGCCATCAACCCCTCTGCCGCAAGGGTGAGAGACACCAGCGCCTCAGCCCAGGGAGCCACGGCATCCGGCAGGGGGATGAACTGCGACAGAACACTCCCCCCTAGGCCAGCGGCCAGCAAGGGGAGCACCCATGTGCGAGGTCGCGGCAGGCCGATTAAGGCGATCGCCAGCAGAAACAGCAGATGGTCAGGTCCCAACAGGGGGTGACCAATGCCACTCAACAATCCCTGCAGAGCCGAAAGGTCTGTGCTGTCTCCCATCCCGAAGGGGTGATGGGCATGGGCTGGACTGAACAGGGAAAGGCCGACTAATCCCGCTGTGGAAATCACACCAGCCCGCAGCAGGGGGCTGGCTTTCGTCAAAGCATTCATACGATCCGCGTCGTTTGGAATCCTGGCGGGCGTTCTGACTGACGTGGGCAGCGAGCCGACGTTTCACAGCTGCGGGACAGCGACGGATTCTCACCGTTCTTTCCCCGTTTCCTTCAGCGGCTGATCCCCGCTGAAACCAGACCCCTCATACTACTGATCGCTGCAGCAAGTGCTACCAACCAATGGAAAAGCTGCTAACTGCACGCTCCATCTCATAAGGTTTCAGCCTCTCCGCCAAAACTCTCTTGCTTCGCATCGGCGCAGGTCTAACCCTTGTATTGCTGGCGCTGATCAGTAGTGGATGTCGCCAAGGCGCCAACCAAGACCAAGCCAACACTGGAAAGCCTGTTGTACTCACCACCTTCACGGTGCTGGCCGACCTGGCCCGCAACGTGGCGGGAGATCGCCTGACCGTTCGATCCATCGTCAAGCCGGGGTCGGAAATTCATGGCTACCAGCCCACGCCCAGTGACATCGAACGGGCCAGTGATGCTGATCTGATCGTGGAGAACGGGCTGGGGCTGGAGCTCTGGGCGAGGAAATTCACCGCCAGCGCCGGCAACATCCCCACCCTGACCCTCTCCGATGGCATGGAGCCGCTGCTGATCGAAGAGGACGCCTACGCGGGCAAGCCCAATCCCCATGCCTGGATGTCGCCCCAGCGCACGATGGCCTACGTGGATCGCCTCGAGCAAGCGTTCCGCGAGCTGGATCCGGCAGGAGCTGATGAATTCGCTACCAACGCCTCCTCCTACAAGCAGAAACTGAATCAGCTCGACCAGGAGTTGCGGGCCGCACTCGCAACGCTTCCAAAAAAGCGCCGTGTGTTGGTGAGTTGCGAGGGAGCCTTTACCTATCTAGCCAGCGATTACGGCCTTGATGAGGCTTACCTATGGCCTGTAAATGCTGAAAGCCAGGTAACACCAAAACGCATGGCGCGTTTGATCGACACCGTGCGCGATCGTCAGATCCCAGCGATCTTCTGTGAAAGCACAGTAAGTGACAAAAATCAGAGACAAGTAGCAGCCGAATCTGGTGCTCGTTTTGGCGGGACCTTCTATGTGGACTCTCTCTCAACTGAAGATGGACCAGCTTCATCACTGCTGAAGCTGCAGCGTCACAACGTCGACCTTTTGATTCGGGGGTTGTCGGCAAACCAGGCAGTGGGCAACTGAACCTTTACACAGCAAATCCGAACATTGGCTTAGCCGCATAAAGATGCTTCCCCAACTCCAGAACCTTCTGATCGGGGCGTGTTTAGGCCTGCCGTTGTTATGCGACGTTGACCGCGTGCACGCCTGAGTCGAAGGTCCTGCTAAGGGAATGCCGTTCGAGCAAGTGGCGATCCATCTGGGTGAAGGCCAAACCCTAAACGAAGAGTAGGCCGGTCGTTATGACAAACGAGATGTGTTTCTGGATCGACTCCCCGTCTCACAAGCCACGTTCGAAGTCGACCCAGAGAAAGGGCTGAAGAACCTGGCTTATGAGTTCGCCATCGATGCCATGACGGAGGTGCTTGCGGGCCTGCGCTCAACATGGGCCACCGCTGAGCACAAGCCTCGACCACGACAGCCATAACGATCAGGTCAGGGTGTGGAACACGGGTGAAGAGCTGATTACCGCTGTGAAATAAGACAGTGCCGGCCAACAGGCCTTCCTGATCTCTTAGAGGCCCAGCCGGTTGCGCCCCGCAACGCTTTAAGGAGTCCCGAAGAGAGCCCATTCATTGCGGAAAGTTCTTCAGAAGCCTCTCGACAACACCGCCGTGGCTGGAGCTGCTGTTACAGGTTCAACCACCGTAGGCTTGTGGAACAAGCGGCTCGATGCGTGTTGTCTTTGCCTGAACGCCCTCTGAGTCCGGTTCGTTGGCTTGCCTACTACCGGGTCAGTACAGATCGCCAAGGACATTCCGGACTGGGCCTTGAAGCGCAACGGGCCAAGGTGGAAGCCATGGCCTCTGAGCGGGGGGCTGTGATCGCTGCTGAATTCGTGGAGGTCGAAAGCGGTCGCAAGAACGACCGCCCTCAGTTGACTGCGGCTCTGGCTCAGGCTCGTGAGGAGAAGGCCGTCATTGCTGTCGCCAAGATCGACCGCCTGGCTCGTGACGCTGGCTTTGTTTTAAAGCTCGCCAATGAGGCTGAGAAGAACGGGATGGGTGGTTTCGTCTTTTGCGACCTCCCAGACATTGATGCCACCACCAGTGCTGGTCGGATGGTGCTCACGATGATGGCCAGCGTGGCTGAGTTCGAAGCACGTCGGATCAGCGAGCGCACTAAGGAAGCGTTGGCCGCGGCCAAGGCCAGAGGTGTTCGCCTGGGGGGATACCGGCAAGGTGCGGCTGAGCGGGCTTCAGAGCGCAAGCAAAAGGCCATTGCTGAGGCGGAGGGTCTGCGTGGAGTTTTCGAGCCAATGGTTCGTGCAGGCTTGAGTTACAGGGCCATGGCTGATGCGCTTGCATGTGTTGGCAAGCTCAGTAAGTCAGGGCGTCCTCTCGCACCGGCCCAGATCGGTCGGATCCTCCAGCGCTTGGGTTTGTCGGGAAAGCTGCTGGGCAGTGACCAGGCCGGGGTCGCTGCCTGATGGGTCAACGAAGCAGCGCTGAGCATCGCGACTTCAGTCCTCTAGCGGCTGAGCTCAGTCAATCCCTGTTGGCCTGGTGGGCAGTTCATGGTCGGAAGGACCCTGCGCTCAAGCCGTGGATGTTCACCAAGGACGGCAGGTGGCCTGAACCCCACGAGCATCTTGATGTCCTGGACTGCTGGATCGCCGAGGCGGGACTCCAGCTTCACCAGTGATTCTTCAGGCACAAGATCAGACTTGTTGAGAATCAGCACATCAGCGAATGCCACTTGTTCAGAGCTCTCATTGCTCCGCTCAAGTTGTTGGTCAATATGGGCAGCATCAATGAGCGTGACAATTCCATCAAGGGTGAATTCGTCCCGGATTTCATCATCCATGAAAAAGGTCTGGGCAACCGGGCCAGGATCCGCAAGTCCGGTGGTTTCGACGAGGACGTAATCAAATTTGTCGCGTCGCTTCATCAGGTTCCCCAGAACCCGGATCAAATCCCCTCTAACTGTGCAACAGATACACCCATTGGACATCTCAAAAACCTCTTCATCAGCATTGATCACAAGCCCTTGATCAATGCCTACCTCCCCGTACTCATTCTCAATCACGGCAATACGTTTGCCATGTTCTTCACTTAGTATTTTGTTCAACAAAGTTGTCTTTCCAGAACCCAGATAGCCGGTCAAAATCGTGACGGGTACTTTTTAATACATCAGTCCTGAGCAGCGCGCATCCACACACTAATGAAGCTGATCAACTGCTGCGATAATGATTATCATTCTTGGGGACTGAGTTTCGCCGAGCTCAGGACCATCACTTTCGTTCCGGCTTTCACAACTGAATGGCTTCTGTTTTTTCGCGCCTGAGCGCCATCCCTCTCCTGATCGGCCTGGTGGCCTGCGGGACACAAAATGCAATCAACAACGAGACAAGCCAGGGCAAAGGCGTGAAAGTGGTCAGCACTTTCCTTCCGATCACACTGTTCACGGAAGCGGTGGCCGGCGACTGCGCGGAGGTCACATCATTGATCCCGCCCAATCTGGGGCCCCATGATTTTCAGGCCACACCCTCCGACCTGACGGATCTCAGCGGAGCGAATGTTCTGGTCAAAAATGGACTGGAGATGGAGGAATTCCTCGACGACCTGATCGACTCCGCTGACAACAAGGATCTGGTTGTGATCGATTCCAGCAAGGGCGTGGAAACGATCAAAGCGGCCGGTGGCGGCCACGATGATCATGACGAGCACAGTGATGATCATCACGACGGTGAACACCATGAGGGTGAACACCATGACGATGATGATGACCACGATCACGGCCACGATCACGGCCATGGACACAGCCATGGTGAATATGACCCCCACATCTGGCTCGACCCGGTTCGCGCTGCCCAGCAGGTCGAGAACATCAGAGACGGCCTGGTCAAAGCCGATCCCAGTTGCGCAGAGGGATACAGGAAGAATGCCGACCAATACACCGCCAAGCTCAAGGAGCTGAACACGGAGTTCACTGCCAAGCTCAAGCCTTACAGCGGCAAGACTTTTGTGGCCTTCCACGACTTCGCCACCTATTTCGCCAACCGTTATTCCCTTAAAGCGGAATTTCTGGTTGACCTGCCGGAGATGAATCCCAGCCCTGCCGATCTGCAAAGGGTCGCCACTCAGGTCAAGGAATCAGGACTGAAAGCCCTGCTCACTGAACCTCAGGAAGGCAACCGTTCCTTCAATGCCTTGGCGAAAGATCTTGGAGTGAATATCGTTGAGTTCAACCCTCTCGAGACCGGCTCAGCAGAGTCCGCCAAGAAGCCTGGAACTTACTTTGAGGTGATGCGCTCCAACGTCAACAATCTGACTCAAGCCATTGGGGACTGACGTTTGATGCCCAACCCGGTGGTGGTGGTGAGCGATCTGTCGGTTGAACGGTCAGGGCGCCTCGCCGTTGAACAGGTCTCGTTCGAACTCCCGAGTGAGAGCGAGACCGCCGTGGTTGGACCCAACGGCGCCGGCAAGAGCACTCTGGTGGCCGCTTTGCTCGGGCTGCTGCCAAGAAAGCAAGGAACGGTTCAGATTCTGGGAGAAAAGCTTTCCGCCAACGGCGACCTCCCCGGTGCCATCCGATCTCAGATTGCCTACGTTCCGCAGAGTCTGGCCCTGCAGGGACGTTTTCCCCTGACGGTGGCCGAATTCGTCGGTTTCGGATTTGATCCCCCAGGACCACGCTGGCCCTGGCATCACTACCGCAAACGCAAGGCCGCCGTTGAGAGGGCACTGGATCGCACCGGTTGCATCGACCTGAGGAACCGTCTTCTCAGTGAACTGTCCGGAGGACAGATCAAACGCGTGATGCTTTCCTTCTGCGTCGTGCGGGCCCGTCAGCTGCTGGTGCTCGATGAAGCCCAGGCAGGCCTTGATGTGCCGTCCAACGAACGCTTTCAGCAACTGCTGCTGGAGCTGCGACGTCAGGAGGGATGGACCGTTCTGCACGTCTCTCACGATCTCGACATGGTGCGTCGCAGCAGCGACCTGGTGCTCGGGCTCAATCGCCGCCTCTGCTGCAGTGGTTCACCCGATCACACCCTGACGCCTGAGCGACTCCTTGATCTGTACGGGCCCAACATGGTGCCTTACAGACACCAATGTCATGGTTGACACTCAGGCACTGGCGCTTGTCCTCGCCGAACCCTTCATGCAGCGCGCGCTGATCGGCGGCCTGCTCACCGGTGCGCTTGGGGGGTTGCTGGGCAGTGTTGCCGTGCTCAGGGAACTGTCCTTTTTCAGCGATGCTCTTGGGCACTCCGCCTTGCTTGGCATCACGATTGGAATCCTGATCGGCGTGAATCCCACACTG
The DNA here is from genome assembly GCF_014279995.1 of Synechococcus sp. BIOS-E4-1. Taxonomy (NCBI): domain Bacteria; kingdom Bacillati; phylum Cyanobacteriota; class Cyanophyceae; order Synechococcales; family Synechococcaceae; genus Synechococcus; species Synechococcus sp. BIOS-E4-1. Next base: position 1,102,455 of record NZ_CP047935.1, on the reverse strand, counting down.
GTTCTGATCCCCTTTGCGGTGCTGTTCGCCATCCTGGTGAATCAGCTGGTGGAGAGAAGCTCTCTCCCCACGGATGCACTGCTCAACATTGTCTATTCCACCTCACTGGCAGCAGCGATTCTGTTTCTCAGCCAGGTGGAGAGCTATCGGGGCGGGATTCGCCAGCTGCTGTTTGGAGACATTCTCGGGGTCAGCGGTCTGGACCTGATCGTGATCGGCATGCTGCTGGCGGCAGCACTGATCTATCTGAGCCTGAGCCTGCGAGCACAGGTGTTGCTGACCCTGAATCAGGATCTTGCTGGTGCTGTCGGTGTCCAGACCCGATGGCACCGGCTGGCCTTCATCGTTCTGCTCGCCGTGGTTGTGGCGGTGTCGATCAAGGCGGTTGGCGTGCTGCTGATCAGCGCCTTTGTCGTGATTCCATCCTGTGCGGGCCGTCTGCTCTGTCGTCGTTTCCCGCTCTATGTGTTTGTCTCTTCGATCCTGGGAGGCACCTGTGCCCTGCTTGGCTTGCTGGCATCCGGACTCACCAACCTGCCGTCAGGGCCCTCCGTGGTGATGGTGCAGTTCCTCGGATTCCTGATCGCCCTGATTCTCAGTTCACGCGTCTTCAGACGGCCATCAACGACAGAACCTGCCCCCCAGCCCTGACATGGGCCGATAGGTTCTCGGAGCAGCAGAACAGTCTTGATGACCGTCGCGACATGTCCGAGCACCGGTGCTGTCACGGGCCTCAGGGAGACGCTCGAATTTTTCAGTGACCCTGGCTTCGCCAGCAAACGCTTTGCCGCCCATGGCGATGTCTTTGAGACCCGTCTGCTGGCCCAGCGCATTGTGTTCATCCAGGGTGAGCGGGCAATTTCCGATCTGCTGAAGCAGGGAGCAGCCCTCGAGGGCTGGTGGCCGGAGAGTGTGCGGCAGCTGCTCGGCAGCCGGTCGCTGGCCAACCGCAGCGGGTCGGCTCATAAAGCACGCCGTCGCGTGGTGGGGCAACTGTTCTCCAGCGGCGCACTCTGCCGCTACACACCATCGATCCAGGCTCTGATCGAGCAGCTGATCTTTGAGCTGCAGGAAAGCGCTGCTCCCCAGCCTCTGGCAGCCCAGATGCGACGATTTGCCTTTGCCGTGATCGCCAGCACCGTGCTGGGGCTCGATGCCAGCGATCGCGATGCTCTGTTCACTGACTTTGAGATCTGGACCCAGGCCCTGTTCTCCATTCCTCTGGCTGTTCCTGGGACCCCATTTGCCCGAGCACTGGCTGCGCGGGAGCGGTTGCTCGCTCGTCTGAAAATGGTGCTAAAACGCAGCGACTCCGGCCAGGGTGGTCTGGATCTGCTCAGCGGTGGTCTCGATGAGGTCGACATGCCACTGGATGACGACGACCTGGTGGAGCAGTTGTTACTCCTGTTGTTCGCAGGCTATGAGACAACAGCATCATCGTTGAGCTGTCTGTTCCGTGCTCTACTGCTCAACCCGGATGTGGAGCGCTGGTTGCTGCCGGAACTGCTGGCATCACCCTGGCCTTTCCAGGCCTCACATCGATCACCCCGTCTGGATGCAACGGTTCTGGAGGTGATGCGGCTCACACCGCCGGTAGGAGGCTTCTTTCGTCGCAATCTGCAGCCGATTCGGATAGCCGATGTGGAGATACCGAAGGATCGGGTGATTCAGGTGGTGCTGGGATCATTCAACGCAGAGGAAGCCAGTGACATCAGCGCATTCCGACCACAGCGCCATCTGGATGGATCGTTCAATCAGACCCTGCTGCCTTTTGGAGGCGGTGAGCGGGTCTGCCTCGGCAAGGCCCTGGCCGAACTGGAGATCAGGCTGATGACCGTGGGGCTGATCCAACAACTGCAGCTGCGTCTGGTGCCAGATCAGAACCTCTCGTTGAAGCAGATCCCCAGTCCGACACCGCGTGATGGACTGCTGGTGAGCGTGGAGCCTCGCTGAAAACGGAACCGGCGCAGGAGGATCTCCGGCAGTCAGCAAGACCAATCACAAACAGTGTGCTTGAACTGAACCGGATTGACATCGTCTCAACCAATCGATGCATCGACAACAACAGAACAAAGCAATCTTCAATCACTCTGACAAAAACGATCAATAACTCGAACACATCTGACTGTTTTAATTTGCTCAGTGCAAGTCTCTGCAAAGTCTAACCAGACAAGACCACATATCTGATCAATAAACTTTTGAACAAGAAAAGATGACAGACAACAGCAGCCACTGCAGCGAATACCCCTTCAAGTGACATCGAGCACTTCAGCAGTGATAGAGACTGGACAGAGCCGCAAACCGACAATACAGTAAAGAATGGAAAAGAATATGAACAATGCTCGCCAATCAAAGCTATTCAGTGATCATCGCAATGATGATCCTGACCCTGGTGTGCTGGGGCTCATGGGCAAACACACAAAAACTGGCAGGCAAAATCAGATTTGAATATTTTTATCTCGACTACTCCATCGGTGTCACATTATCAGCATTTTTAATGGGCTTTCTTGCAGGAAGCAGTACACCTACAGGCAAATCTTTCCTTGAAAACATCGCCAATGCAGACTTCAAACATGTCGCCTACGCTCTGATTGGAGGCATCATATTCAATATTGCGAATTTTCTGCTTGTAGCAGCAATCGAAATCGCCGGCATGTCAGTTGCATTTCCCATCTCAATTGGCATTGCAACAATTCTCGGTGGAATTCTGAACTATATGATTGATCCTCAGGGTTACCTTCCGCTGTTCTCAGCTGGAATGATCATGATGGCTCTGGCGGTGATCTCGGCGTCTCTGGCCTATGGATGCATCAAAACCGCCAGCACAGATCAAAAGCCTAAAGGACTTGTTATTGCTCTGATCTGCGGGTTGCTGATGTCACTGTGGTCTCCACTTGTAACCTTCTCTTATTTACCTGGTGAAGCATCTCTTGATGTATTTGGAGCCTTTGCAATGATGGGAGTGGGCATCATTGCTTCATCCATACTTCTTTTCCCATATGTCATCAAGAACCCCATCATCCCCACAAGAACTGATGATCGAACTCCATTCACAAAGCAACCTGCTGCTCATCATAGCGGAGGTGTATTAGGAGGAATAATATGGGCTGTAGGCACAATGAGTTTTTACCTGGCGTCGACTCGCGCAGGGGCAGCCGTTGCATACACCTTCGGCCAGGGAGCTCCCCTGATGGCAACCGCATGGGGCCTATTTGCCTGGAAGGAATTCAAGGGCGCGACAGGATCCGGCAAATACTTAATTGCTCTTTTCGCCTTTTACATCGCTGGACTGACTCTGCTTGCCAACGCAGCATCTCAGGGATAAAATCAAAAAATGAAAAGTCAAATCCATAGGCTGAAAAATTCGCAAATCATTTGCTACGGCTCTTTAAATATTGATTATGTTTATCAGGTCGAAGAAATCGCTTCTCCCGGAGAAACAATCAACAGCAAGTCGCTAGAAATCTTTCCTGGAGGCAAAGGCGCCAATCAAGCATTGGCTGCAGCTCGTGCAGGCGGACGTGTACACCATGCAGGAAAAATAGGTCATGACGGAGAATGGATGTTGTCTGGTCTGCAAAACGATCAGATTGACACCAGCAATGTCGTGATCTCAGACGGCGTCACAGGTCATGCCGTGATCCAGGTGGACAGCTCCGGAGAAAACACCATCGTTCTTTTTGGTGGCGCTAATCAAAACATCACCAAACAAGAAATTGAAAAGACTCTCTCAAAATTTGATCAAGACTCGATTCTGATGATTCAGAACGAAACCAGTGAAATTACACATATCCTGAATACAGCAATTGAACGGGGGATGTTTGTTTGCCTGAATCCATCACCCATTTCCAATATAATCCAGACACTTGACATCAGTCGCATTGGTCTGTTGGTGGTCAATGAAGTCGAAGCTCAAGCACTTGGCGGCGACAGCGGCGATCAGATGCAGAATTTAAAAAATAAATGTCCGAACGCCATCGTCGTTAAAACTCAGGGCTCCCAAGGAGGAGTCGTATCGCTACCCGACAGCGAAGAAATCATCACCTACGAAGCCAGGGATGTGGTTGCTGTTGACACCACTGCAGCTGGAGATACGTATTTAGGATATCTCGTTGCAGGACTCAGTAACGGCAACGAGATCAGCGAAGCGATCAACACCGCTTGCCGTGCAGCTGAACATTGCGTCACAGTGCAAGGTGCGCAGTCATCCATTCCGCATCGAAAGCAACTTGACTGATGCTCTGGAGATCAATTCCACTCTTGATCAGTAGAAACTCAAAAGAGAGCAGAGCATGGCTTCATGCGATCCAACGATCGGCGTCCATAATCGTTTTGATCAGCAATCCAAGACGCTTGAATTCAGCGAAATTGAGATCCTTCACAGCTTGATCGAGGCCACAATCGACCCATACACCATCTCGTTTCTCGTAGATCGTGAAGTCCTGATCCAACAACTCACGCCTGATGCAATAGGTGAGGCCGTCGTCATGCAGGAAGTCGGCAGACTGGAGTTGCAGGCCCATGCCCTCAGCCCCATGAAGGCAAGGTGCTGATCCGGTGATTAAAAGCCCGCATGGATCAGCTCAGACAAGAGAAGCTTGTAACCACTCATCAATAGGTGGCGTCGGATCATGTCCACGCAGTTCCAACTCTCGGTCTCAACCACTGCAAAGGCAATGCGCCTTCATGCTCATTGCCTTTGCGGTTGCGGGCGACAAAACTATATGTATCGAGATCGGAGGCGCTGATGACAGCCGACACTCCACCAAACCAGATCCCAGAAGTCTTCTGACTTTACGGCCCCCTGCTCCAACAGTTTCCACCCATCCGTGAGGCTGGTCCTTCGACAGGCAGTCATCAGGTGCGCCACGTCGATCGACACTCCATTGCATCGCCACAGGTGCCCCGGAACCGCATCAGCCCCACCTCTGGACGTCATGGCCCCAGGGACGCCGCAGCCAGTTACTTCGCACTCCTTCTTTCATCCCGACGTGATGGAGTGAAACCATGCGCGAACGAACGAGCTAGGCCGTCTCTTCCAACCGGAGGGGCGGCCTCCTTTCATGGAAACGACTACAGCGCCATTAAGCCTTGTTTGGACATAAGCGCGAAAGTCAGCAAATAAGTCAGATCCAAAGTCCGCAGCGTACGGACAACAGGCGCGATTCACTCAGGGACGGGTGCAGGATCGGGGAAAGGGTTCCCGTCTTAATCGAGCACCTCAATGAAGTCCACATGTCTTAGGAACTGGGTCTGAACGTTCTCTTCATCAAAAGCAGCAAACCCCAGTTATTTGACGTAATGAGCTGCGAACGGCATTCAAATCAAAGCTGTCAGAGCTCTCAGAGGAAGAATTGGATGCTGTTAGCTGAGGCAAAAATTACGGCTGCGCACCCAACAAGGTAAACAATGCTTTGGGAACGCAAGTAGGCCTTATACCGCCAAATGTCTTTTAGATGTAGATATCTTTGGTGGTACTTAGACACCCGTAAACATTTGGATTTTTGCAAGCAAACTAATTCGCCTTCCGGCCTCAATACGCTTGCCTTGCAATGGGGGAGCGTCGAATCTCCATTGATTTAATGAGATAGATTGATTCATCCGAGCTCAACGCAAGGGTTTCAAATTCTTATCTTTGTTCATAAGCTTTTCAGGCGAAGGCGAAACAACTACTGCAGTACATGAGTCACAAATACAATAGATACAAGTATCGTGTTGATATTGTTTAAGTCTTGACGCAGTGAATTCCTCAATCTGTATGATCGATTTATATAAGCCATTGTTTTATCATGTCAGCCCAAGAAGATCTCTTGAACACCTTAACAACGAATCCTGAATTCAGGGACTCTCTTACAGCAGCCACAACTCCGGAAGAGGCTGTTGAACTTGCTGCGAACTTTGGGATTCAAGTCAGTGCTGAGGATCTTCTTTCAGCATTCCAATCAAAAATGTCAGAACTATCTGCCGAGGAATTAGAGGCAGTGGCCGGAGGGAAGACAGCCAACTTGAATGGTGCAAATCAGTGCACAACACCTGTCATAATGCGGTTACATGATCATGGACCCGCAAAAAAGAAGCCAAACATTTAGTCGTCCGCAGGGTAGCCTAGGATTACAAGAGAACTGAATGTATTTGATTCGCGAATAACCGCCAATAAAATCTGACCATTTAAAACTAAAAGTTCATTCAGGTTTTATAAACTTCAGACTATTGTTGAGTGTGTTGAATGATTAAAAGATTTAACTTTCTGCGGCCCCACTTCAGCCCTATAGCCTAATACATTTAGCTATGAGCTTTAGCAGCTCTCAGTTTCTCTTGAAGGCTGGTGTCGCTTTGCACCTTTTCAATAAAAGTTCTGAGTTGTTCTTCTGACATGGGTAGCAGATCTGTTCAGCAGTCATATCAACGGTGTGCTGCAGAGGCTTTGGTCAATACTTATAGCGCTCAATCATGCCAGGTATTGGATGCAATTTGGGGCTGATTTGTGGGCTGTTTGGGGTGATTGAAGGAATAAAAAGCCCCTGCCGTTGCAGGGGCTTTGATGAGTAAACTTTTAATATCCTTCATATTCCTCACACATGAAATCAGTCAACGTTTCATCATCTGAACCGCCAGCCGCGCCTTCCAGCTCATCATCTGAAACTGACGTCCGAACGTCATCAGCAGAAATCATGAACCCAGTCTCTTTCGCAATTGTAAGAGCTGCGTCAACATCAGCCGCAGCTTTAAGCTTTTCCTGGAGACTGGTGTCAGCTTTTACTTTTTCGAGAAAGGCTTTGAGTTGCTCTTCTGACATGGGTATCAAGTCTGCTAAGTAATTATAGCAACGCTCTAAAGCAAAGTCTTTGACCAACAATTACTGTGCTCAATCGTGCTAATTGATGGATGTTGATTTGTGCTCTTTTTGGAATGATCAAGATAAAAAACCTGCCAATTTAATGGCTTTGAGTGTGTAGCCTGCTCTGCAATGACATTAGTGCCAACTTTACAAAAACCAGAGAGTTAGTAACTGGGATATCCGCCACACCCACAATCGCAGGGCCCAGACAGTGGGTAGGTGTTGGGGTGATTGCCGCCAGCCGCACTCTCAAGCTCCCTATTAGATGGGTCTGGCTGGGCTTGATGATGCTCTTTCAAGTCTCCTGTGGTGATGGAGAAGCCTGCAGCTTTGGCAACAGCAACAACAGCATCGTAATCATCAGCAGCTCTCAGTTTCTCCTGAAGGCAAGTGTCACTTTTGACTTTTTCAAGGAACGCTTTGAGTTGCTCGTCGGACATGGCTAACGGGAGTCTTTGCCAGTTATAACAACGGTCTGATTCAGTGGCTTTAGCTAATAATCAGTGCGCTCAAAGGGTTCCCAACCGCCAGCAGTTGCGTTGGGCGCGCCAGGGTTACAATGAAAACGTTCAAACGTAGTTATTCCTGTACGAATAGTCACAAGATCACTTTTATAATGTTTCCGTCGGGGTGTATCGAGAGAACTGCACATTGCATTTATATTGGATTGCAAATCATGAACGCGGACACTCCTGTTTTTAACGCTTTCAGACAAACCTTGAATGGTTGGTTTTTGCCATGCTTTTTTCTTGATTTCCGCAGCAGTAATATTGCTACCAAAGCGATAGCTGATGTTTCCTGAAACTCTGGTTTCAAAAGCTTCGTCATAGGAAACATTGATGCCAGCAGTTAAACCATCAGCGATCTGATAATCCAGCTCCACCTGTACGCCTGAACCATCTGCTTCTCCTAGATCTCCGCTTTGGTAGTAGTAACCAACAGAGGCATTGAGTTCAGGGGTGATGAAATAACCAACATTCAGGCCATAGGTATCAAGTGCTCCGCCGAGATAACGGCTATTGAGGCGCTGCTCTGTATCACCGACAGGGACAAGAGCGTAGGCATTGAAGTTCCAGGTATCAGAGACTGCTTCTAACCCAGCGGCGATTTGCTGGAAAAAAGCACTTTCCTTGTCGTAGAGCGTGACACCTGAGTCAGCATTGCCTGTATTCATTGGCCTGCTGTCATAGCCAGCATTCGCCCCGAACATCCAGGAGCGGTCGCCATTCAGCCAGCGGTAGCCAAGTCTTGATGAGGTGCTGAGTGTTGTACCAGCGACCTCGGTGTTGACGATGCTGCTGGTGCCGCCGTAATCAGCAAAGTTGGCATTGAGCACTACATCAGCAAAGAACACACTGTTCTCGCCCACAGCAATTGGCAGAAACCCGCCGATACCGGCTTGATTGGGTGTGCCTGCGCCCTGGAGTGCACCTTGAAAACCCCAGTTGAACTTGACTGCATCCTTGAGATTGATCTCCATGACCCCGAGATCTTCTGAGCTGCCTGCCTCTTGAGCAGCAACAGGGAGCAGAGGTGTATTAGCGAGTACCAGTGCAGCAGCTCCGCTCAGCGATAACGACAGGCGCAGAGAACGCTGCATGGATCAGACGTTAATCTGCGAATGATGCCGGACTTTGCTTAGCTGCGCCCGCTACTGCAATGCTGGTCAATATGAGCAGCACTATGGGACCAAGGCCAAGGGGGCGAAGCTGATCGCTGCCGCTGAAAAGGTATTGGCCGCAGTTGCCAGTTGACAGCAGGATTAGTTATTACTCATGTCCTAATTATTTCTGCTTAACTGCACTCAATCGTGCCACGTATTGGAGTCTGATGATTGAGACTTTGAGAGAGGTTGAAGCAATAAAAAGCCACTACGAAGGGGACTCTCAGTATTCAGGCTCAATCCATTCCAACATGCCAGACACTCAACAAAGACACACTCAATCACTGCACCCTACCCTTACAAACCACCTCCCCCAGAGTACATTTGACGCCCCCAGAATAATAACCTCCCCCAGCCGCTCCTTCCAGCTCCTCTTCAGAAAGCTCTGATTGGGCGTTCTTCAACTCGTCAGCAGAAACCATAAAACCTGCTTCTTGAGCAATCGCAACAACAGCATCAGAATCAGCTGCAGCTTTGAGCTTCTCCTGAAGGCTGACGTCACCTTTGACCTTTTCCAGGAATGCTTTTACTTGCTCTTTGGACATTGAATTAGCGCATGTCTATCCATGCTAATCAAACGTCCAATAACGGACCACAAAAGGCTTTTACTGATTTTTTGATGACATCTAAGCGAGATTCAAACACATTACAGCGACCTCTCGAGTATGCCTAAGACGATATCAATAGAGTTCAAGGCACTCAATTCAGACGCCTTTCTACTCTTCCATCTCGCATAGAAAGAACCACCAGCCGCAGCTACGCCACAGTTATAGTCGAACTGCTTTTCCGGCCAACTGAAGGTTGCTCTTCGAATAGCTCTTTCAGTCAATTCACGCTCACTTTGTGTCATTGGTTTTAAGTTATAATTTTCCACTTTTTTGCAAGTGCTATACACTTTGGGCAGCTGAAGCAATTCCGTAAAACAAATTGCTTGCCTTACGGAATCACTTCTAGCGTTGGCTTTTATCCCTTTGTCATCCCTGCCTCCATGGCGGCAATGACACCTGGGCAATCTTTGAGAAGTTTCAATCCTTTTTAAGGCACAGAGTTATCGGTTAGTCGTTTCGCCGGGGAAACTTTTGATTTACTGATTCCAGGCGTGATTCAACGGGCAATACTTTGAACAAACCTATAACAACTTGATCTCTCTAGGTCTTGCATCATCTGTGGACTATCCATACTCCTGCGCAGTCTTTGAACCTGTCTCTATGAGTGCCCTGCCATGGCTTCGATCGTTGGGATGTCACAGCCAGTCCTTCTGGTCAGTGTGTAGCAGGAGTGAAAACAGAGTTGGCTGTGACAGTTTCATCACCAAACAATCACTTGATCTTCTATTTCAGATGTTTTTTAGTCTTAATTGCCAGCCTTGGGTTAGTCAACTTAAAACCTTCAGAGATGGAAGCTCTTCTCCAAGAGGTTCAACCCATTCTTTTTGGTTAAGACCCAAGACAGTGCTCTCTTCCCAGCAGCTGACTGCTTCAACTTGTTTCCTGAGATTCTTGGGCTTTCGTGGTTCCTTTAACTCCTTCTCCATCTCTGCATCAACCCTGGAGTAACGGGTCAGGGCAACAGCGTGGTGAGACGTGCCCAGAGAGCAGACCAAACGTCTCTTACCAAACTGTTCATATCTAGCAGGTTGAACAGTCAAAAGGGCAATCCAGTGTCAGAACGACTGGATGCTTTGACAGGACCTTGACGCCTTTTACCCACTCATCAGTCGGAAATGTAGAAGTGAGACTGAGTTACACCAAGCGATAGAAGGCCTAAAGCGTGTCTTCCATGCGCATGGGGCATCCTTCCGCCTGGATCAGGCTGCCTATCAGAGTGCCTGATCAGATTGAAGTGTCTGCATAAAGCCTGCTTCGACCGGGATCACGGCAGCAGCCTGTCGATAAGGATTCCAAACGACTGACCGGATGCTCCGATCTGCATGCAACAACGCTTGTACTCTTCGCTGATCGAACAACAGCTGGGGCTACCGCATCAACGTCATGACAGTCAGCTCTGAATTGCGGGATGCGCTGTGTACTGAGGACCTCTGGAGACGGATGCGCAAACGGGTGCCTCCGATCGTTTCTGAATATTTCGTGGGTGGCGCCGATGAGGAGATCACCCTCAAAGGCAATGTGAAGGCCTTTCAGCAAACGGTTCTCAACGTGCGCGGCGCCACACGCTTCGAGACCCTCGACACCAGCACGACCGTTCTGGGCCATGAGCTGGCGGTTCCCTGGTACATCTCTCCCGTTGGAAGCCTGCGAACCATCTATCCCAAAGGTGATGCGGTGGCGGCCCGCGTCGCCGGCAATTTCGGCACTGTGATGGGCCTTTCAACCCTCTCCGGGACACGCATGGAGGAGGTGGCCGCAGCATCATCGAAACAGTGCTGGTTTCAGCTCTATCTCTGCGGAGGACGGGACACTGCCCTGCGTGCGATCAACCGCGCCAAAAAGGCGGGTTTCACCGCACTGTTCCTCACCATCGACACGGGTGTCTCCGGCCAGAGGCGGGTCCATGAACGGATGAAACCACTGCAGGCCCTGCATCCCTGGGAAGGGCTCAGCGGCAATGAACGACTGCAATGGATCCTGCGACGGCTGCAGCTGGCGCCTCAGATGTCCACGCGGCTGCCCTGGCTCACGGACCTTCTCGGCGATGAGGGTGTGATGCGGTTCGTGAACATCATCGATGACAAAGGCGAACCGATGCCCTTCACGGACATTGGGTCTCAGCTGGCCTCATCCGCCGTGACCTGGGCAGATTTCGAGTGGATTCGCGAGGCCTGGGGGAGGGATCGTCCGATCATCATCAAAGGCGTTCACTGCGCCGACGATGCCAAACGTGCCGAGGACGTCGGAGCCAATGCCGTGGTCTGGTCCAACCACGGGGGCCGGCAGATGGACCGGGTTCCACCGACACTGCACATGGTTCAGAGCGAAATGCCCAAGCTGAGCGGCTCCGGGCTCACGTTTCTGATGGATGGAGGGATCCGTTGCGGCACCGACATCCTCATTGCCATGAGCCATGGAATTCAGGCAGTGGGCATCGGTCGGGCCATGGTTGCCGGTCTCGGAGCAGGCGGAGAGGCAGGTCTCACACGCAGTTTCGAGATCCTGCGGGAAGGGCTTGAGAGAGGGATGCGTCTGACCGGGGTGGGCTCAGTCGATGAGATTCGCTCCATGGGCGCAGATCTTCGTTGTGAATGCCTGCTCCAGGGAGACAGCCATTTACCTCCCTTCGTGTACTGAACCTGGTCGCGACCGTGGCGCAAGACCGCCACGATTGATGACTGATCCAGTTGTCCGAAACCATGCACGACCCACGCGCCGCTCTGCTGCAGCACAACAGCGGACACTGGCAGGGTTGCTTCATACGGCTGGGAGGCAGCGGCACAGAGGAAGATCGTTTCCCGACATCGCTGCAGGTGCAGGAGCGCGGTGGTGTGATTGAAAACTGCCTCACCTACCGCTCCACCGGTCAGCAGCGATCGATGAATTTCGAAGACGTGCCCTTCACCATGCAGGTGGATTCAGATGGAAGTTGGTCACTCGGCCCGAGTGCGATCACTCCACTCGCCTGGGTGGGAGAACTGAGCGTCGTCCATGGCGAAGAACGGCGGAGAGTTGTTGCTCGCCATGGATTCCATGGTCTCGATCAGGTGGTCTACATCGTTGAAACGAAAGCAGGTGGCGAACCCACAACACCATCCCAACCACTGCAGTGCATAACAAGGACCAGCGGCAACTGGATGATCTGGCAACCAGAGCCGAATGTTGAGCTGTTGCTCGATGCAAGAGATCGGCAGATGGGAGATGCCACGGCCTGTGGCCTGCGCTGGATCAGTCCTCAGGGTCAGACCCATCAGATCGTGCGGCGCTACGACGCCAGCGGATACCTCGAGAACCTCTCGGAAACAGAGCTCTGGGGATGACGGTGCAGAGGCTATCTGCTGCTATTTGCTGCAGAAATCATCGAGCATGGATTGTTTGCACTCGGAAAGCGTCATGCCGTAAACGATGGAGTTTCCGTTGGCTGGATTGCGCAGACCGAATGAACCTGCAAATCCCCGCAGCATCCACTCTCCACCGCGAGTGTCCTTGTAAAAACCCACATTGCGAGCAACCCCGTCCTTGAAGCGCGTAAAAACATCACTAGCGCCGTCTTTCCACTCCAATCGGAACACGCCGCAGGGAGCTCCAGGACAAAGAAAAGTCCGCCTGCAGTCAACACTTAGATTGTTGTAAAGGCAGCTCGCCCACTGATTGCCCCTGGCCGGCCCGAGCGAGCCAAGAACCATCACAGGTAAAGCAAAGGCAATCAACAGAGAGCGCATGTTTGATGAGCTCAATCCAGTTCCCAGCATTCACTGCCATTCCTGGTCATCAGACAAACAAGCCCCGATTCCCTGCTGATCACCCGATAGGTATGACCATCTGCGTCACTTTTGGATCGTGCATGCCATAGAGCATGATCCTTGGTGTCATGCAGGTCGGTCTGATGCCAGCCAGCGTCGGTTAGTTCTTGAATCTGAAACACAACATCCTGATCAATCTGTTATCAAGATGTGCACTTCAAACAAAGTTCTTGAGAAGCAACTAAAAGATCTCGGGATTGGTTCATCTCAAGTCGCAGTTGATCATCGCTGCAGGCTGAAAAGCCCTGGTCAGCAGACGATCCAGGTTTCAGGCTGCAAGGAACAGATGCATTGCCCTGCAGCTGATCTCAGCGAGCCACGCATCATTGATGCCTGACCTCACCTCCAGCCGCTCGCCCCAACCAGCTCAAACGCTTTGCACTCCGTTACAAATTGGCGTAACATTGCTTTACAAGCAAAAAATTCATGAGCTCCTCAGCCTCCGCCCAGGATCAGTGGTACCAGGAAGCAGCCGCTAGCCAGATCAAGGGAGAGCGTCTGGTTCGTGCAGAACTGCTGAATGGTCGCGTTGCCATGCTCGGCTTCGTTGTCGGTGTACTCACCGAAGCACTGACCGGTCACGGCATCGTCAGTCAGATCACCTTCGGTGTACTGGGCCTCAGCTGAGCCCTGACAACTCATTTCTCAATCAACGAAAAGCACCTTGATGGCATTTGCTAACGGGGTACTTTTTTGATGGAACCCTTCAGATCTGAGCTTTGAAAAGATTCGTGAGCTTCCCTAAATTTCAAGGGAACGGCTGCGGAAACGATGGCGCTTGTTTACAGCGAGTGGGCCGGTCCGCTGCTCGACACCATCAACGCCGACATCGCCAACACATCGACACTGGCGTCGAGTCTGCTCACAGCAATCGTCTACGGAGCTGATCTGTTCGGGGACGAAGCCAAGTTTCTGACCGGCAACTTCGGCTTCGACGGATACATGGGCGTTCCAGGGCTGATGGGTGCCAATGCAGAACAGGCGGCTGCGGAATTCAATGTGGCCTGGCAAAGCGTTGATCCGGCTCTGAACCCATCACTCAGGGCACTCACATCCGCCGCGAGCCTGGTGGGTGCAAGCGGCACCTTCTCCACCAAAATGCTGCTCGCTGACACCATGCCACTGGTGTTCAGCTTTCCCGTTCTGCCCTCGTCCCTGGATGCCGACGGCAGTGACTTTGAGGTGACCCTCAGTGACGGCACAACGGTGACTCCCCAGATCGCAGGCCTGTTGCCGAACCTCGAGCACAACGAGCGCCAGACTGTCGTGATCGAAGGTGATTTCGGCAATCGAACCACCCCTGGAAGTCCCGGTGCCCGGTACCCGACATCGGTGACGATCGTCAACGACGGCACACCGCTGCAAATGATTGGCAAATCAGGGCCGGTGAACGCCGTTGGGCTGTCGATCGACAGCAGCAACTCCTACATGGCAGGCAACGGTCCTCGACTGGTGTCCGCGAAGCTCAATCGGTACAGCGATCTGGGAGAGGGCGGACCCGTCGGTGTCGGTGCTTCATCACAACACAACAGTGGCTCAGATTCCTACGGCGATCAGGCTCAGTATCGGTTGAGGCTGTACACCAGCGCGGGTTTTTCACCCGACGGCATCGCGAGCCTGATGCCGGATGACTTCAGCCGGTTTTTCCAGCTGAAGGCAACCACGCAAAGCGGTGAGAACATCACGATCACTGAAACGGGAGTGACCTACGCCATCGGTGGTCGGGGCACGATCAGCGTGGTTGGCCTTGCTGATCTGGCACCGGCAGGCACTCCTGTGAATGCGGCTTATGTCGAGGACCATGACAACTACTACGACGTCATTCTTGAAGGTGATCTGAATGCCATCAAGGCACTCAGTGCCGTGCGCATGCCATCCGGGAATGGCTACAGCGCTGTGTACAACCCGGGTGGGCCCGGCAACAGTCCCGATGCGCCCGGTGCCGCTCCGGGACCCTTCACCGTGCCCAGCCAGGACCACAGCATTCCGATCAGCTTCGATCTGGACGGTGCCAGACAGGTCACCTTTGTGGAGACCGATGGTGCTGTGCTGCGCAATCCCTGGAATCTTCAACCGGTGGGTCGGCTGTTGGGAACGGCTGTCGAAGACACGCTCACAGGACAAACAATTCTGGCTTACATCGATCCGCAGGACCGGCGCTTCTACAGCAGTTTCGAGGCGTCATCCTCAACATCAACGGATCTTCCAGGCCGAAGAACCCAGCTGTCAGCCATTGATCTAGTCGATATCAGGGAGGTCGATGCGCCGAATGGTGTAACTGTCTCAGGATCATTTAGTCGATCAGCTGCAGACGACTCCATTCTTCAGTGGTATTCCGTCAGCGACGACGAGGGCACGGTGGTGGATCCACTGAGAGGATCAATTCTCAAACCCGGCGAGCCTGGATATGCCGAAGCAGCAAGCCGCCGCGCCGATCTGATCAGCGACAACACCCTGGAGTTGGCCAACTCCAAGATCGCTCCCTTCAGCATCACCCTGGAGAGCGGCTCAATTTATGCACCGCTGATCACCAACCAGACAAGTGGTGATCAATACTTTGCCTTTGCCGCGGCCAATGCCGACGGGTTTGCGCACTACACCGGATTCGGCGCCAATGGATGGGGCATGGAGGATGGCTACGGAGGCGGTGATCGCGACTACGACGATCTGGTTGTGCGTTTCAGCCTGGGAGTCTGAACAACACCGTCATCTGCCAGTCAATCGTCCTTGGTCTGGCCTGATGCAGCAATCCTGGCGTCCGCCCAACGGGCAAAGAAATACACCCCTACAAACAAAGGCGTGTAAGCCAGCCACATCCGTTCAGGAGCCAGACCACTGTTGTTGATCACAGTCAGTCCGCCATATCCCACCAGGAAATAGATCAAAGCCCGTCGAAGGGCGCCCACCTGCTTGGGATTCATGTCACCCTCCGCGATGAGCTCATCCTAAGGAGCTGAGTTAGGCCACAGAACTCCCAGACTGTCGCGATTGCCACGTCCAAAGCCGGTCTGGACGTCAACCATGCACCCAACTGATCGGATCCCATGACCAGAGAACAAGCGATTGCACTGATTGGAGCCGCGGTGGATTACAGCCGGCAGCGCTGCAGAGTTCTGCACAACAGCGACCGTCGCTTCGACGCCGATGCCGTTCGCCGTGAATTCGAGGAATGGCTGAACCCCTCCGGGGATTGCCTGCCGGTGATGGCCTGCCCACTTCCGCAAGACCGTTGAACGCGCCATGTAATGGCACGAACAACATTACTGTTGCCAAGCCTGCTATAAGAACTGAGTTGATGCTTTCAACATCGTTCACCTCGTCTCTGACGAGGCGCAGTTCGACTCAGGCCATGGAACGGGGACCTGAGCTTGCTTCGAGGAACCACCATGACACTGACCTATCGCGGCCAGAAGTACACGCAGAACACCGTTGCCAAAAGCACCGTGCGTCCTGAACTCGTGTACCGGGGCCAGAAAGTGACCAGATGAGTTCCGCCGACTTCCGGCACAACGCCCTGCTCGATCAGGGCTTTTTTCATGCCTCTGCACCATCCTCTGAAACTCACCTGCAGGCTTCTGCTGCTGAGCCTTGGCTTGGCAATCCCTGAACCGGGCACGAGGGTGCATGCCGACAGCACGATCGCCCATTGCCAGCTGAGCCATCACAATCCCTCGGTTCCGGTCGAATCAGGTCCGTGCCGGTTCAGCCAGCGCCAGGGCAACGTAACCGTCATGTTCCGCGAGCGGACTTTCAACTTCCCTTACAGAGAAGCGGGATTGCGGTATCAGCGCAGCAACAGCAAATCAGGCATCCGCTTCGACATGTCCGACGAATCCACGATTGAAGTGCTGTGGCGATGAGGCGATAACAAGGATGGGCCTGATCTGATCAAGCGATTCCAGATCAGGCCACCTCCTGCTCTTGTCGACTGAGTCTTTGCTGCTGCTTCACAACCGGGAGGCGTCGCTGCTGAAAATCACCCAGAGCCGCTTCCAGATCATGCCTGTGCCGATCAAGACTGTCAGCCAACACAACCGCATCCTCGAATCCACTGCTGACACCACGCGCCTGAGTGGGGGCCATTGGATGAGCCGCATCACCCAACAGTGCAACGTTCCCGTACACCAGCTGGTCCAGCGGTTCAGCATCCATAATCCTGCCTGTCGTAATGCTGCTGGGATCTGTCGACTGGATCATCTGCACGATGGACTCAGGCAATCCTTGCAAGGCACCAGGCGGAAACGATCGCTGAGTGACTGATTCCAACCTCTCCGATCTCCGAACGGCTGGAGATGCAACGAACAGGCACCAATGGGTCTGCTCGCAGCCACAGGGATCCGGTCCGACATCAAAGGCAGTGAGTCGAAGGGTGTCATGACTGCCGTAGCGATGAAACACACCACCACGCAGCACTGAACCGTCGTCCGCCAGAGCTCGCCAGAAGCGTTGCCCCAGATCGATCAGAGGCCGCTCGACCTCGAGGAGATCCAACGTTCTGGAATGCAGTCCATCGGCAGCAATCAGAAGCTCACCTTGCCAGCCGCGACGACCTGCAAACTCCAGTTCAATCCGCCCACGTTGCTGATGGACCCCTTGAAGAACAACATCGGGAATGATCGTCTGCGGCTGGAGACTGGATCTCAACAACCCCAGCAACATGCTGCTGCGAATCTGCAGCGGAGTGATCAACCCACTGCTTGACTCTTCTGTGTTGCCATCAATCGAGTCAGCATCAAAAAACAGGGTTTCTGACTGGCTCAGCCCAGCCGTCAACAGTGCCTGGGTGAAGTCGACCAACCCACACAGAAGAGGTGTGAGCTGCGCAGCAGGCGAGAGACAGAGTCCGTAGTCAGCCGAATGAGGCCTGGTGGTGGTGTCAAACACCGTGACCCCATAACCACGCTGCTGAAGAACAAGCGCCGTGAAAAGTCCTGTTACTCCGCCTCCAACAACAGCAATGTGCACCGCTTTCAGACACCGAACTTTTGAGTAAGCCCGGCGCCACCCTGGAGATCTCCACCTCCGCTGATGCCCTCCAGTTCCTTCTCGCTCAACTGAGGGCCTGCTTCGAAGACATGAGACACCTCGAAGCTGAATCCAGCCTCATCGGCAACAGAAAGCATTGCCTCCTGGGTTTTCTCTTGACCGAGACGATCCTTGAGTGTCTGCTGCAGCTTGGTGTCACTCTTCAGCGCAGACACAAAACTCCTGAAATTTTCTGCAGACATCATGATCGCGACGAAAACAACTGAAACCCTGCTTAGCAGCTGAATCACCTGAAAGCTTCAACTCGTTAGACAACACAGGAAATCTTCGTGGCCGACAGCGTTGGGCACTGCTTTAGGCCATCAACAACTGATAGGCGTCATTGACACGGTGAAAGGCATCCGCCGATCCACCCAGATCGGGATGATGCTGTTTGACCAGCATCCGGAATGCCTGCTTGATTTCCTCCTGTGATGCGTTCGTCTGCAACCCCAGGATTGACAGGGCTGCCGAACGCGCATCGTCCGATCCTCTCTGAGCCTGTCCCGTTGGCTCTCGATCCGTCGCCCGTTGATCGCTTCGGGTCCGCCGACCATGACTGCCGCCTGCCCGCTGATGATCCTGGCGCTGCCGATGGCGTTGGCGCAGTTCCTCCACCACACGGCGTGGATCTTCATCAAGCCATTCACTGGCCCGCACCCCATACAGCGCGAATGACGCCAGCACCGCCGCTGTTTTCTTGGTGGGCTTTGACCCAACGGCAGCCAGCAGATCAGTGCCAAGACCACTGACCACGCGGTCGAGCCTCTGGCTCAGGCTGAGCTGAGAGTGAAAGCTGCTGCGATTGAGCTGATCAATCAGCAGTTCAAGGCCATGCTGACGCAGCACGCTCCAACCCGGCTGCATCGCCAGGGAATCTCCCCAGCGCTGAACCTGCTCTGAACTCACGAGGGCCGATGGTTGCTGCCGGTTCCAATCAGGATTGTCATCGTGCTGGGGTCGCTGCCAGTGCTGCCGGCGCAAGCGATCGAGCTGCTGATGCAAGCGCTGCACCTCCCTGCGCAAGGCATCGTTTTCCCGCAGCAAAGCTTCCACATTGCTGGTGACCCGTTCAGCATGGTTCTGACGGTTCCGATCGTCACGGGTTGACGATGAGGACGACCACTGGCGCGGATCAAAGCCCATGAGAACCGCGCGACGGCGACAGATTCAGCGAATGCCAAGAGACTACGAGCCAAGGCAATGGGCGAGGACACCATCCGTCAGTGCTGAAGGCAGGATGGTGCTCTCCAGCAGCCTGGCGATTGGTGACTCATCTCGTGACCGGTGCCAACAGGGGCATTGGTCTTGCCTATTGCCAACAGCTCCACGCCCGTGGAGACAGGGTGATCGCGGTCTGTCGTCAGTCCAGCGGTGAACTGGATGCCCTTGGCGTGCGTGTGGAATCAGGGATCGAACTCACAAGCCCAGACTCCATCGCCGCACTGGTCAATGGATTGGCAGGCCAACAGCTGGACACCGTGATTCTCAATGCAGGGATGCTTCAGTCGATGGGACTGAGCGACCTGGACCCGGCTGGCATCCGCCAGCAGTTTGAAGTGAATGCTCTTGCTCCTCTTTTACTTGCCAGGGATCTGATTCCGTTGATGCCTGAGGGTTCGAAACTGGTGCTGATGACCAGCCGGATGGGTTCGATCGAAGACAACAGCTCTGGGGGCTCCTACGGCTACAGGATGTCAAAAGTGGCACTGAACATCGCTGGAAAATCGCTTGCGGTTGACCTGCAGAGCCGAGGCATTGCCGTGGCGATTCTTCATCCTGGACTGGTGAAGACTCGCATGGTCAGATACAACCCCAACGGCATCAGCCCCGCTGAATCTGTCAAAGGACTGCTTGCCCGAATTGACGAACTGAATCTCAAGAACAGCGGCGGTTTCTGGCACGCCAATGGTTCAGTGCTGCCCTGGTGAAGAACCAGGGCGGCAACAAAAAACCCCTGCCCAAGGCAGAGGTTGACTGAATCAGCGGCTCATGGAATCTGCTGAATCAATGAGTCAGAAATAATTGCTGAGAGCGTCCAGCGATGACCAGAGGTACTTCACAACGATGTTGGCACCTACTCCGAGGGTCGCGATGAATGCACCGAAGAGAATCAGTTGGACATAACCAACCCGATCTTCCGGTGCCCAGACATCATGCTCCTGGATGGATTTCAACCCAGACCAACCTGGGAAAGAATTCCCTGACCGGTCAGAAGCTCAGTACCCAGGCCGATTACGAAGCCCATCATGGCAAGACGTCCGTTCCATTGCTCAGCGAAGGCGGAGAAGCCAAATTTTGAGTTGTCCATCGGGAAAAATCGCGAGTGCACCCTTTGTAACAGATTGTGTCGTCCTTGTGTGAGTCGGCGTGCAAATGAATAGCCGCTCAGCGGCCTGAGCAGTATCAGACGCCCCGCTGACATGGCCGTCGCAGCCTGATGCAGCATGGGCCCAGGGCAGGCAATATGCCAATCCAGCCAGGCCGTCGATGGACCAGCCAACGCCTGCGAAACCATCGCTTCAGGACCTTCTGCTGAGAGCTCTGCGGATTGCGGCAAGCACGGTTGCGGTCGTGGAACTGCTGCGCAACAACTGGACAGGTGCAGCCCTCGCCGCCATGGCCTGGCTTCTGTTCACGCAGGTCGAGAGATTGCGCGGCTCTGCAGACGAAGACAGCCCAAACGGAACCCGCTGAGCGTTTCATGACAGGGTCGATTCCGATCGAACAGGTCGCCGCCTTTGCTGAAGGTCCGTTTCAGGGCAACCCTGCCGCTGTCTGTCCTCTGCAGACCTGGCTACCGGATCGGCTGATGCAGGCGATCGCCTCTGAGAACAATCTCTCCGAGACCGCCTTTTATGTGGGCAGTGAAGGGCACTATGACCTCCGCTGGTTCACCCCCACCTGTGAGGTGGATCTGTGCGGACACGCCACTCTGGCGGCGGGGCACGTCGTGTTCCAGCGTGAACCCGACCTCGAGATTGTGCAGTTCAGCTCCAACAGCGGACCACTGACGGTTCGCCGCAATGGATCGCAGCTCACTCTCGACTTCCCGCTGCAGCCGGGGAAAGCCTGCGCCGCCCCAACCGGACTCAACCGGATCCTCGGCATCAGCGCCATTGCCTGTCTGCAGGCGGTTGATCTGATGGTGGTGGTTGCAGATGAGCGTGAGGTTGAAGCGATCAAGCCTGATTCGAAGGCTGTCGCCGCCCTTCCAGGTCGGGGGCTGATCGTCACAGCACCAGGGTCAGATGTCGATTTTGTCAGCAGGTTCTTCGCACCGTCATGCGGAATCGAGGAAGATCCAGTCACCGGGTCAGCACACTGCACCCTGGCGCCTTACTGGGCTGGTCGACTCGGCCGCTCAAGCCTGGTTGCCCGTCAGCTTTCGGCTCGAGGGGGGCTTCTGCACTGCGCATTGACGGATGAAAGAGTGTTGATCAGCGGCCGCGTGATCCCTTATCTCAGTGGAGTGATTCACATCGATAAATCATGCGTTGATCCACTAAGCAACGACGAACTTCCATCGACATCGACTTAAGAGATGTCGACTGGCACCGCTAATCAACGGCGTGCAAACCAAGACCAGATGAACCAGGCAATCACGCCGAGCAACACCCATGGCAGCAGTGCACGCAGCACAATCACGGCGATGAACACAACCAGCAGACTCACAGCACCACGCTTGACCAGCGCCTTGCTGTCATCGGTCATGTACCGCCAGCGGGGAATCAGCGGCACGGCATCAAGGAAAGAGCAGCAATGAATTTAGAAGATGCCGGCGAAGCCCACTCCTCCGAGGCTTCGTTCACTCACGGCCCTGCCTGTTCGTTGTTGAACTGATTGAGACCACAGAGCTCTGCAGCGTCGTTGTAGTGGGCGTCAAAACGATCCCAACGGAAGCTGCGCGGGTCATATCGACTACGACTGCGATCAACGGCTGCATGCGTGGTCAGGCGCGTGATCGGAATCCCGAATGTCGCTTGCCAAAGCAACACCTGTTGTGCAAGCGATTTGTACTGCGCGTTGGTGTAGCCGGAATGCCCGTCGGCGTCCCCGCGACCATCCGATGGGGTTACCAGGCTGATGTGCAGAGCAATGTTGTTGATCGATCCCACGCTACCGGGACGATCCCGCATTGTGACGTCACCGAAGGCCGACATGCCGCTGCCATAGGCACGCTTCTGATCAGGAACAATCCGCACTCGACGACCATCCCGGCCAATGATCATGTGATAACTCACCTGTTGATCATCATCCGGGTGATTGGTCTTGAACAGGCCAAGAGCCTGAGGTTCACTGATCACAGTTTCGTGCAGAACGATCACCATCGGCTTCACCTGCAGCTCACGTCCCCACGAATCCCTGGACTTGCGTTCTCCGAAATTGGTTGGGTGAGCCAACTGAACATCCTCCGCAGCAAGACCCAGACGCTGTTCACAGGCCTGAATCACCTTCAACGACGATGCTCCGACACGGCTGTCTCCAAGACGCATGAGAGGGGGCCTATCCGCAGACGGCAGAACCCCACCAGCCGTGTCAGACCCACCCTCTCCGCCGGAATTGCCGTTCAAAAGCGAACATCCGCAAAGACCAATCAACAGCGAAATGGCCAGCTGATGGGGGACCGATTTCATCACAGCATCTGGCTGATTCAACGCATGATGAAACATCGCATGCTTCCCCGAATTCTCAACAAAAACGACATCAACAATGTTGCCGAGAAAGCAAGGCATAGCATCTGCATAAAGTCGATCAATATGTCAACGGATCAGTCAAAATAATCATAAATTCACCGAAGTAAATTCGGCGATCAAAACAACAGGCTCCGGCATTACACATGAAACCTCAATCAACGCAGGAATGTAGGTTATTGGACCATTTGCGGCCTCACGATCACTGCACCGATCGCATCAGGCACTGAGCTGAGATAACGAACGAACGAGCGCGAACGCATCACGCCTCGCCCTGGAGCAGCATGGATGGCATCCAGCCGGGAACCCTCTCGGACCAGAACCCCCATGTGGCTCACATCAAGACCATTGACCCGCGTGGCCACCGCAAAAATATCGCCAGACTGAAGAGTGGGAAGTGCAGCCTCGAGCGAAGCAAGCGGCAGGTAATGCTGTTCGATACGCCTTCCCTGCTCCCGTGCACGAATGCAATCAAACAAACCAGGCGCCTGCAGGGCGGGGTAACGATCACGATGGCTCGACATGAAATTGAGAGGCAGATTGCGCGTGGCCTGTGCGGACCAGACAGGTTCCGACTCGATCAGTCCCTGAGCCTGAGCCGAGCCCACCCAGTCGTGAAAATAGTGCTGCCGTGTGCAATATCCGATTTCGCCGTTTCGATAGCGAAGACTCCTGGTCCGATCAGCGAAATCGACAAAAGAATCCGCAGACACCATCGCGAGCAGTTGTTCAACAAACAACATGCAATCGAATTGCGTGAGGTCCAGACGCAACTGTTCTCGGCCGGGTTGATCGAGAGACTTGGCCAGATACGGACTGCCGACAAAAAACTCAGCAAGACGGGCCATGGCCTCATTTATAGGCAATGTTCGGATCAGTGCTTGAGCCCATTTGAATCTCGACCTGGTTCCCTCAACAACATGAATATCTTCAATGGATCTAGAGACCCTGGAGATGGAACCACCGCCAACAACCCAATCAGTGTCGACTGACTGAATCCCTCCTGCGCCCTGCTGAACAAGAACGAGAACTATCG
Source organism: Synechococcus sp. BIOS-E4-1 (assembly GCF_014279995.1). Lineage (NCBI taxonomy): Bacteria > Bacillati > Cyanobacteriota > Cyanophyceae > Synechococcales > Synechococcaceae > Synechococcus > Synechococcus sp. BIOS-E4-1. Next base: position 1,078,788 of record NZ_CP047935.1, on the reverse strand, counting down.
ACGTGAGTCCGGCAATCAGAGGCGCATTGTGATCCACATGGGCTGATCAGCAGCATTCACACTCCCACGATCCGGATGGTCCTGAGGGGGCTGAGCATCAAATCAAGCTTGCGTCGCATGACGCCGACGGCCGAGCGGCTCAATCCAATGTTCAACCACATCCCGATGCTGGAACCACTGAGGGGGCACCCGGCAACCGAGGTTCACTACACCATCGTCCATCAAGCGACCGAGACGGACTGCGGCAGCCTCTTCGGCACGCGAAAAGACGTGTTGATGAGAAGCAAGCCAATCGACTTCATCTTCCGTGATCACACCTGTGGAAAGGCTTTCCAGAAACAGTTCGCCAAGAGTCATCGGAGCTTTGTAACGAAGTCGTTACATCATGACGCTCGTGTCGGGCTATCGCGAGCGCAGCCACAGATCGGCCCCACGGGCAAGCTCGCGACCAGACATGACATTTTTTTAAGATCTCCACATTGATTGGCAATTTCATGCGTGTCAACCTCTCTCAGCAATTCGAAGCCGAGTCGCTTAAGCGGATGATCGATGCCACCACTGATGTGCATGAGCTTCAGTCATTGGCACGTGAACTGACTGATCTCTACATCCGTCAACGGGCTGCAACCGCCTGGGTGGTGTCGGAACAGTGATGACAATTCCTCTGCACTACAGACGAATCAGCACCCCCATCGATTGATCGGCGCGTGCGCAAGATTGAGACCGTTGTCTTTCGAGTTGAAAGGCCATGACGGCGTACGCAGAAAAACGGAGAGCTGACAAAACAGCCAGGCAGATGCACAGCGGACAGTGAAGCAATCCCATCGTTCAAGCCTGGGATCAATCAGGCACATTCAGGCAATTGCTTGCCATTTCTTGACCTGAACGCATCAAAAACGGAGGATCAACGACTCAGCACCCTGATCATGCGCCCATTCAGCATCGCTCTGGTCACAGCCACTGGATTGCTGGCCGCCACCATTGCGGTCGAGGCCAAAACAACCAGAAGCTTCAGCGGTTCAAGCCCGGCGGAAGTTCAGAGAAATGCCCGCAAAGCTGGTTACAGCTACCCGGACGGGGACATGAACTGCTCCAGCAGGTGCAACCAGCGCTGGGCCAAGGATTGAAACAGCTGCAAGCGAAACGCTGAACGAGTCCTCATCGAGGCAGTTCACTTTCCAAAGGCCACCGTGCAAACCGCGTTGACCAACTGAGCCTGGCCACGATTTTCAGCGGAATGCCCGTTGAGATAACCGCTGGTGCAGTCCGCACTCATTGGCGCTCCGTCAACGTTGAACATCACGGTGGATCCATTCACCCGGATACTGTCGTAATCAAGTTGATAAGCACTGTTCGGCACAGCAATCGTTCGATTGTTCGAATGAAAAGCCGAGCTGATCAATCCACCGATCACAGCAGCCCCCGCCAGCTCACCGAAGCTGTTCCAGTCCCAGCGGTTGTGATGGTGATGCCCATACCACTGACCGTGGTGGCCATACCAGGCACCACCTGCATAACGGGGGTGGTAGTGGAACTCAGCGTGTCCTGAGTGATGGTGATGTCCACCGCCATGGTGATGCCCAGCCCAGGCGACAGGAAGAGCCAGTGGCTGGAGAGCGCAGAGGGCACTCACCAACAGCTTCATCACTCTGGGGGAAAGCATCAGCGCAGCCTCAGTGAATTGATTCACTGAATGCTTAGCCACGCAGAAGCCACGCTGCATTCAGCCTTACTCAGTTCTCAACGCAGAACAATGCGTGATTGCACTGATTGCCGAACAGCCCGCAGAACATCAACACTGGAGATATCCAATCGGAGGCACCGGATGACGGCAGACACTCCACCTGAGCAGATCTGAGCAGCGATTCGGCTGTAAGTCACTGCTCCAGCGTTTCCCTCAACCAACATGAGGTGCAATTGATCGGTTCATCAAGACGAACCGATCAGCCAAACCTCAGAGAAACCTGGCCCCAGTGGCTTGCCGCAGGATTGTTCGCTTCTACTTTCCTTCGCTTCAAAACTGTCCTTCGCAACGAATTCAACCAGGATTCACGTTCAGATTCAGACAGGAAGCCAATGAACAAACGAGCGATTTAGGCCGTTCCATTCGTCCGGATGGTGCGGTCAACAAACCAGCGAATTGCTGGAAAAAACCCCCGGGATTCAGCACTAATTCTGAATTCCGGGGGTTCATTCATGCATACTAAAATCAACATTGCTCAGTAGGATCGGCAGCTCAGATTCCAGAACGTATTGCGAAACGGCTTGCAACACGATTTGCAGCACTGTCTGTCAGCTCGTTTGCACAACCATCGGCGAGGAAAGCGTGCACGGCATCTGCTGATCATGGCCAGCATCAATCACACCCTGCTCAACAAGCGAAGCGTTCATGGCGGTCCAATCAGCACACCAGCCTGCGATCTGTGGAAGAGAGCAGGAGCTGCGCACTCTGATGCAGAAATCAAGCCGGAACTGGCCATCATCAACCGAGTGCGCTCTGCAGGATCTGAAATCCGCCTTCGCCTGCGCGCTGCACATGCACCAGCCAACGGTGCCCGCAGGTCCCAATGGGGCTCTGATCTCACACCTGCAGTACATGCTGGAACACCCCGATGAAGGTGATAACCACAACGCTGAGCCTTTCGCTCAGTGCTACAGGCGCATGGCCGATCTGATCCCGGAGCTGATCCGAGAGGGGTGCGATCCGCGGATCATGCTCGATTACTCCGGAAATCTGCTCTGGGGTGTCACGCAGATGGGACGGCGGGACATCACCGAAGCTCTCTATTACCTGGCCTGTGACGAAGAAATGAACAGGCACGTGGAATGGCTCGGCACGTTCTGGAGCCATGCGGTTGCACCCTCAACACCCATTCCTGATCTGGCTCTGCAGATCAGCGCCTGGCAACACCAGTTCGCAGACCTGTTCGGCGACAGCGCGCTCCAGCGGGTGCGGGGTTTCTCACTGCCGGAAATGCACCTGCCCAATCACCCGGACACGCTTTTTGCTCTGGTGAACAGCCTGCTCGAAGCCGGTTATCACTGGCTGCTTGTGCAGGAGCACAGCGTGGAGCAGCTGGATGGTTCGCCCCTCTGCAACCAACAACGCTTTGCTCCCAACAGGCTGGTGGCCCGTTCCTGCTCAGGCGAGGAGATCAGCATCACAGCCTTGATCAAGACCCAGGGATCTGACACCAAACTTGTCGGGCAAATGCAACCCTGCGAGGAGGCATTAGGGCTCAGTCGCCAAACGCTTGGCACCACTGAGATCCCCTCTCTCGTCAGCCAGATCGCAGACGGCGAGAACGGCGGAGTAATGATGAATGAATTTCCGGAAGCCTTCCGTCAGGCCAATCGCCGCATTCGAGACAGCAACCCTGACACAGCCGCGCTCAACGGATCGGAATACCTGGAACAACTGGAAGAGCTGGGACTGAAGACGAGCGACCTTCCCCGCATCCAGGCCGTGCACCAGCATCGTCTGTGGCAGAGGGCGGGTGAGTCGGGTGACATCGAAGACGTTGCTGCAGCCATCCATGAGCTCAGCTCAGCCAACGATGGTTTTTCAATGGAAGGCGCCTCATGGACCAACAACCTCAGCTGGGTTGAGGGATACGACAACGTGCTCCAACCGATGCAGCGCTTCAGCGCAAGCTTTCATCAGCAGTTCGATCAGCAACTCTCTGAGCAGCCGCGCTTCTCGCAGTCGCCAGTCTTCCGAGATGCATTGATGCATCTACTGCTGCTGGAAACCAGCTGCTTCAGGTACTGGGGACAAGGCCAATGGACTCAGTATGCAACTGATATCTACGACCAAGGGATGGAAGCTTTGGATCGATAGCTTGATCTTTCAACAGGTCCAGTCACTGACGAGAGGCAAGGGTTGCAACCCTTGCCCACAGCACTGCGTCGACTCACACCGCTTGACTTGGCACGTGCGGTACTAGAAATGAAAGAGAACAGATCGCGAACAACGCAAATTCCTTTCTGATTGGAGAGAAGCGACACGGGGGCTTCCAGCTGCGTGGAGGTAAATCATCAGGAGTTAGAAATTTCCGATATTTTTTGAACGATCACAACAACATTGCCAATGCAATGCACTCGTAAAAAGCTGCATTGCGCTTGTGAAGGAGCTGTTCCCATCAGCATCGACGCCACCGGCTTCCGCATCAGCTGAAACAGCCCCACTCATGAGAGCGAGGCGTTGCTTTGAAGCGGCGTGACTCAGAAGGCGAAGCCCTCCCCACCGCTAAGAGGACTGATCATCGGTTCATCAGCTTTGCGGCCAATGCCCCATATAAGGCAATGCAAACAATGCGGCTGATACTGCAAAGAGTGAAAAGCCAGCCAAAAGGCTGTAAGTGAATGTAGTCATTTTGATGATCCAGACCCTATTTTGGTTTTAAACAAGCTCGTGAATTCTGTCGGTAGATAATCGATGACCACCATGTGCCTCTTGCGCCTTTTCTTGCGAGCAGTCTTGTCGTGCCGATGTTTCATTTTCTTCAACACTCGAGTCTCATCGGAAAGCGTCCGGAACCCACTCGCCCCTCCCATCATCGTGGCTTAGTGCAGCTTTACAACAGCAGTGAGGGGCGATAGCGAAGTGGATTGTTTTGGATGAGCGGTAGCTGCAGAACTGACAAGCAACCTGAATCCTCCTGACATGTCAGCACTGCAACCATGGCGTGGATGGTCGATACAGATCAATGGAGGCCTGCCCTCTCAGGCTGCAGCAGCTTCAGCGCGGCGATCACTCGATCAAGCGCTGCCACCACTGAAGACCCACTTGGCAGGACCAAGCCAGGATGGTGTTCGCAATACGGCTGGCGCTCCTACTGGCCATGGCTGAGTCTTCTGTACTGACCAATCACCCATATCTTTAAAACAACTCAAGGCATTCCTCGCCAAAGCCAAAAGCGAATCCAGTCTTCAAAACGAGCTAAAAGCGGCCAAGTCACCTGATGAAGTTGTTTCTATCGCTCAAGAACATGGTCATGAATTCACTTCTGTCAAGCTTGATCTACTCAGCGAAGAGGAGCTGGAAGGCGAGGCTGGTGGGTGGAATGCACATTTGTCAACACAGGCGTTTGACTGTGCAAGGGGAGCAGCAATGACAACTGATTTTTCACCGAATCGAAGAGCTTATTGCTTTTGTGAAGCGTTTGCATCTCATTTAGGTGTCATAGGATCAAAGCGACAGTAAAGACAGAGCGTAAGCCGTTTTAGAGCTTTAACTAGCCTGGAAGATATGAGCTGATTCAATGTCAGAAGAACAACTTAAGGCATTCCTGAAAAAGGTAAAAACTGACACCAGTCTGCAAGAAAGGCTTAAAGCGGCTACTGATGCTAATGCTGTGGTATCTATTGCAACAGAGTCTGGTTTTACGATTTCTGCAGGCGACTTGAAAAACGCTCAATCAGAGATTTCTGCAGAAGAGCTGGATAGTTTGATTGGTGCCGGACAAGCAAAACAAAGCATATGTGCATGCAGGGGAACACTTGAATTATGAAACACATTTTCAACTCCTTTAGCTTATACACCAATAATTCCTGGTATTAGGAGGTGAGTTTTTGTTGTTTCAGTCACCCAAAAAATGCGTGAATCAGCTTTCGGCAGCTGCCGCGATTGAGGACAGCAATGATTAATCAAACTCTCTTCAAAGTATCGTTGCTGTGATCGCTTAACCCCCTGATAGCCATGTAAGAAGAACAACTCAACTCTTTCCTTGAGAAACTGCAAAGCGACACCATTCTTCAGCAGAAGATCAAAGCTGCTGCTGTTGTTGATACTGTTGCCGCGATCACAAAAGAGGCTGGATTTAGTATTTCTGCCGACGAATTGAAGAAAGCTCAATCAGAATTGTCGGAAGAAGAATTGGAAGGTGTAGCTGGAGGCAAACATCACTGCACTTAGACATACTAAGCCTCCATCAATCTTCAACAGCTTACACACTCAAAACCTCTGCATTGGCAGGTGCTTTTTATTGCTTCAATAGCCTAACTAATCCCATAAATCAGCCTCCAATACCTGGCACGCTTGAGTGCAGTTGAGCAGAGATCAGGCGGGCGGATGCATTACCTACCTAAATCATGAAAAAGTTCTGAGCCATTCACCAGATGTTCACCAGAACCTCTCGCGATCTGCACCTGAGCTGTGTAGTGGGGTTCACCAGAAAGACTGTGACCTTGAAGCAGTACAGGGGGCAACACCCCTAAACATTCATTGCTTAGAACCATGACACAAGAACTACTCACAGCTTTCCTGGCTAACGCCAAAGGCAACATCAGCCTTCAGGAGCAGCTCAAAGCCGCAGCTGATACCAATGCTGTTGCCGCCATTGCCAAAGACGCTGGATTTCATCTTCCTGCTGATCCCTTCAGCAAAGCTCAATCAGAGATTTCTGCAGAAGAGCTGGAAGGCGGGGCTGGTGGACGCAGTTTCTCTTATCTGCCGCAACAATGTGTGACCGACATTTTATGTGGGTGATACAGATAAGCCCTATACGACATAACGCAAGGACGGCTTACTGACGCATGGAGGCTGGGCACAGTATCAAAGGCGACTTTGAAGGCTGTGACTGGCGTCATCAAGCGGAACTGCGCAGGAAGAGATAAAACTAAATCACTGACAAAGCTGGGCATTGATCAGCAACTCCGGCCAATACTTGCTCAGCGACAGTGATCAGCTCAGACTCTCCGGTTTTGGGGCCCTTGCCCTGCATGGATGTGATCTGGTTGTTGCACAAAAACCGGCAGCCCTCCCAATCATTGAGACCGATCCAATCAGCCACCTACGCACAACGATTGTTTTACAACTAAAGCCTTATACCGAAAAGCCTGTTCGCAAGGAAGCGAAAGGGCTATGCGAAAATCGCAGAGACACAGCAGCCCTAGAGATCAAGGCAAAAGCATTACCGAAACCGGCCACATAATCTCCTGAAAAAGTATGAGTTACCCTCGAAAACAACAACCACAAATTCATCCGACTCAACGATACCCTCATATTCAACACAAAAAGAATCAGCAAACTGATCAGCTGTTTCAATTCCATTTTGCCTCAAAAGACAGATAAATGAATTATTCTGATCTTCTCCAAGAATATAATCAGTACAGTCAGCAATCTCATCGATCAGCTGTTGTTCCTGCTCAGATTTTTCCTCATACCAGTCGGCATACCTTTGTCGCTCTTTGAGCGATTCACGCGAGAGGCCACCACTCATCAGCGGAGCTTGATCGCTGAGATGGAGCCACACACGCCTGGTTCAGAAAGGGCAGGAATCATTGGAGTTGCACAGTCCTGACGATCGTTTCAAGGGCTGACTATCTTCACTCATTCGGATAGCAACGGCACCCAAAAGGATCCGGGACCCAGCCCTGCTGCCTCAAAGACGACCGGCGCGATCGCTCGATTCAACCGGCGGAGCGGGAGCGGCGACGCACCACCCGGCGACCGTCAGGTGTCTGTTCGACCTCGGGAGCAGCGTCTGCCGATTTGGTCACGTCCTGCCCCTCAGGCTCGTTCTCTGGGGGTTCCTGTTCAGCGATCACGCCAACCACCACAGCAGCCTGCACCTGGTCATGCAGATCACCGATCACCATCAGAGCTTTGAGCGTGAGCTCAAGCCGAGACTCCCTCGGCAGGCCTGGACGCAGCTTCTTGACTGAGCCCCAGAGCTCAAGCGCCACCTCTCTGAGGAGTTCCTTGTCTGCCATTCGAGCCTGATGCGATCCATCTAATCGATGGCATCAACCTACCGTTCGGAGTGCAGCCCGCTTCAGCTGAAGTGACACTTGGCTGCGGACCGTTGTCGGGAACTGCCTCTGAACGGCATCTGAACGCGCCAGGATGTCTTCATGGCTCTGACTCTTGTTTATGACGGCGGCTGCCCCTTCTGCAGGCATTTCGCCCAACGCAGTGAACTGATGGGCGGCCTGCCCGACCTGGTGATCAGGGATGGGCGCAGTGACCACGCACTGAGGACGGAATTGCGCAACAAAGGGTTCGATCTCAGCAACGGCGCTGTGCTGATGGATCAAGACAACATCTGGCATGGCAGTGAAGCCATCGCAATGCTCTGTCAACAGCTCTCCCCAAGCGACCCTCTGCTGCGTCTGCTGAATGTTGTCTTCAGCGATTCCGGTCGGGCCAATCGTCTTTATCCGGGTCTGCTGATGGCTCGACAGATCGCGCTGGGACTGCGTGGACTGCCTGTGGATCCTGATCAGGCTTGAGCGGGGCTTTCCAGCAGATAGGGGGACGGCTGCTCAGCATGATCAGACGCGTGATCGTGCTGGTAAGCGAACTCCTCAAGTTCAGCATGCAATTCCAGCAACATCACCGCCATGGAATGAGCCAGTTCACTGCTGAAGCTGATCTGCATGGAGCGCTCTAGTTTCCGTCGAGAAGGTTCTAAAAGCTCCCACCGAGAAGGCGTGGATGTCGTCAACGTGCCGTTACATAAGGGCCGCGCGCCGATTCAAGCGGCGGCCCGAATGATCACTGGTGCTCGCGCTGCCAGCGGCTGAAGTTGGCAGCAGAGAACTTGTGACCATGGCGCATTCCGACCTTGGCCACGCAGGTTGTATCACCAGCGCACTGCTCAACCTCGCGGCGGATGTTGTCGTTGCCGTTAGCCCTGGCGAGAAAAGTCTCCAGCTGTTTCATGGACATGGTGAGCCTCCAGAGGGATTCTTCACCGCTAACCCAACCTGACGGGTTCATCGGAATCCATCGGTTTTTCTTCTCCAGGGCCGGCGCTATGGCACCAGCCATCACATCAGCACTCCTGGCAGCTGATTCCGTTGCTGTGAAGGACCAGGGGCCTCAGGCCAAGGTCCCTGCTGCGGCAGAACCCGGTACTGAACCCTCACGCGCATACGGGCCGCGAAATGGGTGATCAGACCCAGCAGGAGCACCAGCAGCAAGCCTGTGGCTGCACGTTGACTCATATACAGACCCGCCCCTGAAGCCAACCACGAGCCGGGAGAACATCTCTCCCGAAAGCAGATGGCTTCATCAGTGCCGGCAGCTGAGACAGCATCACTTGCGACCGACAATCACCGGGGGGGTTCCGCCTGCACCCCCAGGCAGTCCAGGCACAACCTGGGTCTGGCCATCCCACTTGTCCAGGAAGAGCTTGTAGAGAACCTGATCATCGAGGCTCTTGTTGAGCGTGTCGTAACGCAGCGCTTCCTGTTCAGCGATTTTGACCTCCGTCTGAGCGCGCAGCAGCTGCTGCTCAGCTATCTGCTTCTGCTCAATGGCTGCTCTGTATTCCTCAGCAATTTCCAGACCGGTGAGATCCAGACCCACAACCTTCACGTAATCGAACTGGTCCAGTTCCTCGGCAACCGTTGAGGCCACAAGCGAGGAGATGTCATTCCACTCAGAAGCGATTGTGACCAGCTCGTACTGCGAGAACACAGACTTCAAGGCTTTCAGCAGCGAAGGCTGAATGATGCGCGGATAAACATCGCGATCACTGCTCGCGATCGTGCTGTAAACGCGGCCTGCTTCATCAGGGCGCAAGGCGTATTTGATGGTGGCTGTGGCCTGGATCACCTGAAGATCCTTGGTGAGAGTGGCGAAATTCTCCGGCCTCACCTGAGTCCTGATGCTGAATGGCCACACCTGCTGAACCAAAGGTGCTTTCACATTGAGGCCCGGCTGGCGCGGAGCCCCGCTCACCTTGCCAAGGGTTGTGATCACCGCGACCTCACCGGCTGGGACCACGAACAATGCCTGACCCAGGAGCAGTAAACCGGCCAACACAAGGGCAACGATCGCCACCAAGCTGCCTTCGGGACCTCCTGGTGTGGCCGATCGCATCGACGAGGGGCTCTGCATGAAATGAATGCGTCGGACGCACGAGTTCGCCCTCTTCTAGCGACAGGCGGCGCTCTCTGCTCGCGGGGGCGATCGAGCCCTGATAGCGTCCGCCCATCCTGTCTGGGTCCCATGCTGAGAAGTCTGTTCTCACTGCTGTTTGTTGCCCTTCTGCTGATAGCGCAACCGGCATGGGCCGCAGACCTGAAGCTCACCTCCGTAACTCTTGCTCCCTGCGATGCTTCCGACCCGGGCTCTCAGCCAAGAGACAGCAACAGACAGCGCAGCAACATCACCAGCCTTGAAGGAGCGAGCTGCTATGTGCTCAGCGGCAACGTCAGCAACCCAGGCCGCAACTCCGTTGTGGATACCGATGTTTATGCCCGGATTCTTGATCGCAGCGGCGAACCGGTGCTCCAGAACCGGACGCGGGTGGGATCGATCGGCGATGTTCTGCCGGGAGACCACTCTTTTGCGCTGCGCTTGGCGGTACCGGCTGGAACACCGGGACCCTTTGAGGTGAAAAACCCACGTGCTCGCGGTTTCAGCGCACCAGTGCGCAGCAGGGCTGGGGACGACGAGGAATTGCTGCCGCTCGAACAGGGCGTGGTGCAACCTGGGCTTGAAGATGAGTTCAGCTGATGCTCCTAATGCTGCGAGCCGGAGCAGCGATCGTTCTGATGCTGATTGGCACAGTGCTGATCAGCTATCACCCGCGCGCTCGACAGCAGGGCAATCGCATCCATTCACTGCAAGACAATCGGATGATGCCCAGAAACACGATGAGGCGTCTTCGGCAGGAGAGGCTTTAACGCCAGAGCCCAAACCATTCGGATTCGCAATGGCAAAACAGAGTTACCTGCTGGTTCACCCCACAACACCAGCCTTTGGCTCAAAGCCATGCGTTGACGGTGGGTTGCCGATCATGAATTCACCTACGGAACATTCCAGCAACCCGGGATGGCCTGATGCCTGTTGAAACAACTCGCTGCTGCCAAAACTCAGCCCACAAGGAGCGAGTCCCAGAGCCGTCGCCACAAGATAGAGCTGCTGATAAATCGATCCCACATCTTTGAGGATCAGCGCATAGGGCAATCCTGTTTGCTGATGAAGACTTGCATTTCTGCCGTAACGGGCAGCCATCACAACAAGCACATCAGGTAACTGACCCTGACTTGGCGAAACAGAAGCTGCCTGAGGTGCACGACAGGTTGAGGCCGCAGCCAGTTCGAGCATCTGCAAGCAAGGGTCGATGAGATCACACAGCTTTCCCAGGGAGTGATCAGAGGAGTCGAAGTGATAAAAACCTGGCTGAAGACCGATGCATCGGTTGATGCACAGGTACAGCTCTATCGAATGAAGAGCTCCAGCGCTGGCAACAGGTTTCAACAAGCCTGCATAGGCTCGCGACAGGCCCGGATCGCAGGAGATTTCCTCACGGATGTGCATGGAGTGCCAGAGAAAATCACTCAGCAGCCCAGCGTTAATCGGCTGCTCTTGATAAGCACGTATTGTTTTCCGCTCGCGAACAACTTGAAAAAAACTGAGGTTGTGATTAATGCGGGATGGCAATGGAAGAGCTGTACTGCCACGAATGATTCTTTGATGCTTCGCAGGAAACTGCTTTTTGTCGATTGGCGTCTGGCGTGCTTGATTACGGCAAAGGTCAATCATCTGTTCACGTGTGTGACAGTGAAAAGCGAGATCTTCAAACGTCCAGCCCGCCTCAACAGCATCTTGATCAATGTCAGCAACACCCCATCCGTCGCAAACTCCTGCAACGCCGGAGCTCAACAGCAATGAAATCACATCTGCATAATGCGACTGAAGATCATCAGGAAGACACCCTCTGATTGTTGCCTCATCGCAGGCTGCTGCAAGCTGCACAAGAATCGTAAACAATCTCTGATCCTTCAGACGAACAGCTCCCGTTGCTAAAGGCGAGACAATCTCCAGACCATCAACCGAGGGTTGAACAATGACAAATTTTGAAAACTTGATGCGATAAATACCCTCTGGAGCGGTCTTGCGATGAAGCGACGGCTTCACAGGAGCAAGACAGATCGCAGTGCCCTCCGAACCACTGATTTCAGTTAAAAGCAGTCCCTTCGTATAAAACTTATCAAGCTCGCTCAGAAGCTCTCGATGTTCTGCCTTGTTGGAGAACGCATTATCCAGGATTAAAAGATTTTCTCGATCAACTCCAGTTCCCACCAGATCTTTCAAAAGACTCTTCAACGAGTCACCTGGATGATCAATTCGCAGGCTTTGTCGGATCGAGTTCAGTCGCGTGGCATAGGGCGCCGTGATGACAACATTGTCCTCACCCCAACCAACCTGCACACCATCACGGAATCTATAGCTAAGCATCGCCTTAACCTTAGCCCCAAGTGCCCACGGCAAATTCAGACCATGTCAATCATGGTTCACCACAAGCAGGCAATCACTGCGACCAGCTACAACTCACACAGATATCTTTGCGGACCACAGAACAGTGGCGAATCAAAGAACAACAAACCACATTCGCTCTGAAGGCCATCAGGACCTCCGGGATAAGCAAATCGACACTTGAGCAGCAACCATACTCTCTAATTCCAAACAAAAGAAGCTTGAGTAATTTAACCAAGGAGTAACTTCTAGAGCCCAGAAACAGCTCGCAATCAATCAGAAACAACTACCGGATCAGCAGCCAGTGCTTAGACAAGATATTTCCAGATTTTTTTATTAACTGCCATCCGCGTCCAGAAATACAACGACAACAGCAATGCCCCCAGGAAGCCAAGCCCCATTCCCCACATCAAAGTGTCTTCAACACCGAGGAAATCCATGCAATGGAAGAAAGCACCAGCCATAAAGAACGCAAAGCCAAAGGCACGAAAATTCTTCGGCAATTCAGTTGTAGCCTGATTGGAGCTGTTCATTTCCGGTCAAAGCCTCTATTCAAAAAGGTGAACCATGCGCCGGCCACAAGAAGCATGGCAGGCAGACCCGCAAAGAAAACACTGGAATCCGATTCTCCTGCGCTGACAATCCAGAACAATCCCCAAACCCAAGTGAGGAGAAAAATCAGATTGAGCAGCAACTTCGAGGAGAATTGAGCAATGAGCACTTCTCCAACGCGACGCTGAAAAGTTGTAGCTTGCGTGTTAGCCATAATCATCAGTCCCGATTGGATTTTGATACCGACGCGCTCCTGCGTCGTATCAATTGCTCCAAGCAGCAAGGTCTCCTTGGCCAGGAGCGGGAATCAATTGATTCGGAAGTGAGTACTGGCGCAGGTCTTGACGACCTAACCGGCCTGCTGAAAGCAGCAACTGCTGTTGATCGATGGATTCAGACAGCACCCGAATGAATAAGAATCATGGATGACTTCCGCCACCCAAGAACGATCAGAGCCTGAATCGCCTGCTGAAGTTAACAACTCAACGACTGGCCATTTCCCAGGTCAGCATAAAGAAGATGATCGAAAAACCAGTAAGGGAAAAGTCAATCGCTGTATGAGAGGAAAACCTGGCAACAACTCCCTGCACAACTGCTGACAATGCTTTCAAGATTGCGGCTTCACAGGCCATCAAGACTCAATGGACGCTGCTGATATCAGCATTGCGTCAACACATTGATCAGGTTTGCAGGGCAGGCAGCAACGAAAGCTGACCATCGGCCCGATCTGAAACCACTTCCCAACCACTCGGGTCCCATGGAGCGAGCAGCGGTTCAAGAGCTCTCAGCTGCTGGCCGTCAAGGGAAGCCATCCAGGCTTCCTCCAATCCCTCCGGAATCAGAACGGGCATCCGGTGGTGCAGGGGTTTGACGAGCGCATTCGGAATCGTGGTGAGGATCGTGCAGGTATCAACCTCACTGCCGTCACTCCCCAGCCAACGCTCCCAGAGACCAGCAAGCCAGAAAGGTTGGCGATCAATGCGCCTGATGGTGCGACCTTTTTCGAAGAAACAACTGGCAGGGATCAGACAGCGTCGATGACGCCAGGACCCTCGAAAACTGGGCTTGTCAGCAACCGTTTCCGCACGGGCATTAAAGGGCCTGGGGCCGGTGGAGGGGTCCTTCAACCAGCCTGGGATCAGTCCCCAGAGCATCAACGATGCCTCCGGACCGGACTGATCACACCGACAGGCCAGCAGGGGCTCACCAGGAACAATCATGTCCCTTGGTGCATAGCGAGTGCGATGGTCCTCAGCCATCCCGTCAAACAAAACAGGAGGCAACTTGTGCAAGGGCGTCGAGAGGGCAAAACGACCGCACATCTCAGGTCGGCTCGATCAGGATTCCTCTCGAAAGATACGTTCCAGATCGCGGCGGAACTGCTGCGTGCTGAGAGGTCTCTCGCCGCGACGGCTGTTGTTGCGAATCACCAGCGATCCAATCCACCACACCTGAAGACCAGCGAAAACCGATCCAAACAGAAGCAGGCTGAGTGTGGGAGTGTCGAGCTGGAAGGGCATCAGCGAAGCGACAAATCAAGCAAAATGAAGGTCCCTGCCCTAAGCCCATGAAGGAGATCAGCATGTTTGAGCTGATTGCTCGCAATTTCGCTCGCTTCGCTGCTGTATCCGGCGTAATTGTTCTGGTGATCTGGGTCAGTTGGGTGATGCTCGATTTTGAGCATATGAACAGTGGTTTCACCCTGCCTCAGTCTGTGTACTGAAGCAGGGCGAGACAGATTCAGCTGACCCCGTCAGCAACGACATCAGCTTTGACTGCTTCAGCTGGCTCGTTGTTGGCGACGAAGGCAGCTTCAAGACGATCAGCCTGAGAACGAGTATCCGGAGCAAAACGTCGGGCAATCAACTCGTCAACAGACAATCGGCCGGGACCAACTGCGAGGATTGCCGCCACGGAAGCGAAGTACAGACCCAGCAACTCAAGCAGATAAATGTTGAAACCCGATGTGCTCACAGCGTGGTAGATGGCCACGCTCATTGTTCCGAGGATGGCCAGGGCCCCGAAGCGTGTCAGCAATCCAGTGATCAGCAGCCAGCTGCCACCAACTTCTGAGAAAGCTGCGATGTAAGAAAGCGTGATCGGGAATGGGAGTCCGAGAGGACGGACAAAAGCGTCAGCGAAGTTATCGATGTTGGCGAGCTTCTCGTAGCCGTGATGAATCAGGAGCACTCCGGTGAAAACCCGAAGTACGAGGAGGCCGGCGTCTGCAAGGAACGGCTTAGTGAGGATTGCCCTGATCACAGAAATAAAAGTTAGTTTACGAAACGTAAGAGACCATCCCCCCACATCGTGTGCCGAAAGAACGGATCAGGGCAAAAATGAGCAGATATACCCATTCAAGACCAGCAACACAGCTCCGCCCAAATGCCACATAATGAAGCAACGTTACGAGTGCTTGACATGGGCAGCGAAGCTCTCATCACTTTGTTCCTTGGTTTTGGGGCTGCGACCATCAGTCTCCTGTTCTGGAAACTGAGCCGATCTCAGTCAACAAACCGCTTGTAAAGCCAGCGCACAAAACCACCAACCACGGGAACAGGCTCAAACGTGGGGCCCACAAAATCGAAATAGTCTCTGTGATCCTCAACTTTGCCTTCCGCGTTGAAGAGCAGGCGAGTGGTACCTGGATAGACGAACTCGATCCCCTTGATCTTGAGACCCATCTCCCATTCCACAAATGCAGTGTCCCCCTCCACCGCGATGGCGCCAGGAGTGAGGTAGACGTCATCGCAACGCCGCATCAATCCGTCCTGCGCTTCGACATAGGCCTTGATGCCCTGACGCTCCTGAGTTGGATCCTTGAAGCGCACGTTCTCGTCGTACAGCTCTCGCCATTGCTCCTCAGTGGGAGCAGGTATGCCGTAGGGCTTCGTGAACAGTTCACGCAGACGATCAACGTTCACAGCAGCAGATGGCATGGAGGGAAATCACACTATTCAGATTCCTGCGGACATTGCATAAGCTTCTCTCCCGCACAAGCGCCTTGTCCCATGCCCGACCAGCAATATCAATACGAACCCATCGAAGCCTTCGGAGAAAGTCTCACCACCAATCGTCCCTGGAACACCTCGGCGCTGGAAATTGTTGAGCGCATCAATGGGCGTACCGCCATGGTGGGATTCGCAGCCGCGATCGTCGGCGAATGCATCACCGGACATGGTCCCGCCGGTCAGGTGATGGACCTGATCCGCTGGTACCTCAGCTGAGCCTGAACACAACCGTCGACTCAGCGTCCATCCGTCAGTTCATGAAGGGCGGAATAATCGCCGGCGTCCAGATCGGTGTCAACAGCGCCTTCGAGCAAGCTTGCGAGTCCGTCCAGAGCCGTGGCATTCACCCCCGCCAATCGCGCCTCACGCAGAAACAGCAGAAGATCCTTGCGCAGCAGACTGGTGCTGAAGTTGGGATCTCCGTATTGGTGAGACATCATCCTCACCAGCTTCTTATCGACGGTGGGGGCATAAAGAGCTGAAAGGCGCAGCACTTCCATGAAGCGATCGACGTCCAGACCGGAGGCTTGAACCAGACGCAGCGCCAGTGAATATCCATGGGTGAGGCTGGCGATCAGCTGATTGAGAGCCAGCTTCGAGGCAGCACCCGTCCCCACGGCACCCATCAAACGCGGCTCAGATGCCAGCTGCCGAAGCAGGGGCAACTGAGCGTCAAACACCTTCGACTCGCCACCGGCCATCACCAATAAGCTGCCCTTCAACGCCTCCGGACGACTACCCAACACAGGAGCCTCCAGATAGGAGCCCCCCTGAAGGCGCACCTGCTCAGCTAGGGCAACACTTTCACTGATCCCCATGGTGCCCATCGGCACAATGCACCTCCCCCCCAGAGAACCGAGGCTGCGGACAATCTCCGCGGTGACGGGGCCATCGCGCAGCACTGTGACCACAACCGATGAAGCCTCAAGCCCCTGGCCGGGATGATGCAGCTGCTGGGCCCCTGCCTCCAAAAGCACAGCACAGCGAGCGGGGTTGCGATTCCACACGTTCAGCGTGAAGCCGACCTTGAGCAGCCGTTGGCCGATCGCAGCGCCCAGGAGGCCAGTACCCAGCAAAGTAATCGTGGTCATCAGCCTGCCTGGAATCCGCTCCACCTTGCAACAGGTTGCGGACCCACCCGCTCGATCGATCGGTTCAACTCGATGAGCCTGCTGGGAAAAGGGATGAGGCCTGAATCGCCATAGCCGAGTAGACCGCTGAGTCAGAACTCGCAGACATGGGTGGTCGATTGGGCAGGATCTAGCGAGCAATGGGAAATGTCTGACCTCCAGTGATGGCGAGAAAAATTCAGTTGCCAATGTCCAAGCGCCCGAGCTCAATCACTGCGGCCTGGGCAACGCTGACCTTCGCTTACGTCGCAGCCTGGGCTCTTTGGGCTTTGGCAAACGCCTATCCCAGCCTTTGACCGAGGGAGCTGATGCATTGTTCACCCCATCACTGATGGAGACAGGCAGGGGGGTGAAGCTTCAGGCTTGAGACGTCCTCTGCTCAGGCGGTTGGCGGGGTCTCACCCCCAGGCGGTAATCAAGGCCTTGGCATCGGTCAAATCGAGGATTGCCTTCACGACCAAAACCTCCAATCGTGAATCTGACGTGCCACCGGTCAGGCAATGCGCAGGGATGATCAAGCCTCGATCCACAGCACTCCGGTCACTGTCCCTGCTGTTGCTTGGATTGGCGTTCTGCGGAAGCACAAGTTCAGACCGGAAGCCTCTGCCGCCGATCATTTTCGTACCCGGCTACGGGATGGGCGCACTGCATGTGGAGGTTGAGAGAGAGGGGCGACCCGAAGCGAACTTCAATTTTCTGCTCCCTGCGATGAATCCAGACGCAGTTTTTGCAGGATTCAGCCCTCCGGTGGCCAATGCTCTGGACTATGCCCGAGGAAGTGGACTGGAGGCGGCGGATGTGGGTTTTGTACGGGACTGGCTCAAGCTCAGGATTGATGCGGATGGATCAGCACGGAACCGTCGAGGGGTTCGGGTCAGGCCAGTTTCAATCGGCCGGGATTTCGCACGTGAATGTCCTCGTTACGGAGGCATGGTGGAGAGTCTTGTCTCCGAGGGCTGGGAGACCAACAAGAATCTGGCTTGCATCCCCTTTGATTACCGATATCCACCAGGTGAAACCAGATTTGCGGCAGATCTCAAAAACCTGATCATCGGCCAAGTCGAACAAAGCAATGGCACGAAAGTCACGCTTGCTTGCCATAGCCAAGGGTGTCTTTTGGCCTATCAATTTCTGCGTACGCAGGATCCGGTTTGGGTTGCTCAGCATGTGGGACTGTTCTTCTCATTCGCTGGCCAGTTTTCCGGGTGCAGCGATTGCTTGCGCTGGGCATTCCAGAAGCAATGGAGCTGGGACAGCAACAACCATGTGGCGTCACCTTCGGATATGACATGGGTTGGGGAGCTCGCACTCGGTCTACAAAGCAGCGTTTACGGAGA
Source organism: Synechococcus sp. BIOS-E4-1 (assembly GCF_014279995.1). NCBI lineage: Bacteria > Bacillati > Cyanobacteriota > Cyanophyceae > Synechococcales > Synechococcaceae > Synechococcus > Synechococcus sp. BIOS-E4-1. The sequence goes on along the minus strand of NZ_CP047935.1, from coordinate 1,060,541 downwards.
AAAAATTTTGTATCGCTGGGGTCAGAGCTCCTATCGGGCCAGAGATTCAAGTGCTCTGTTGCGAGAGGCAGGTGCATTGGCGATCGCAAAGGCGGCCGATCGTTACGCACTGGACAAGCAGACTTGGTTCCTGCAGGGCGCACGAGATCATGAGCCACTAGCTGTGCCGACCCGTGTCGTTTTCGGTACGGGTCTGCCGACAACGGCAGGGTTTGTTTTTGCTCGAGAGCATGCCCCTAATCCAAATTGCACAAATCCTCAATGTGGTGGGCTTTACTCACAGGACGGACCGGAATTAATCACAACCTCGGGCGATCAAGGCGATAGCCATTGGATGAATCGGGCCCCCCGCGTGTGGTTAAGAAACCCAGAATGCGAAATAAAAGAGTTTGCAAAGATCAGCCATATGAAAATTTTCGAAAACAAGAAAGTTCTGAACTTTTTCACACAGACAGTGCAGGAAATCGCCTCTGGAAATGACACCTGCACCCCATTACTTTCATACGAGAATCGAATTGATCCAAGCGGGCATTGATCGACAGAGCTGCTCGAAGGAACGATTGAATCCAAAGTTGCCAGCCATGGCAATGAAGAAGCAGAAAGTCAACCTTCACCGGCCACTGAATGGCTGAGCTCTCGGATTGACAGGCAGCACTTCACTCGGGTCTATCAGCAATTGAATCGACTGAGGTCATGACGAGAAATTTGAATTTCAAGCAGTTCTGATGTCTTCCTTTTTGGTCTGTAACTGAGAGGTTGTTGTCGTGAACAAGTCATCGAGATAGCGCTCAGTCACAGCTCTCTCACTACAACCATTCTGGTAGAGAAATCGCGCCAACGCTGAACTCATCACCTGATATTGATCCCAGTTGGGGTTGGCACCAATGAAACCCTTCATTGCCGCGAACAGGACTTCAGGTATTTCAGATTCCAGGCTCACGTAGGGCGTCTCATCTGCAGAGGGCCTTGCCAACGCGGGATTGATGCAGCTTTCCAGTTGGTTGCGATCCATTCAGTCTTTGGACATCCGTCTTTCCGCCACCACAAAGCCATGAATCCAGGCGGACGTCAAAGCGCTCGCGGAATTGCCAGGAATTCCTGGTCTCACATGAGACTCATTTGTTTGCAGGGGTGTTTGGGTTGGCGGTGCAATCGAATCTTTCCCTTCCAAGCGAGCACGCTCTTCTGTCAAGCGGCGAATGGCACCCGGGTCAAAAACCACAGACTTTCTTTTTTTGAAAGGTTTTTCACAGATTTCCTGTGGAAAAGCCCCAGAGATTGGTGGAAAACCACCTTTCTTTTCCACAGGACAACATGCCATCAGCAAGGCTTATCCCTCGAAGTCTCACAGGACCCGCAAAGAGCAAAGACGTTTGAGAAACAAACAGGGGACAGGCAGGTTGGGACTAGTGGTAGCCCTCGCTACTGATTGGTTCCCAGTGGCGCGATCCATCTGAAACTCAACCGCATGCCCTGCTCCTGAATGGCAGATTGCGGAGCGGCGGTTAGCAGTCTCCTTGCAAAACTCGGGGTTCCAGCTCAACCCACTGCCTAGAGCCACCAGTGCTAGGGGTCTGAAGTGACAGAACTTGCCTGCCGAAAAGAGGTCTGAATCTGTTCAGCGACTTGTGGTTCACAGCCGCAAGCTTCGAAGTCCTTGAGGGCTGGCGGTCAACCTGGGGGCGATGTTGATTGGTCATTTCGCCGTGATGGCGAAATCACACTGCTCACCGACCCCTGCTTGAAATCATCAGGCATCTCGAATAGCAGTCAGAAGCGCAGTTGAATCCCAAAGCCTGCAGGTGTTCCATAGACGTAACCAGGGCCGTAGCCATAGGCAGGCATCACGCGGGGATAACGATTGACATCACGTTGATAGGCCCTGCGTGCATGCCTGTAGACACGCGTGTCATGACGGATGTCACGGCGCAACTGCCTCAGCTCATGCTGGTTGTGGTGATGGTGATGGTGGTGGTGGTGGTGGTTATTTTTTGCGTCCGCTGCCGGTGCCATTGCCAATGCCGTGGTGCCGATCACACCAGCACACAGCAGCACTTTGCTGCATTGCTTTTGAAGGAAGTTGCTTGCAGCAGCCAATTTTGTGGTCATCGCCTTGCTTGAGCTGCATTCAGCGTCGATCAGGTGGGGATGCAGGCAAAGTTCCTAAAACCGAACCTTCATGGACGGTCGCCCCTCTGACTCTGATCAGGAAAAGAGTTTCGTCCCAGCCCAGCAGATCAATAAAAAGACCCCACTGCTGGTGCAGCCGGGCCAGAGTGATGGGGAAGCACATCTTGGGATCACTCACGAGGCTCGTCAACGCCACATATGGTGCATTGACCCTGAAATTGCTGATCTGGTATCCCTGTATACCCATTCGCAATGATCGGTCGCTTGTTGACCGATCCGGGTCGAGAGATCGGAAGGATCGGGATCAAGAGTTGAGCCAGTGCCTTTGAACCGGTGGTTGAGATCCGCTGCCAAAACGATGCTTTTTGATCGGAAAGAGCCTCCGGAATGTTCTGGCATTGGCTCCAGTGACTCCGTCAACGCATCAGCTGTGATGGGTCCAAGAACGGTCTGGGGTCCTGATCGAAACGATGCTCGAACGGCAGTGCATCAGCATGCTGATCACCATCGAGTGCAGCAGTGGACTCGAGACTCTGCCTCAGCACCCTGGCACTCTCCAGCGGCATGTCGCGGGGCACGGAGATCCGATCGCGCAGATAGCGCAGAGCTGCAGCCGATCCACTCTCCGGTTCCACAGGTTGTTCCAGAACCATCGCACTCAGTGCGGCTCTCAGTGGCTGGTCGAAGCGATCCCCCAGGGGACTTCGGGCCAGGAGAGTGCTGCGATGCCTCAGCACTCTCTCCAACGCACGCCCCGGCGGCGACACCGTTGCGCCTGACGAGCTCCAGCGACTTTCGAGCTCATCAAGTCCCGCACCGCAATCCACAGCAAGAGCCATCCGCTGCTGGTCCTGGCTGCCATCAGCCCAGCAGCCACCCATCTGCGGCGGCAGGTCATGGGCATGGGTGTGCACGTCGCTCTGGGTACCTCGATAGGTCTCCAGTTGCTCCAGTGCAGTGAGCCAATGATCAATTCCGGGATGCTCCTGGCGCAAGGCAAAGCCCTTGAAATAAGCGAGTGAGGCATTCATCCGTTCCACGTAGGGAATGAACACCAGGTCGGCTGTGCCTGGGATCGGACCATCCGGTGCATCGGGATCCAGCCAGCGACCTCCCCCGCTGGCGAGCGCCTGCTCCATCTGTTTGGCCACACCCTGGAACTGAATACGAGCCTGACGTTCCTGGCCCTCTCCCAGACCGGGGGTGCACAACCAGATGCACCAGGCCCTGAACAGCAGGCGCTCCAGATCGCGAAGCCGACGCACTCTGTGGTCGGCCATGGGAGCGCCGACAGGACCGAAGCTGCGTTCCAGCGACTCCAGGATGCGATCACTTTCGGTAATCAGCCGGCCATCAAGCTCCAAAGCCGGGAGCATCCCGGAAGGCACGAGCTCCGTGAACCAGTGCTCCTTCGGGCCATAGCAGCGCATGGTGACCTTACGGATTCGATACGGAATCCGGCGGAACTCAAGCCAGAGCCACACTTTCTGGCAGTACGGACACCAGGCGTGGTGATCGCGGAACAGTGTGACCCGAACCGATTCCTCCAGCTGACCAAACAGGCGCAACGTGGCCTGAGCATTCGCAGGACCCTCGATGCGCTCGGCTGCAGGCGGAGCAAGTGCATTCAATGCAGACCAGCTGAGTGCCTGCTGAGACACTGCGGGATCAGCCATGGGTGTTGCAACAAACGATCAATCTCATGCTGGCGTGCCAGCAATCAGAGGGTGATTGAAGTTCACCAGGAGGGTCCAAAGGACAGTCTCCAGAAACGAGACACAATTTCAGCGCAGGCACAACCGAGGAATGCGCACTAGTCAGTACAGCACCGAGTCACGTTGTGAGCAAGATCACAACTGTTGTTGATGTCAATCAACGCATCAACCTGAAATCAGAAGGATGGTGAATACGCCGGAGATCAATCTCCACATCACTCTCCTCCCATGTTCAACACCAATTCGTTTTTTCTGAACCGATTTCAATCCTATTTTCAAGCCCCGAGACGACGTCGCTTCCAAACAAACAGATTCAACAAACCGGAGCGCCTCGACAACAACCGCGGCGAGCAATACGGCCAGGAAGCCAACGAGTTCGAGTCACGAGCACAGACCAGTTTCAACTCTCGACTGAATGGTGAAGCACGCTTTGAGGGTGATTCGACACAGTGGGCAAAGGTTGGTCGCAGACAACCAAGTGCAGCAAAATCATGGTCAAGGTCATTCAGAAGCATTGGCCTTGACAGGGATCCAATTGGGTTCAAGAGCACAGGCAATACAGACTTCATGAGGTCAGGCAAGGCCTCTAAAACTTTGGGTCAAGGCTTTGAGAAAGCAAATAGACAGGAGCAGCGAGCTCCGTTCAAAAGCAATGTCTTAATGCACAGCAAATCCAACGGAATAGAAACCGAACCAGAAGGAGGCGTTTTCCCTGAGCTCAGCCGAGGAATCATTGATAATCGTGTTGCCTGGAGACAAGAGTCCAGCAATGGGATCACACAAGCTGCCATCGGTCGAAACAACCGCCAAACAAATCTCATCAGAAGGGAGCATTACTTTGACCGCAATCTGAATCTGGGTTCAGTGTTCGGGCTACAACGCATCTTTGATGCATCAGGTGATGCATCAAAAAAGGAAGTCTTTGAAGATGGAGCGCTGGAAATCAGCTACAACAAGAACTACCTCAACAGTCTGAAAAATATCTATGCACCTCAATTCAATCACTGGGGGGGAATAAGCTTCAACTTGCCTGGCTCGGTATCGGCGACAGTTTCTGCCACCAAATCGTCCACTGGCGAAGTTGTTGATCTTGGCAGCACCACTCTCAACCTTGATCAAAGCAGTTTCTACGTGAATCTCAAGGATCAACTGGAAGCATCTGACAGCTTACTTGACCGACGCAGCACATGGAATATTGACGTCGATATTGATGCAAACTACGTTAACGGACTCAACATCAATCTCGAAGACTTTAATGAAAATATCACCATGATTGATGCCCTGGATGTAGGGAGTGGTTATCGAGGTGACGTCACAGCAAATACCTTTACCTATCTGGATTACAACGGAGGATTCTTTGGCAATTCCTTCGATACCGGCAGAATTTACCGCGGTCGTGGCGGCACAGACACACTAGTGCTCGATGGCATCAACAAAAACGACCTCCTTGAATTCAACGGTAGTTCTGTTAACCAACTGGGGCAATCGGAAGCGGGCGGCGCAGCGCTTGGTGAACAAGCATTCTACGGCGGCACTGTCTTTGACGTTCTCAATCTCAACAACGGAGATGAGCTCTATCTACAGGGCATTGAAACAATCTCCTGCGAAGACGGTGACATCCGAGTCCGCGCCAACATGAGTGATTCCACCAAAGAGCAGTGGAACCTCCAGGCCATGGATGTCTCTGGTGCCTGGCGATTTAATCGAGGCTCCAGTGATGTGGTAATGGTTTCTCTTGATTCTGGAATTGGTGATATTGCTGGCAATGCTGATGACATTGACGATGAAATTGATCATGTCGTCAACAAAACAAGTAAATATACTGATACCAGAGCTGCATTTCGTGATCATGGCCATCACTCAATGAGCATCATGGGAGCGCGTCACGATGGGCAAGGAATTGCAGGAATCGCACCCGGGAGCCAAATGTGGGCTTATCAAGTCTGGGAGCCAGGCTTTCACGGAGCAATTGAAGATGCAAAGGCTGACAGAGAATCTCATGAACGCCTTGTTTTTCAGAATGGTGCGAATTTCGGTGGTGAAGGTCTTTGGGGTCCCCGTGGAAACACACGCTCGATTACCGAAGAACAAATGATGGAATCTCTGGCTGAAACAGAAGATTATGGATTCTTCTCAGTTGCGGCAGGAAATAACTGGTCCAGAGATGGTGTCAGCACACAGAATCTTGCACATTTCCAAACCGACTTTGGGAACATTGCGAGCGTCGGCGCTGTTCAGTTCACAGCAACTGATGAGATCGACAACATCACCAATGTTACCGGCACTCAAATCGCTGGATATTCCAATCAAGGCGATGACCTGACCCTCTCCGCACCCACCGACAGCAGAGCTGTCAATGGAAACGGCGATATCACAGACTTCGGTGGAACATCCTGTGCCAACCCAAATTTGGCCGGTGTTGCTGCTTTGGTTTGGTCTGAAAACACTTGCCTCTCAGGCAGCGACGTACGTGATCTGTTGACCCACAGCGCCATGGATCTTGGAGCTGCAGGTCGCGATGATGCTTTTGGCCATGGCATGGTCAATGCAGAAGCTGCAGTCCGCCGTTCTCATGCACTTGCAGAGAACTATGAACTGGCAAGTTTCTATACCAACGATCAGTTCCTGGCCTGAGTGATCCACAACCCATTACACACAGCAGCAAGGATCATCCCAATGGGGTGGTCCTTTTTTAAATGCAGCAGATCGAAATGCATCAAAACTCTCTGTCCAGCAAGAGTCAGTCTTCGACTGAGGAACAGTCGATCAGCACATGCCTGCCATGACATCCTCGAAACAAAGCAACACCATCACTCCCGCTCGATTGAACCGTGAACATGGATCACAGCGCATTACTGGATCTAGAGAAGCAGGCTCGGCGAGCCGGTTCAGGACTGACCGCCAGCAACCTGGTGGGGTGCTGGCAACTGAACACCATCTGGCCCAAGGGACAAACCAAAGCCAGTGTCCTCAACGGCTGGCTGCTGCGACGCATCGGCGCCTGCCTTGAGATCAGCAATGGATCAGGCGATCGACTTCAACTGCGCAACGCCGTGAACCTGTCAGGTCTCACCCTCCAGTTCACAGGCCCAGGCGAACTGAATGGCCGCCAACCACTGCTGAAATTCCGCTTTGAGCAGGTGGAACTGCTGCTCGGCCGCTTGACGCTGTTAAAGCGTGAATTGCCATCACCGGAAGAAGGTCGGGAGCCGTTTTTTGCCCTGATCAGCCGCCGCCCAGAGGGGTGGTTGGTTGCACGAGGCCGGGGCGGAGGGTTGGCCTTGTGGACCCTCAGGGATTCAGACGCTGCTCGGACCAGCCATCCTGAACTGTCCAGCAACGGCGAAGGTGGGGATGGGGCTTGAGGTCGAGCTGCTCCACACGATCCAGGGCAATGCGCATGATCAGCAGATGAGCGGAGATCGGCTCGTCATCGGAAACCTCCTGAGGCCAGGGTCCTTGCGAATGAAAGGGTTCACCGGGAGACGGCCAGGCCCAGACCATGCGACCGGACGGTGACAGGCGTTGCCAATGATCGAGCAACGTCTCCGGTTCCTGCTCAGCACTCACCAGAACCGCCGTGCCACGCAGACGAAACTGCTCTCTGGCCTTGCGGAACAGCCAGCAGAGTTCAACCCTAGGCTGACTCAGCAGCTCAGAAGGCTTGTCACTGCGAACGTCGGTGAGCAGCTCCAGTTCTCCTGCAGCACTCCAACCTCGAAACACCAGGGTGCGCACGCGGGGCGTGCCGTCTGATGCAGCAGTGGCCAGCTGCAGCCAGGTGGCTCCAGGTGATCGCCCCTCACGTTGACGAGCTCCACGCACAACTGCGCGCCAGGGAGGCAGACTCATCACAGTCTCCTGATCAATCGGCATCATTCAGCCAGGGATCGAGAAATGCAAGTGGGCGCTGCATTGTTGCCGAAAATCCAAGGATGCCACGATCGCGGTAGACGTAGAGGAGGGAATCGTCGCTATCCAGCAGGAAGGTACCGCCACGCTGCGTGATGAAGCGATCATCCGGCACGTACGTGCTCCAATGACGGAGCACCTCATTCATGTTGCGCAGGCGAACCGTGGCCAGCTCAAATGGGCGCTGGAAACCCTCGCCGCCAGCCCGCCGGAACAGAGCGGCAGGAATCGGTGGCAGAACACCTGTCGACACGGTTTCATCAGCAGCAAAGCGTTGAGCCGCTGAACGGTCGCCGGTGTAGCCACGCAACACCTCGGCCAGAGTTCCTGGGGAACCAACGCCGGCACACATCAGCAGAAGCGATGGCCAGGGCCCTCCTGGAGCCTGAAGACCGGGAGATAGGCCAAGAGCCTGATGCAACTGGGAATCAGGCTCCACCTGAAGCAACTCCGGCGGCATCCCCGTAAACGAGCAGAAGCGCTCTGCCCCTGCCTGATCGCCAATCGCAATGGCGAGGGGGCGAATCCCTGCCTGTTCGAGCCTGGGCAGCGCAGGGACTAACGCCTGGGCATATTCCATCGAATCAAAGTCACCAAGCTGGGTCAGGAGAAGAACCAATCGCCTGGACCCACTAGACATGGAAGGAATCTCAGCGATGCGGCGTGACAGCGCCTCGGGTGCATTCATGACGGTGATGAGCAGACATCCAGCAAACCTTCAACCGGTATTTCCAGCGCTTTTAATTCAGCAAATAGAAGCGATGGGACACCACATTGACGAGTCAACCCGGTGTGGCAAAAGAATGCTCAGAGAAGCAATAACCTGACAACTCTACGAAGGGAATGATGAAATCAGGGCACCAAGCTGGAAGACGGACGGGGAAAGACATCACTAGCAAACGACAACCATCGAACAAAAGTAATTAGATTTCGCAAAAAAAACACAACAACTAACACGTGAAACACAAGCATAAAAAGGCATTCCAGAAAAAAGAGGGAAACTATTTCAAAAAATCAACTAACAAAATATACCTTGACTGATCGCTGAAATTCCAAGCTTCATGCACCTCAGTATCATCAAATATAAAAGCTTTGCCTTGCTGCTACGAATAAGTACTGCTGCCAACCCTCAAAGCACATGAAGGTTTGTTTTCGTTGACGTTACTATCCGAATTAGTGGCTGAAGCCATATACGGAACAATTAGACCAAGATGGCATCGAAGAACATCACTGGTATATCCCTTGTGCGGCAAAATATGAGTGTTTGGCTTCATTGCAGAAAAACCTGCTGTGGTCATACCAGGTATTGACTCGATAATCTTAGTCGTAATAGGACAGAGTTCACAATTATGTGATAACTTATCCCCAAATGCGTAGAAGCCAAAGACCTTCCACTGCCCTTCATAGATACCCCGCTCATGCCAGAAGTCAAAATAATTATTCCGGGATCCCACTTCCTTCAGAAGCAAAGATTCAAGCTCAGAGAGGATCAGCTTCCATTTGCTTTCCAGACTGTCGACAAATGTGTATCGTGAGAAGTCTGTACCCACTCAAACGTCTCAATGCATCACTTCATTATAGGCCGGAGTTAAACGATTCAGATAAATCACAGATGAAGACACAACACTTACCCAAGAACAGAATTACTACGGAGAGAGATTCTTGATGGAAAAGCAAAAGGTGTCAATTGAGTTTATATTTGGAGAAAAGGAGTCGAATTTATCGAGGGAAATTAATCTGTTTTGGAGTAAATTTAGTAAATCATACGACGAAGAAATGAGCAGCCATCAGCGATCAACTCAAATGAAGCGAACAACACATACATCTGCTAAGCTTGGCAATATCACCTTTTTAAAAAAAGAAGCCGCCGCCGTAGCAAAAGACCAAAATGGCGCTATTTTAGGAATAGTATCAGTGGCGCTAACCAAAACAGAAAGCCCATCAAACTCCAGCGAATATGTTTACTTTCAAAGAATGTATACACACAATTCACAAAGGTGTATCAGCTTATCAAGTCAACTATACAAGTCGTTTTTGAAGAATTTCAAAAAAGCAATAAGCAAACGCGATCCTCGAGCTCATTATTTAATGGCAGAAAATGCAAATCCAGGGTTAAGAACTCCGGTAATGAGACGATATTTTTTTCGACTTGGCTTCAGGATGCTAGGCACCAACCATTTAGGTTATGAGATCTGGCAATTACCATTGGAAACAAAATAAGACATAGAGCGAAGCGCAGAAAGGAATTGAGTAAAAGGTATAGTAAGCGAAACACTTAAATCAAATTAGACTAATTTTAAAACCACACGATGTACAAAAAAAGGGCGCCAATACAGGGTGGCAAGCAAAGAATGATATTATCAAGTGGGATCAGCAATTGAATTTGCCATCATCATCACAACAAGGCGAAAAATGAATTCAAGCAACACTGATCTCGAAATATACACTGCCTTTGGATTGGCGATAACAAGTGACGTGGTCCTACCAGAGTTAGTCAAACATCCTGCCCCGCAAGATGCTGCTGAAAAGGTCAAAATTGCTGGATCAAATAGAACCAGTTGGCCAAAGCTGAAAATCAGTGAACATAGTACAGCGATTGTTCAAATGTCAGACAATGATTGGCGTTTGAGCCTTGAAGGGATTGGATGGTTCCGCGTTAGTCAGGGCCAATCTATTGAATGGGAGCGATGGGATGACAGTGTTAGTGATCGTGATTTGCGAACATTTCTAGTTAGTACTGCTCTTGGAGCACTCATGATTCAGAGAGGAAATCTGATGCTGCATGCAACAACAATAGTGAAGGAAGGCAAAGCCGTCTTATTATTAGGGGAGCCAGCATGCGGTAAATCCACACTAGCTTTCTGTCTTCAAGAAAATGGCTGGAAACTTCTAAGTAGTGAAATAACACATGTTGATTCTAACGGCCTGGCCTGGCCTGGAGTTCAACAAATTAAATTATGGCTGGATGCAACGATGGAATTAGAATTAAATAGAGACAACCTCCCACCAGTTCGTAAGGGATTAAAGCGATACTCAATCATGCCAACATATCCAACTATTCTCAATCAGTCGATTCCATTAAGTACAATTTATGATTTAGTGAGACCCAAGAGGGGAGAAAAGAAAGAAGAGGAAAAATCCGAACCTAAAATCTCCACGTGGCATATAATCAAACAACAAAGGGTTCTCTTGCATTTACGCAACAAAGCATATCAACCACGATTTTATCGAGGCATGCAAAAAGAACAACAACTATTTATGCATGCTGCATCTTTGGCAAAGAACTTTGAATTACACCGTCTTTTTCTTCCAGATGATATTCAAGAAATGAAAAGGGCGTTAAATAACGTTGATCTCCTAGCACCCCATGCGTTATCAGAATCAGACAATAACAATGACACAGAAAGTCAGATCAAAACGGAAGCAAGGGAGGTTCAGTGATGGCGAAGAAAGACCAAGGCTACTGGTATCTTGCTTCATACCCTAAATCGGGTAACACTTGGTGCCGTGTATTCATCCCTGAATTAAAACGTCTTTCAGTAAGACAAGAAGAGCGAGAAGAACTTAACCTGAACAGAGACGTAGAAACGGGTGCAATAGCATCATCACGTCATTGGTTAAATGATCAGCTAGGAATCAATACGTGTGACCTTAGCTATGCTGAATTAGACCCTTTAAGGGGGCTAGCTGGGCAAACTGCCAACCTATTTGCAGAAGGAGAGAGATTTCATAAAGTCCATGATGCTTTTCGATCTCCAGATTCAAAGGGGAGGCCGATTGTATGCACTAATGGCTGTAAGGGGGTTGTTTATATCTTGCGTCACCCTGAAGATGTAGCTGTCTCTCTAAGTCACTTCTTTTCTTGGGATTTACCACGATGCGTCAATTTTTTGATGGACCCATCAGCATCGCTATTAGGAGGAGAAGGCCACGGTGGCCATCAAGTTAGACAATTTATGGGGCGATGGGACAGACATGTGAAGTCATGGGTTGACCAAACAGAACTTCCGTCATTGGTCATTCGTTATGAAGATATGCTGGACGACGGACAAAACACATTCTTGAAATTGGCGAAATTTTTAGAATTAACATCAGATGAAGAATTAGTTAATCAAGCAATTGCAAATACATCAATCGATCGCCTAAAAAAACTCGAAGATGAAGTTGGTGGATTCGACGAAAAGCCAGATGGATGTGAACGCTTTTTCCGTTCAGGCAAATCTGGCGAAGGTGCTGAAAAATTATCCATTGAGCAACGCCGTAGATTATATAAAGGTTTGGAAGATGTGATGAATCGCTTTTCATATACTGGAAGTTCAGATGAGTGAATTAGTCATTGAATACATCTTTGGTCAAAATAATTATTCTCTAAAACCTTTCCTAAATTCTTTTTGGATAAACAATATCTCTACATATCGTCAAGAAATTGGCGTTCATCAGCGCAAAGAGAAAGGAGTTGGAGTTAACTCTCGATCACCAAGCCTTCTATCTCGAAAACCAGCTGCAACCATACGCGATAGATCAGGGGAACTGGTCGGCGTAGTTTTTGTTGAACTGAGATCGTTATTTGCCGAGCTTAACCTCGGAACACATGCATATTTTCAACGAATGTATATTATTGATAGCTTCCGAAATGCAAGTTTAGCGTACAGACTCAATCAGACATTTTTAGAAGGCTTTGTTCCTGCAAAAAGACCAAGAGACCACCGAGCAAACAATTTAATTGTTGAAATCAGCAATCCAAGGCTCCAAAATTCGTATATAAGAAAATACTTAAATAGATTAGGGTTTCGCATGCTTGGTACCAATACTCTTAATGAGGAGATATGGCATCTAGCTCTGGATAGTACATACAACATGTAATCGTCATTGCACTAATTGACTGAGTCAATCAGAATCACTTCTCTTTCAACAGCCTCCTTAAGCCATTCAGAGGTTTCCTGCATGCATGTTTGAAAATCAACATCATAGTCTTCTACTAATTGTTTGCAAATGTCTTGCAATGTAGCCGGTGAAACAATCAATTCCCAAATGGCCGATCCCGTTGCGTTAAGAACTAAATATTCACAGGTATCAGTCTGAAACAAAGCGGTTTCACCATCTAAGTCAGTAAAAATGGCCTTAGGAGCACGCCTATAAATGCTTGATGAAGAATTATCTTGCATCGATTTTATTTTTAATTAAGCGAATGAACTATTATAACTCAGTTGACTCAATCTAGGAGCAACGTGAGCTGAAAAGCTAGCTTTGGTTCAAATCAACCATATATCGCGGTCTAAGCCATTTTACTCCATGCTGAATGATGCTAATGTAGCCTAAATTGTTATTCGTCTAGGCGCTTAACCCTAATCAAGCTCAACATTAGTTCAGTGAGTAGTCCGCAAATCAATTACAAGTCTGTTCCTGGGTTCAGCATCGCCCAAACACAGCTTCGACCTCCAGAGATAGAGCTGACAAGCATGATTAAATTCATGCAAAATCTCCAGGACAAAAGCAATGAGTCGAATAAACAATTTTGGGATCAGAAAGGTGGTATGGCTCACTTACACCAATTAAAACAGTTTAATTGGCTAACCGTCGAAGTCGAAAAGATTGTTGTCAAGTATTTAAGTGACCTGGGTTACGACTCAAGCCGAATTGCATTATTCCACCAAAAGTCTTGGCCTGTAATTACAAGAAAAGATGCATCGATCAAGCGACATGCTCATTTTAATTCGGTTCTAGCAGCAGTTTTTTATCTGCGATGTGATCCGGATTCAGGTGGAAATCTTGTTTTTCATATGGACAGACCTAGTCTTCCCAATATTCCTAAAATCAACTCTGCAAAAATGGAATTCCCTGCTCTAATCACTAAAATCTCTCCACAGCCTTTTGATCTCCTTGTTTTCCCTTCAGGGTTGTCCCACTCAGTAACTGTTTACGAAGGGGAAAATCCAAGGTGGAGCATTACATACGATATCAGTGTTACAGCAAGTGAAAAACTAGGATCTGGCAATACTGAATCAGTGATTATTCATCCCAATTACTGGCGCGAATTTACCCGGCATTGAGCCCACATCTATTTCAGGTTGTTAGCCAATGGCGATGAAGTCATCATCATCCAACCAACCTTTCTTGTTAAATCACTTTAGAACTTTATGAGCGGTTCCGTCTCCGTCATACTTATCTGTATTGTAAAAACCATTCCTTGTACCGAAGTACAGCGTGACTAACACGAAAGGGATTGAAACATACACAAGAACTGTGGATAAAGTCATTTTAGATCTGTAAAACCCAGTTTTATACCTCTATGTTAGTGACAGGTGCTTTTGATGTCAGGCTCTACTGAAAGTTGAGCTTCATGTGATCGCCACTTGACCACGGCACACAGAGCGACTGGTGTAGTCATGAAAGAGCAGACCCGTGAATCGGGTAGTCATTCAGTTCCCATTGCGGCTGCAGACCATAACGATCCACCTGTGATCGGGCGTCCCGGTGGAACAGGCTGCCGCTGAGCGAGTATTGGCCGGAGTTGCTAGTTGATTGCAGTCTTGATTAGTAATTAAGCCCCGCCTGTCGGTCTTTCGGCAACAGCACTTCCACCAGTGTTGGCCCCAGATCCACAACGGATAACCCCTTGGCTTCTGCGTATTCCAGCAGCAGCAAACGATCAACATCAGTCAGCTCAAGCGGATCCCCAAGTGCCTCCACCATTCCAAGTTGTTTTGCAATGATAAGTTCTACCATTGTGTTTTCTGTATACTGATCCGGTCTTGCATTTTTCGCCTTGATATTTATTGGCATCATGAACTCTTACGTCACGATGTTTGACTGATTCAGTGAGAGCTTGAATCACTGGTGTTTGCCATTTTTTCTTCTCAACTTCTGTTGCATTACCGCTGCCAAAGCGATATTCGATATTGCCTGAAACTCTGGTTTCAAATGCCTCGTCGTAGGAGACGTTGAAGCCAAGCCTTAAACCATCTGTGATTTCATAGGCCAGCTTGGCCAGTACACCATTTGCATCATTCGCTGTGAGGTCATCGCCATGCTGGTAGTAGTAACCAATTGAGGCGTCCCACTCAGGGGTGATTGCATAACCAACATCTAAGCCGTAGGTATGCAGTGCACCACCGCGGTAACGGTCATTCAAGACCTGCTCAGTATCACCAACAGGGAACAAGCCATAGGCATTGAAATTCCAGCTCTCAGAGACTGCTTCTAAACCTGCTGCAACCTGCTGAAAGAAGACATCACGCTTATGAGTGACATCCACGCCGGTATCAGCATTGCCTGTGTTCATCGGGCGGCTGTCATAGCCAGCATTCACCCCGAACATCCAGGAGCGATCGTTATTCAGCCAGCGGTAGCCAAGCCTTGAGGAGGTGCTGATGGTGGTGCCAGCAACCTCTGTATTGATGATGCTGCTGTAGCCCCCGTAATCAGCGAAATTGACGTTGGCGAGGGCGTCAACAAACAAGACGCTGTTATCGCCAACAGACAGCGGCAAGAACCCGCCAATACCAGCTTGATTCGGTGTGCCTGCTCCCTGCAAGGCTCCTTGAAACCCCCAGTTGAAGTTGATGGCGTCTTTGAGGTTGATCTCCATCACCCCGAGGTCTTCTGCGCCACCTGCCTCTTGAGCACTGGCAGGCAGCAGAGCACCATTAGAGAGTGCCAGTGCAGCAACACCGCTCAGCGAAAGCGACAGACGTACGGAACGCTGCATTGCATAAGACCCATTAGCTCAGCATCTTGACCTGCTTTTGATATTGATACGAGCTGCAGTAGGCAGTTTTGGCTTTGCTATCTTCTGTAGGCAATAAAAACCCCGCACTTAGCGGGGTGGCGATGTTCTTAATCAACACCCCACTCTAAAAAGTCAGTTTTATTTACTTCAGCTCAAATGCACTCAATCGTGGCAAGTATCAAATGTGAATTTGAGAAAATATGGATGAAACTTGCCGACAAGCAATAAACGATGCAGCGTGGGGACAGAACAGACAAATCTGACCATGGGACGGGTCCAGAGGTTGGCAGCTCAAAGGCAGGTCACGCCTTACGAGCTGTCGCGCAACATTCTTCAAGAAGCCGGCTACGGGATCACCCGTCGAGAGGCGAAGACTCCTGCTGGGCATCGCGGCTATGACGTGACCTTTCCCTGCGCCATTGATGGACAGCCACATCAGAAAATGATGCGAAGAACATGGCTGATCGAACTGGCTGAATTGGTACTGGAAGGGTTCAAGCCAGAGGAGATTGCCGCCAACTATTTCAAACGAGAATTCGACTCGTAGCGCGATATAGAGTAAAAATTGACAGACAAGATCAATGCTGACAATTCAACAGAAGACCTCTCTCCCCTCAGCTCCGAGACGAGAAAAAATCGCTGAAAGGTCCCATCATTCTCCGAGAACAATCCCTCAAAGAGAAGTCCCATTGCAGAGCCTCACGCCCAGAGCGCGCTTTTCTGCGAACGACATTTTCTCAACATTACTTTCACGAATCACCTCGTCAACGCAGTGATTGAAATACCGCGCTTGATTCGCCAGCGGAGAAATCTGGATCGCTCCATAGATCACAGCAAAGATCAAAAGCACTGGATAAAGGTGTGCATTAATCAGTTCACGTGCTTGAGACATTGACGGATCCATCACTGACTGCGCAGTAGCAACGAAGACACCATCGCGTCAAGCGAGAACGCCAGCGAACAGAGCCTGAAAGCTGAAGTCAAACAACGAATGAAGCCGCACCATCAGCCCAAAAACAGTGATCAGTTCTCCACAAAAAGGGGCGTCAACAAGCTAAACAAATCAATCAGGCCACATCACCAACACACCGAACGCCGAACCACGTCCAACCAGATCGTCGAAGCTGAAGGGCCTGCTCCAAGCCAGCAATGTGAGCAAACAGGAAAGCCTGGCTCAGGTCTCTTGTCTCTGGACGCAAAACTGGGTTTGATGGTCGTGTGTCACCCGGGAGCCCCCGCCGTGATCGGTCAAACCAGGATTTACTGCCATCAGGGAAAGGACTTCCTCCTTGTTGAGGTTCCATCCCAGGAAGCCCCATTGCAGATCCAAGAACTCACGGATCAAGGCTGGGAGATTGAGGCTGAAATCCCTGTCTGACCAGCTGAAATCGGCAGCAAAACGTGTGATCACCCAGGCCGGCCTGAATCGTCGTCGTCAAATTTCTGCACAGCTGAATCAATCAGCCCCTGGGTGTCCGTGTTCAGGGAAGCCACAACAAAAAACACCAACGACAACACCCCTGCGGCCACAATCACCACAACGCTGAGATTGCTCATCTCAAGATTGCCGTAGCGGAAAGCCAGATAAATCATCGTTGTCGCAGCAGCTCGAACCTGACGGACCGCAGTCCGTTCGCAGAACCATCAATGTACGCATTGGCGGAAACGCGACGACACCAACAGCGGCAACGACCAAAAGACAGCAAAGCCTTGCGTTGACACACCTGTACTACAGCACTAGAACAGATGTATTAGCAGAGGATCCATGGCTCCGAGCTCCCCCTATGCACCGTTCAAGGCTGAGGAGTGGATGCGTGCGTCCCTGATCACCCCACGGAAACGATGCCAAGCCATGGTTGGATCCAGGATCCCAGCACCCAGGACACGAAACGCTTCCATGCCGACGAAAAAAGTTGGGAATGCGATCCGAGGGTGTTCGTGGATTCAGGGCGACCTTTTCCAGACCAAGCACCATTGCTGAGCACACGCGTTCATCTGAGCCAGGACACTGCTGAACGCCTCTGGGGTGAACTCCTGCGCGTCGGTTGGATTCCATGCAGGCCCCAGTGGGCCGCTGACGCTGAATTCTGAGCGCTGAACTTTCGCGCAACCCAGCGTTTTGCTCAGTCGAATTGGTAATGCTTGCGAACGGGTTGATGAACCTGCCAGGTGCATGACAGCCCTGCTGGAAATTCAACAAGGTCGCCAGCACCGAATCGAACCGACTCTCCGTCTTCGGGTGTCACCGTGACATCACCCTCAAGCAGCAGACAGGTTTCCCGCTGGTCGTAATGCCAGGGGAAAGAGCTGATTTCACAGGCCCAGACCGGCCAGTCGCGAACACCCAGGGCCAGGATCACACTCTCCGGGCAGTTGGAGGTCACACAGATCATCGCGGGGTCGGTCGCGGCATCAGGAAACCATGATTACTCGGCGCCGGCCCCACGCTTCGAGCCTGGGCAATGGAATGCGTGATTGGCCAGCGATGATCGCGGCTGTGATCGAGTCACTGCAACAGCAGCCCATGAGCGACTCTGGCGACTACGGCTATCCACCAAGCACCCGAAGACAGGACTACGCACTCGTTTTGCTGCAGCTGCTCTGGCGCATGCGCTTCGACCTGCTGGTGCTGCTGTTGATCACTGTTCTCGTCCATCAGGACTGGATCCCCCGCAACTGGACCGCCAATGAAAGCGTGGTGCGGATCATGGGCATCGCCGCATCGATTTTTCTGGGCTTTCGCAACACCCAGGCAATCGGACGCTGGTGGGAAGCCAGGAAACTCTGGGGAAGCGTTGTGAACGTGAGCCGAAACTGGGCAGACTCACTGCGGGCCCATCTCGATAGCAGCAGGCCGCCCGGACGCCAGGAACGCAAGTTGCTGCGTCTGCAGGTTGCCATCGTCTGGCAGCTGAACTTTCAGTTGCGCAACTTCTGGCAGCGAGACCTGAGGGAGCTGCAGGATCAATTGCTTCAGGATCTGAAGTTGCCCAGTACCACCAACCTGCGCCAGCTGGGACAGCTCAGGGGGGTATGGATCGGGGATCTCCATCGCCAAGGATTGACCGATGGATTCGGACGTCTGCAGCTGATGCAAGTAGGCAACGCCTGCACCGATGCCATTGGGGGCCTGGAGCGAATCCGCAACACACCACTCCCAGCGTCTTACGCGGTTTTCGTCAGGCTTCTGAACTGGTTATTCGTTCTGTTGCTGCTGTTGTATTTCCACGACCTGGGTCCCGACTCACAAAGTCGTTTTGGAAGTGTGGTGATCGTGGTGCTGTTCCTGATGGCGGAACGGATCGGTGCCTATGTTGAAGGTCCGTTTGACGCAGATTGCAGCAGCTTTTCCCTGCCCCTGGACAGCATCTGCCTCACGATCAGTCATGACCTGCTCGATCATGCGACCGATCACGTGCAACACCTCAAATCGGATGATCCCGTGCGCTGGACCTGATCAGAAAAGGGCAGGGATGAAGACCGCAGTTATTGTGCGCCCAGGTATTGATTGCTGAATTCCCAGGCCACGGAACATCGATACTGATAATTCAGGCCAGCGATGCCAATCCTTTTGCAGGACGCATCTGTGATTGCCGCCCCTTCCGGAACTTTTGACAGCAATTTGTTCAGGGTCACCTCTCTGTTTCTTCCGCTGCCAGAGATGGATAAATCATTTGCAATCGCGCCAGACCCAAAAGCAAACAGTAGGAAACCCAGCAGAATTGCACTCAGGATTCTCATGACTAACAGGACTGCTTTCCAAGCAATAGCCACACAGAGAAACAGTGACCCAATACTTGACACATTCTGATCAGGAAAGGATTGCGCATGAGACAAGCCGACGACTGAACGTTTCTGCTCCTGTCTTGATCACTGCCCATGACTTCGATCAGGGAATGTTCGTCACTCAGGGCTCATAAGATGAATGAAAGCCTTGGCTATTGATCAGCATGCCTTCCATTGTGGTTCAGATCACCATCCCGTTCGTTCTGGCCCTGTTCCATTTTGTTGGGCCCATGCCCTCCGACTTGGGTGTCAACGGCGGACACCTGAGTGCCTGCCCAGGTCCTGAGCACTGCGCAAGCAGCCAATGGCAGGTTGCTGATTCCTCCGCTGCCCTGAAACAGCTGTCTGAACGGATCAAAGGCACTCCTCGCACAGAGATCATTGAACAGAGTTCCAACTACCTGCATGCCACCTACAGCAGCAGGATCTTTGGTTTCGTCGATGACGTTGAACTTCATGCCAACGATGCGGTCACTCTGGAGGCACGCTCCATCTCCCGCCTCGGAGAGTCCGACCTCGGCGTGAATGCACAACGCCTGGAGAGCCTCGGCGAGGCGCTGGAAATCCCTGAAGCCTGAATAGGCCAAGACAAACCTCTTCAACCAACACTGTTGTTACAGCTGGATGCCTTGTGAGTCGCACAGGTGTTGACTGAACCTAAACGTCTACACAGATTCGATTCACATTCGCTTTCATTCCTCACGAGGCGATAGCAGCCGTGAATGTGAACTACTCGACAAAACCGCCACCCCGCCTTGAATCCCTCCAGCATTCGCAGATTCATCTTCACTCTGATCACCGGATACCTGGCGATTTTTGGGGTTCAGAAAATTCCTTACGAACTTGATAATCAGTGGCTTGTCCTGATACCAGTCCTGATCGTTGTTTATATCATCACCATCTGGCTAGATGGGATATTTTTCAAAGATTCTGCTGTGGAAGCAACAACTGAATCGAAAACAAAGAAAGTTCAAAAGCAATCATCGAATAAGGGTTTTGGCCAATAAACAGCGATTTGGTGTCCATGCATACGACCAGATTCCGGCGATGAAGAGAAGCTTTGCCTGCGTCCAAGCAGTGGGAAGCACGACGAGAAGTTCAGGGCAGGGCTGGCACTCTGCCTCTTTTTCATGGGCGGCAGGCATAAACATTCAGAACCCGGCCTTCATCAGTAGTCCGAGTTCCAACCCGATGACAATGGGCTTCGGCAGGTGGAATTCTTGAACCCACGTGAATGGTGGAATCGGTCCTCACTCCGCTCGCCAAAACAAAAAGACCAGTTGCCAGGCAAAGCAGAGCTGCGATCCACCTTTGCATTACCTTGAATCAACGAGCTTGATTCTGCCCACTGGCAGAGCATCCGGTGGAATCTCGAGGGGATCGAACACCATTGAGAGTGCACTGAAAAAGCCCCCGGTCTCGCCTCTAAGGGCTGATTCAGCACCCTGCACCCATCACCATGACGCATCAACACAAGGCTTACATCCTCTGAAATGGGGATCTTGCCCAAAGATGATCAGAAGCTTTTCTGAAGCCACTGGAGTAACTGCCAAGTAGCGCATTCGCGCAAACGTACCAGCCGTCAAGCAGCAATCGAAGCGTTGGAGGACGTCGATGGAAGGGAGCGTCAGAACTGTGCGCCAGCGGAGTGAATGCTCACTGCAGCACGATGGTGGGCTGCAAACTCATACAGCCGCGGCTGCAAGGAGACCACCTCAGCAAGCGCTGCCGGCATTGGTGCCCATGTGGCATGAGCGGCCAGAAGGGTGTCCGGATGACGTCTCATTATCAATAGAGCGTCACGATTCTCTAACGCTTCAGTATTCAGGATTGAGACATTGGGTGATTCCTCAAAGTGAATCAAGCCATCGCAAAAGTGTGATCTGAATGGTGACGAGACCAAACCAGATCAACTGTGACTGTCAACGAAGACGCTTGTCAGAAGCCCGGTGCTGACTTGACAAGACAATCAGAAATTCGTTTGAGCTCAACGGCAGAGATAAACAGAACGATGCGTCCCAGGCAACGGCTTGGTCTGATTGACCATCTGGGTCAAACGACGGCGCAGAGCCACACAGTCTTGACACTGGCATGGCTCATCATCGTGAACACTGGCATGAACCCGGACAGGCTGAAATCGGCTGCGCATGGGAAACGACCTTTTCTCTGTTGTGACGCGCTCTGCGGTATCCGGCCAGCAGTTATCACAATCCTGTGATTGTTATGCATGAACCGACGACGGGTACGGCCTCTTCCAAGGAGAGTCGAAGTTCAGGACGCGATCAACTCGGCCAGATCGAGACCGCTCTGGAGAGCCCCCTCCGCCATGCCGAAACCAGATCCCGCAATCCAGTCGCCACAGAAACCCACACGGGCTTGCCTGCACCACTGCAGTGCTTTTGGCATTCCCTCGTCCAAGGGTTGAGCAGCTCCCCAGCGCATCACTCCAAGTGAACGAGCACTGGAGACCCTCCTCTGCAGTGATGGCCAGGGCCGTAGAAGCTCTGGTAGAAGGCTCAGCAAACGCTGTTCATGAACAATCATCAACTCTGGCTGTGTTTCAGGTGTGATCAACGCACCATCATCAAGACCATGTATCACCAGGCCAAGACGCCCCTGCGGCTGTCGTTGAAGCACAATGCGTTCCACTGCGAATTGCTGCTGAGCGCGAGGGGTTAGCCAGATCTGCCGAGGCAATGGATCGGAAGCCATCCCCGCAAACTCCACCATCAGATTCCAACGGACGCTTGCGTTAAGACCGGCAATCCAGGCGAGTGCTTGATCAAGCACAGGATCGTGCCCCTCAGGGACAGCCTCACGCAAGGGCACATTTCTCCAGCCCAGCATCGCCAACGAACGAGGATGGGCGAGGAGTGTTCCGCTCAGCACGAGTCCCGAGGCCCTAATTCCACCTGGAAACACCCAGCGCTCATCAACTCTGGAGAGCGTCTGAATCCGCTCTCCAAAACAGGCATCAACGGAATTTGCGCCATCGGACAGCAACGTCTCCACCACAGTTGCCATCGTTGGAATGCCTCGCCAGCGCGGCCCGCGCAACAGAGGGTGATCAGGAGGCTCAACCACGGCACCGTGGTGGTTCAGACCAACGACCGAATCGTGATCAACGCGAACAACACCACGTTGTTCAAGCGATGTCATCAACTCCCGCAACGGCCCAGAAGGTTCGGACTGAAAGCTCAGGGTCGGAGTTCCATGATCCAGGCGCCAGAGAGGGTCATCGCGCCGTCGCCTGGTCGCTGAGCGTCCACCAGGTCCTCGGCCCGCTTCCAAAATCTGGATGGTCCCGCTCCAACCCTTGTTTCTCAGAGCTGACGCCAACGCGCAACCGGACAACCCAGCACCGATCACAACAAGATCAACATCCCTGCCAGGCATAGAAACTGATGAAGAAGCCTTGATTCTGTACGCAACAAAAAAAGACGGGTGGCGGCCCGTCTTGACTCCCCCTAAGCGCTTACCGGAGCAGAACTCCGTGCACACTCCTTATCGCGTAGATAGGGCACTGACGCCGTAGGAATCGATACTCAAATCATTGAACACAAAGCATCCCTTCAAAGCCACGAAGGAAGCGCGGTGCAGGCGCCTGAGATCGCGAAAGCAAACTGCAACTGCGACCAGGCCCAGCAGCACCAGTGCTGCCATCAGTTGAACGGCAATCATCAGCAATCACAGGAGAAAAACGCTCTCACATCATCCGTCACTGCAGTGACGGATTGAAGATGCGGAAATGCAATGCCGATAGAGGCAGGCTGATTAACAGATTCAGCGGAAGAGATCAACCACTTCAAAGAGCACGCGATCAGAACGGATGAACTTCCATATCATCCCCACACGAGCAAATAAAGGATTGATACGTTGAGTAAAGCGCGCTCAAGCCTCAGTGAAAATACTTCTCAATGAGAGCTTCGACAAATGGCAGAAGATGATCAACCAATCAGACTGGGGGCACAAAATATTAATCTGCTGCGGTCATAAACCAACCGCTATTTCAATGGCAACGCTGTTTGCCATTGACCCGGAATCCAAGACGGATCACTTGATCGGTGTCTGCACCTCTCAGAGCGAGTGCATTGAGCTCATTGAAGAGTCTCACGATCCATTGCTGATCTTCATCAGCGGGCGACTTGATGATGGTTCAGGCATCAGCCTGATCAACGCCATTCATCATCAGGCCCTGAGCGCATCAGGGGAAAAGCACATCACTGTGCTGACAATGAATACGGTCAATCCATCATCACTGAAGGAAGCACTGGATTCAAGGGCAAACATCATCCTGACGCAGCGCGGATTTGAAACATTTACGATTCACCACGTCCTTCATTCAGTCAATGAGAAAATCAATTACGTCGACCCCTTGATTCACCACATTCTTGATCCCAGCCATCTGAGAAAGAGTGATCTTTTATCCAAGCGCGAGCTTAACGTTCTTGAATTAGTTTGCGACGGCATGACCAATCATGAAATCGGCAAGGAATTACATATAGCAGATGTCACAGCACGACAGCATGTCCAGGCAGTGATCAGAAAACTCCACGCAAGGAACAGAACAGATAGTGCCGTCAAGGCCATCAGAGAAGAATTAGTCGAATAACCGAAGATCGATTTCACAAAACAGCCTCAGATCATAAATAATTTAAGGAAATTGTCGCCATGCCAAACCCTATCAACAAACATTGCATCAGCTGATTTCAACAAAGAAATTGAAATGCAAAAAGCTGAAACTTTGGCAAATTATTTTACATTTATATCTCTTACACATCAAAAAAGCATCAATCAACGCCAGAATCGTTCAGCATGCGAAGAGCTGATGCCAACAAGACTGATCACGACGAACCAGACTCAAGATTGAGAGCCGACGTCATTCGGCGCTCTTCGCTCGCCAGAAAATCGGACCACATGCCAAAAAGGAAACTAAGGGTCGACAATGCACGAACCTGCTCCTGAGAACCTGGCCTGGTGTATTTGAAGTCCATGAACATCTGATCAGCAACAGACTGCTGCTCTTTACAGCGCGAATCGATCGACATCAATCAGCCCCTTGCCTGAACGGAAGGCAGGTCAGTCGGTTGTGACAGCACATCAACGACACCTGCAGCGATCACGGGAGCAAAAGCGATGAGCACGTCGATGGAAGTAAAGCAGCCAGTCATCGACGCGATCATGAATTTATGTAAACAATCCTAGTCTATTCGTAAGGCTATGCATCGAGGTGGTTTTGCTCTGATGCCTCCCTGGCGGTGGAGGGCAATCGGAGCCACGTCTGCTGTCACCCCAAAACAGCTCACGAATTAGGGGCGGGGCCTGGTGATGGGCTTTATGGCTAAGTTTCGTGCTCGCATCCATTGAATATGACGCGCACGATTGCCATAAGCGGTGCCTCAGGCAAAACAGGCTTCCGTGTAGCTGAAGAAGTGCTGGCTGCAGGAGATCAGGCCAGGCTGCTGCTGCGGCCTGAATCCCAGATCCCCGCATCACTAGAAGGCTGTGAGCAGCACCGACTCAGCCTGACGGATACGAACGCCTTGGACAACTCTCTGCGCGGGGTGGACGCTCTGGTGATCGCGACAGGAGCACGTCCATCTGTTGACTTGACTGGGCCGATGAAAGTTGATGCCTGGGGCGTCGAACGCCAGATCGAGAGCTGTAAGCGTGTTGGTGTCAACCGTGTGGTCCTGGTGAGTTCCCTGTGCGCAGGGCGCTGGAAACACCCTCTCAACCTGTTTGGATTGATCCTGGTTTGGAAGCGTGTGGGTGAGCGCAATCTGGAGAACAGCGGGCTCGACTGGACAGTGATCAGACCTGGAGGGCTGAACGAGCGCGAAGACGACCTGGAAGGGGAGGGCGTCCTGTGGACTGGAGCTGACCAGCAGGAGAGCGATTCAATTCCTCGCCGTCTGGTTGCACGTTGCTGCCTCGAAGCCTTGAACACCTCCGATTCGATCGGCAAAATCCTCGAGGTCACCAGCTCAAAGCAACAGCCCGTGGTGAGCTTGCAGGAAGCCATCGCCAGCTGCTGAGCCGTCCGGTTCAACTCAACCCCTACGTGACCAAGCTTGCACAGCGCGAGGCATGATCATGTTCGCCAGCGTCGTCCTGCAGATCTGTGCCCTGGAAACCGGCCGAAGCCTGGACCAGCCTTGCCCCTCGAGCAGGACGACGTCACTTCCGCGTGGTTCTGCAAGGTGGGCGTGGTGCTGAACGCTGGGTGGAACTGGCTTCACTGCTGGATCCGCAGGTGCGACTCAGGGAGAGCTGGAACCTGCTTCAGGACAAGACGCAATGGCAAAGCGGCTGGCAGCCCATTGCCTGCGAAGACTCAGACGTGATCTGAAACCAAGGGTTTGGTGGCAATCACGGCGAAAAAGGGATCACCCTTGGCACCGACCCAACCGAGAGGGCCCGTTTGCTGCGTCTGTTCAGCAACCAGTTCAGGCTTGGGCCACCCCTGGGCCATCATCACCTCCGCCACGTAGCGAAGGTGATCACCATCACCGCCATCGGTCCAGATCTGAGGTGCCTTCGTGAAAAACATGCGATTACTGAAAGCACAGATGACCTGCCCCCTGGGTCGGGTGATGCGCAGCAGTTCAGCAGCCACGGCTTCGGGCTGCTGCAGATACTGCCAGCCGGCCACGATCAACGTGCAATCGATACTGGCGTCGTCAAGGGGCAGTGTCTGATCGCGATTGAGGTTTTGCACCCAGTGACGATCGAGTCGCGGATTGGCCTGTAACTCCTGAGCATTCAGCCCATGACCGATCACCTGCTCGTAGCGCTGTTGCTCGGGCAGGTGACTCACCCAGCTGCTCATCAGATCCAGCACTACTGCACAACTGGGAATGCGCTCGCTGTAGAGCTGCGTCAAGCGCAAGCGGAACGCTGCATCGAGATGCTGAACAAAACGGGGGTCGCTGTAGAACAGCGCATCATCACCGTCATCGAGCTTGAAGCGCTCGTTGTCGTTCAAAACCTGCACGACCACGGGGAAGTCCTTCTCTCCAACACGACCGGAACCTAGAGAAGCCAGCGACGAAGCGCGTCCGCAGAGGCTCACCAAGACGCAGCTGCTGCAGGTTTGATGTTGGTCAGAGAGACAGGCTCTCCAGAAGTTGCTTCTGAGACCGCTGTCCAGTGATCGCATGGGCGGCCATTGCACCACTGGCGGCGACAGGCGGAATTCCGATCCCGGGGAAGGTGCTGGCACCGCACTGAAGAAAACCTTGCAGGGGTGTCTGCACACCAGGGAACAACCCCTTTGCAGCCGACAGCGCTGGTCCATAACTGCCTTGATGCACCGACAGGAAATGGCGATGGGTCAGGGGCGTGCCCTCCATCACGATTCGGCAGCGACTGCGCAGATCGGGGATGCGCTGCTCAAGAACCTGCCAAAACACCGCACAACGCTGCTCACGCTGTTCGTCATAAGCAGCCGTGGATCGTTCCAAACCACTCCAGTGAGACCAAGGTTCATTGGCCGGCGTGTAGGCATGCAGAACGTGCTGACCGGGAGGCGCCATCGATGGATCCAAAGCCGACGGAATCGACACCACCACGGCGTTGCGTTCGGCATCAATTCCCCTTTCCCAGTCTCCAACCCACACCGTGTGAATGGGCAGATCCTCAAGGCCGGTGGCATCAAAGCCCAGATGCAGATGGAGAAAGGAGGCGCAGGCAGGAGTCTCGAGACGTTGGCGGCGCCATGAGGGTGATGTCTTTTCAGGCAACAGCTTTGCCGTACTCCAGGCATCAGCGTTACTGACCACATGATCTGCTGCGAACTGTTCACCGTTGACCAGCTCGACGCCGACGGCCCGATCACCATCCAGTAAAACCCGCTTCACGCGGGCTCCAAGGCGCAGGCTGCCGCCATGTTTCTCAAGTCCGCGCAGCAGAGCCTGCACAACGGAAGCACTCCCGCCCTTGGGAAAATCGAGGCAGGCCTCCGGTTCAAACCATTCACCGAACAGTGTTGCCATGGCAGCGGCATTGGTGTCGGCCATGGGCATGCCACTGATCAGAAA
This sequence comes from Synechococcus sp. BIOS-E4-1, assembly GCF_014279995.1. Taxonomy (NCBI): domain Bacteria; kingdom Bacillati; phylum Cyanobacteriota; class Cyanophyceae; order Synechococcales; family Synechococcaceae; genus Synechococcus; species Synechococcus sp. BIOS-E4-1. Next base: position 1,033,227 of record NZ_CP047935.1, on the reverse strand, counting down.
GCAGAGCAGATCAACCCAATGGCGCAAAAAGGGATCCTGAAGGTGGCGATCCACCAGTGGGCCGAAGGCACCGCTGAGATGGCGCAGAGCCGGCAGGTGGGGAAGCAAACGACCACTGCGCCGCAGCAGAGGGCCAAGACCATCGAGCCCACCCGGAGGCAGTGCCAGCAGCGGCAGGGCGTCCGCCGCTGCAGCGATCGGCTGCAACACCTCAGCGAATCGACGCCACTCCTCGACCGCTGCCGTTCCGCGCAGATCAGCGACAACCTGTTCGAAGCCGTCAGCGCCCACCCCGATGCGCAGATGCCCTTCCGGGAACAGCACATCCCAGTCCCGATAGGGAATCACATCCAGAGGTTCGTCCAAGGCCCTGAGAATCTGGGCCAACGGGTTGCTGCTAGGCCAGCGGCCAAGTCCACTCCAGAGAGAAGGTCCCGATTCGAACTGATATCCCTGCCGCTCGAAACCGTGAGCAGCACCACCGGGGTGGCCATGGGCCTCGAGAACCATGACCTCATGGCCGGCCCTGGCACACAACGCAGCGCAGCAGAGACCACCGATACCGCTGCCGATCACGATCACCTCACACTTGGTGGTCATGGTGTGATCCGCTCGCTGACTGGTCAGTTCATAGCGGGTCGGAGCTGACTTCCGACACATGATCACCGGCTGTCATCAACACGACCAACCGGGATCAGCCAAAAACTGCTTCAGTGATCCCAGAGAACCTGTTGAAGCATTGATCGCTCTGCCTCTGATTCTGCTCGGCTTGGCCTGGCTGCAGGAACTGGTGGATCAATTGATTTTCGGCGGTCGCTGGAACCTGGCAATGGGACCTGGAACACCCTGGTGGTCGTTGTTCACCGCACCATTCAGCCACCAGGGCTTCGGCCATCTCATCGCCAACAGCCTGGTGTTCCTTCCGCTCAGCTATCTGGTGCTGGCACGGAGCCAGAGGGCCTATCTGAGCGTGTGGATCGCCGTGATTGTGATGGAGATTCCGATCTGGTTGTTCTGGCCGGTCGGAGCTCACGGATTATCGGGTGTGGTGTATGGACTGCTGGGCTATCTGGTGCTGATCGGTTTTCTGGAAAGGCGACCACTGCCCATTGTGCTGAGCATCATTGCCCTGCTGCTCTACGGAAGCGCGTTACCAGGATTGCTGCCCTGGGCATCTCCCGCAGGCGTGAGCTGGATCGGACATGCGTCCGGCTTTGTGGGCGGATTGCTTGCAGCACTTGCTGTGCATCGAGCGCCTGCTCATCTGGATGACTGATCTGCATCTGCGCCATCTTCTGCAGACTGGATTTTGAACAGGAAGCGACTGGAAAGACGGACCGCGAGAACGGAGGCAGCAGCTCCATAACCGATGAAGGTGGCGGCCTGACCGAAACTCCCCTCTTGATAAAGATCTGCGTGGAGAAGCAACCAGTCAACAAGAGAAGACGCCGTGCCCCAGATCACAACCCAAACCGATACGTAAATCACTCCCCGGGAGGTATTGTTCAAAACGAGAGCATGCGCTGAGCCAACGCTAAGCGAACCTCAGTCACGTCTCAGCCAGGAATCGGCGCCCGCGAACCAATCGCCGAGGTCATCAGCATCGGGGCTGTGCTGCTGGTCTGGGTCTGCACTGCCAAGATCAAGACCATCGAGAAGGCTGTCCAGACCTTCAAGATGGCCCCCTGCAAGTTGTTGTCGCCGAGCACGACGAAGCCAGGAAGAGACCGTGCGATCTCGGTCGGCGAACTTCTGGAGATAAACACGATCAGACAGGCTGACACTACAACCATCAGCCATTCGCCGGAGGATGGACTGCAGTTTCAGACGGGTGCTGGTGGTGAGCATGGCACTAACACTCCGGACTGGCGACGTTATGGCACGTCATAGCGGCAACGATGCCAACGATCAAACCCATTCGCACAGACAGACAAGACAACAGGCAATGGCTACAACCATGTCAGTGATGAACCATTCGAGGCAGGTCAATGAGTGATCAGGAACAGCAAAGGCCTGTTGTGATCCAACAGGGGGGCAACGGAGTCGGCCTTGTTCTTGCCGCATTGATCGTGGGTGGTGCCATCGTCTACGCCGTCAACATCTGGTCCAATACCCAGCAACAGAGGCTCAGAGTGCCCGCAGAAGCAATACAGAAAGGCGTTGAATCGGTCAAGGAAGCGATCAAGCCTGGGTCCTGAATCGACCTCATCGAGCTACGGCTTGAAACGAAACAAGCAAACAATGCAGACAGCCATGGAGATAAATGGACTGAAAGAATCAAGCCGCTTACACACAACATCCAGTATTCAAATCATCGATCAACACATGAAGAGCTTTGTTGCTATCGTTCTTTCAATTTCAACCCTGTTAGCAGGCTGCACTGCATCGGATCGGTTTGAAGAAAAAATATTTCTGAACAATGGTCCTTACCAACAGGGGACCATCGGGATCGACAGATCAAAACTACAGACAGTTGTGACATGGTGCAGTCCAACTCTTCTGCAAATGGTGGTTTACGACAGTATTAGAGAAACCTACCCTACGGATTACAAGAGATTGGAAGGGAAAGACCATCCACTACAAATGTCCGTGACTGTTTTCCCACAGGAATTACCGTTCAGCTATGCCACGGAGTACAGCAAACCAACAGATGTCACCAGTATCTGCAGCCCTGCAAGCATTCAGACAACGCTGAGCAATGAAACAGGCAATTCATCGACTCTCAACTTCAATCTGGGACAATCTTTTGAGGTCAGAAGTGACAAGGTGGTGGCAGTGACGGTGGATTGCAATGCTGGCAAAGCTGGCTACTCAGAACGTGACCAATACCGTCGGCCAAACTATGGAAAGAAAGGAGGAGTGGCATTAATACCGGCGGGCGAAGCTTCAGACGTCACGGGAGAATGCAAGGACAATGCTTTCTCCATTCAGATCAATCCAGCAAAGTCCTCAGAAGCTGAGGCGGCTGCTGAGATAAATTAATCCATCAACAGTGAGCGATAGGCAGAGGAAGAAATCCAATCGGCAGAAATCAACGTTCATCAAACGCTTGCAACACCTTATCAAGCACAATGATGTTCCTCATGTGCTGAACCTCAGTCAGACCATTCACTCTCATAAATTCAGCGAGACGGTCCGGAAAGTCAATGATTTCACGACCGGTATCAACAAATTGACGGAATGCTTGCAATAGCTGATCCTTGTTATCCGCCCGTTGAACAGCGCAGCAGCACCAATTGATCGCTGCATGTTCCTGTAGCTGATGTTCTCGAAGCTGACACCTTAAGGTTTTGATCGTTGCTTTAGTTCTTCTTACATAGAAAGCCCATGCAAGCCCAAGAAACGCCAAAATAATTGTCTGTACCACGCACTCAAGGCGACTAGAGCAAGACTAATCAAGCTGGATCAGCGTGTCAAAACAGACCAACAGGTCAACAAAAAACCAAACAGACAGAATCGATCGATCAATCAACGCCTGGAGCACACAAGAAAGATCAGCAGTCCAGCGTTAATGGCAAACCAATCAGTTAACAACAGCCGTTCAGGCTTACCAAAATCAAAACTGTTGTCGTATCAGGCAAGAGATGTGTAAGCTGAAAACAAACTCGGCACAGAAGCGTGAAATATTTACTTCTACTTGGCCTGTTATTTGTGGTCGCAGTTCTGGGAGCTTATATGAATGGTCAAACAGAAACACCCACCGAAAATCAGGACAATGTCAAAGCAATCACAGAGTTGCGGACCACAACCTAGAAACAACATCGCTTCAGACCCACAAGCCTGCAATCCTCTGAGCCGGCCTTCAAGCTGAAAATCTCGGAGCCCTGGACAACGCGTGCTCAAGCTCCCAAAGACGTTGAATCAACTGTTATTGGACGTCGGCTTTCTGTCCAGACGAAGCACCGTCAATCACAAGCGACTTTCGATTTGGCTCTTGTTCTTCAGCTGACTCCTGAAAAACAATGTCAATTTCAGCGACCCAGGCAACAATCGCAATCAGGCCGAGAGCGCTGCCGATCCATAAAGCGGTCCGTCGACTCGACATGTGGTTAGAGAACTCGTTCGCCGAGACTAGGACCGAAAGGCATCTTACTGGTGATCAGGACAAGCCTTGTCGCAGTCTGGTCAGACGCACCAGAGAAAAGAACAGGCAGAAGCCTATGGGAGCAAATCAAACCACATAATCAAAACAAAGCAAACAGCAGCAGAGGATAGAGCCGTGGATAAAAATGAAAACAACAGCGTGTCACTCAACCCATGCTGAACATCGCCGTCGATAGCAGGTGACATGAAGACATCAATGAATCTTCTACTTGGATAGCGACCCGCGAAAAGACAAGCCTGAGCGCAGACTGAGAGATCAATGAATAATCTTATTGAATAATTTTCAAACTTAAATCCGATAGAAAAGCAAAACAAGGCGCATGAGATGAACCTGCAGAACAGGTCAGGAATCTGTTAAGACGACCAGATCATGACTTAAGAATGACTAGATCAGGTCGAAAAATTCAGCAAAGACCTATCTAAAACGGGGCATCTGCAATTCCCTAAACAAGTGAAACTTGATCAACGCTTTCAATACCAACAAGCAGCATGATTTGATCACCGGAAGAATCTGTGAGCATCAAGCCGTTGTCAACGGCTTTCCAACTCTCCCCCTGCACCATCGAAAGATCAATCTTGTCCTCGCCAACGGTGTAGTCCCGAACCACTGCATAGCCATCACCTGAAACACCCTGGAAAGTATCAACACCTAAATCTCCCCAGACATCGCCTTGGCAGACAGCTAAGAGATCATCATCTTTACCACCTCTGTAAGTAACACCAGCAACCACTCCAGTGATGAGATCATTGCCACGGTTACCGTTGACAAAGGTACCAGCAACAGCACCAAGAACTTCGATGGTGTCATTGTCATCGCCACCAGAAATATGACTTTTACCGGCAATCAGTTTAAATACATCCTCACCAATCGCACCATAAAAATAATTATCTGTGCCACCTCTGACCTCAAACAGGTCACGCCCTTTGCCTCCCAGGAATTGACTGTCTTGGGAATCAAGAACGATAAGCTGATCATCCCCCTGGTTGCCGTTCACAAAGTTGTTTTTACCTCCGATAATCTGGACGGTGTCACTCCCACCCATCATCCGAAACTTGACATCCCTTTGATTCTTCAGCGAATCAGCTGCATCGCTATAAATAAGATATCCATTCTCTGTTGGAATAGGGTATTGAATTGGAGGCGGTGTTGAAGATGTCGATAAGGATGTTTTTGTTTTTGTTTTTGTTTTTGTTTTTGGTGTTGGTGTTGGTGGTGTGGGAGTCGTCGATGATTGGACAGTTAAACCAACAAAACCAGGATCTCGGATAACACCTAACTGATCATTCCAGTCATAACGGCCATTATCTCGCACATTGATGGTCAGTGTCTTATTTTGAGCATTCCAAAGAGCACCCTCACCAGTATTGGCATCATATGTAAAAGCAACAAAGCCACCTGTCGACTTATCCCTCTTGTAGAAAATAGGAGCATCATCATCAGCTCCTACATCATTGAGGACGATTGTAACCGATTGGATCTGGCCAAACTGGGAAGGATCAGTTGAAGTCACACTGAAGTCGAGCAGATCTGTTAGGGGCTTGATCTTCACCTCAGATGCAGATCCAAGTTGTTGAGACGTGCTAGAGCTGGCTGCTCTTGGCGAAGACCCAGTAGAAACTTGTGATGATCGGGAGCTGACTGCTCTTGAAGCAGACCCACTAGAAGCTTGTGATGACTGGGAACTTACGGCTGCAGAGGTTGAATCGCTGTTCGATTGAGATGTGCTGGAGCTCGCTGAAGCTGAAGTCGAACCAACTGACTCTGAAGCACTTGATGTGCTTGTGCTGACCTTTGCTGTACCGGCATCACTCTTGGCCTGCTCAAGCATTTGGCTGGAGACGTCCTTGGCAACGTTGACCTGAATATCATTGCGCGCAGCAGATTCAGCACTTGTTTTAGAACCAAATATCGCAATATCAGCAGCATCAGTGGCATCAGATGCACTCTTAATTGTCGAAAAATCGGAGTTGGCTCGCGACTCAAATTCCGATTTGATCTTAACTGCAGCACCCTTTTTCACCAAGCCTTGGGTAGAGGATTTCGTCGAAGCTCTTGTCTTGGATCCATCCCCATTAAAGTCTTCCTGATACATTGTTTCATCGATATCACCTGCAGCTAGGAACTCAATGCTGGATCTATCAAGCAGCAGAGAATTAGTTTTTTTATCCTCTTCCAAGGTGTACTGCAAATAAGAAACATCAGATTCAGAATTGAATGTTGATGTTTCCTTGACGATCAAACGATATTCGTCCTTCTTATCTAACTTCTTCTCAATCGCCAATGTTTCCTTTTTAAAGATCGGCTTGCCACTTTCCTTACTCTCAACGTCCAGTGAAGCATTGAATCTAGAGGCTTTATCCACAATGTCATATGTGGTCTCTTGCCCCCCAGTCTTTTCCGTTACAAACAAAATATTGCCAACAGATCTCAATTCTGCTCCATAAGTATCCGTGCTTTTCTTGACAGCAGATTTCTGATTATAGGAATACACACCAGGGGTATCGTCAAGATCCATGTTAAAGCCAATCTCTAGAGGCTTTAGATTGGAATGAACGATGGTTGTCGATTGATCTGCTTCAAAAGTTGTCTGATTAACATTAAATGTCTCATATGTTTTTTTAGTCACTTCACCAGTGGTTTCCTTCGATTCAACCAACAGACGAAGAAACGGCGTATCAACAGTACGCAATGATTCGATCGCTATTGCAGTTTTATTAATGGTAGCGTTGCCTTTTACATAACGCTCATCAACAACTAAAGCATCTCCGTCACTATCAAAAAGCGCCTGACGTGTATTAGATCCACTGAGTTGAACATACAAACGGTTAGCATCATCGGTATATAATTTGTCAACACCAGAATCAGTTGTTAAGGCTGAAAGAGTAAGGGTATCGGGATTAAAGATTTTGCTATCACCACTGAGATCTTGATTGAGGTCTTTTTCAAACAATTCAGAGTTGTCGCTAGACCTCTTACTGGCTTGGTCTAAAACCCCAAGTCTGCTGACCTCATAGTTGTTCCATTTAGTCGTGACGTTGCCAGCTAAATCCGTCTCAGTTTCTTTAACAAGCAGGTTATAGGATGCAATATCTCCATCCTTCAGTACTGCCTCAGCGGCATAGGCTTTTTGTTCTTTTTTGATACCACCCCATTTGATTGGAGCGAAATCAACAGAACCTCCGTTGGGATCAACAATTTCTGTAATCTGGGCCCCTTTTTGGAGATATAAACCACCCTTGCCATTAGCATCTTCGAGCAAGCTGATGCCTGTTTGACCGGTCGTGCTTAAATCCGTGGTGATTCGCTTGGTAGTTGGATTAATTACCGCAAAATTCTTATCACCATCTAGATCCTGCTTAATCAGTGGTTCAATTTTTCTAACACTCTTTGATGTAGTAGCTGAATTGTAATCGAGATACCAATCCTGCTGGCCTACATTTTTTTCCTTAATTTTAAATGTTTGCCAAGACTCAGTTGGTGTGTCTCCCTCAAAAATCTCTTCATTTTTAACAACCAGAAGATACTTATTAATCTTATCGAGGGGATCCTCAAACGACTCCACGGCATAAACCCTGGATTTTGAACTGGAGTTCTCATCGCCCCACTCAATATCAGGAGTATCTCCCCAGTAATCCTGTACGAGGAATGTCTTATTAGAAGTCAGATTGTCATCAGTGATATAGATAGCATCACCATTACGACTGACGGAGACACCCTGACTGTCTGTACCGATTGCACTCAAACCAGCAAGATTTAAGCCAACCTTGTCATCACTATCCAAATCATGCTTGAAAATTGATTCGTAAGACTGAATCGAGCCTGTCTCAATAGAGTCTTCCTCAAGGATAGAACCCTTGAGGTCAACGTAATCCAACTTCCAGCGAACATCAACATTTTCACCTCCATCAATCGTTCTAATTTCAGATTCTTTGATAGCAACAACATACACATCCTTTCCATTTAATGTTGTTTTTTCTGCCGCTACAGCATCACGCCTGAAGGTGACATCAGCTTCAATATTGAGTTCCGTATAGTCAGGAGAATCACCCCAGCTATATAGGATTTCAACAACCCCACCCGTTGAATCTTCAATAAAAAACTGGTCTCGATTGTTTGTGATTCCCTGCTTACGCTTTAAACGAACATCACCTAGATCCGTCGCAACATCGATCAATTGACTGAGATTAAAGCCGATACTGCCCGATAAATCCAAATCGTCCTTAAAGATCGTAGTTTCCTTAGCTTCAATGCTGCTAGACCAAGACGAATCGCCGATCACGCCAGTGGAACTCAGGGATAGAACTTCCCAGAATTTTTCTACGTCACCTGAATACTTTTCCGTACGCTCAACAGCTAGAGAGTAAGAATTATCATCATTTTTCTCAACAGCTACGGCATTACTCGTTCCCCAGCTGCCAGAAAAGTCAAATGAAGGAAACTCATTGAATTCATTGGTAACGGCAAACTCAAGTTTGTCGTCTGGTGTGAAGACATAGAGCAAGCCGTCAATATCCTTTTTCAAATAGTGTCCATTCTTATCTCGAGAAGAGCGCTCAAGCTTTCCAGTGTTAACCCCTACAAATTCATCTTGGTTAACATCTTGTTTGAATAGTGATGTTTCAAAGGGGGTAATCGAATCTGACCAAATGGTTTTAGAGAAATCAACCGATCCATCCTCTTTGATTGCATACACTTGCCAACCGCTATCTTGCCCAGTCCTGCCAGTATCGAGTTCAGTCCAGGTATGGTCTTGCTTGACAGCAACTTGATAGAGACCAGCCTCATTTTTTTCGACTGCCTTAACGACAGCTTTTGAGCTACCACCTTCCCATTTATCCTCATGTTCAATCCACGAATCCTGAATAGCAATTTGTTTTTCACCATCGACAATAAAGATCTGACCATCAGCTTCTCCTAGCTTGACTCCGAACGTATCTGAATTACGAAGAGCTATATCGATATTTCCAGAGAAGTCCTTATCTCCATTCAAATCTTGCTTAAATTCATCTTCGTAGGTTGTAATTGAAGGGGTAAAGATCGTACCGGAAGTATCAAGAATTCCATCAAGTGAAACCTTATAGATTTCCCATTCAACGCGACTCGTCGTAGGTGTCTTATCCGTTGAATTCTCAAAATAGGCATCTTCAACTTTCACGGCTACACGATAATAATCGTCTGACGACCCTCCATCCCACAGAGAAGCTGCTATGGGTGTGATCCTGAAATACCCATTATCCCATTTTTCGTCAACAAAAACTGTCGGGAAACCTCCACTTTGATCTTTAACATCAACTTGCTTTTTTGTAGTTGGATCAACAATATGGACTGTATTGGCTGTTGATTTCCACAGCTCAATGCCGGCAGTATCTGTAGTGAGCTGCGTTAAACTTGAAACATCAATGCCAATTTTGCCATCTTTATTAATATCTTCCTTAACAACTGATTCAAAACCTGCAATGCTTTCGGTGAAAAAGGATGGATTTGACCAGCTTGATTTGCCATCCTTGTCTAAATTGTAAATCTCATAATATGTGGAAGTTTGCTCTTCTTCATCCTCACCTTCTTCGCTGTTGCCACCCTCTTCACCATCAACCGCAAATTTAAGACTTAAATTATCAATGCTGAAGATATCACGAGCACTAGCAGTATCAATTGAAGAATTAAAGGCTTCACGAAGGGAGAATGAAGAAACAGCCTGGTCTTCAGCAGCTTGAAATGAAATATATTCAACAACTGCCTGGCTCGCATCACCTGGAACCGTTGTGACCGTGGAATGAATGAGGGAATTTGATGTATCTCTGACATCAAGAAAAACATCTCTCTTGATTTCACGACCCATCAAGTAAAAGCCAAACGCAGAGACTGGGTTATTGAATGCATCTCCAGAAGCTGCTTCGTTGCCATAAAAATAAACATTTAGTCCACCTTCTTCTAGCTCGCTTGGCAACACTTCAAGAAATTGATCTCTTGGTTCAGGAGGTGTAGTTGTAGTATTAAAGCCTTGCGTAATATTGATGCCTCGATCAATATTTGAGCCCGAGTTGATACGGGCAAGATCAGGTTCATCAGGTCCACCACTGTGGCCAACATTACTCAGATTGAAGTGAACTCGATTGCCGTCGAATTCACCGCCATTCGCAACAATATATTCAATCGTGCCCTCTGCCGTTCCGTTGGCATGATCGCCCTTTGCATCAGCAGCCACTAAGGTTGTGCGGCCTGTGGCTGAAGACGATGATGCTGGACTGAAACTGCTGTATGGCGATGATGTGCCAGCTAAATATTGATGATCATGACTGACAAATCCACCGCTATAAGAACCATTGACATTCAACCATCCGTTATCTTCCTCGAATGTGATTAAAATATCATCTTCCAATGCACCTGTGAAGCTTGTTGCAAGCGCATAAGCCGAATTGTAGTCAGTGGAGATTATCGTATCTGCATTTTTTGATCGTTCAATAATATTGTGAGCTGAATTAAATCCAGAATGAGATGTTGAAGCGAGTGATACTTCAGGATCAGATCCACTTAACTGAGATTGAGACTCCGCAGATGTCTTAAGCGTGGTTGCATTTTCCTCACGGGATCCTTGTTCATCCTCACCGCCGCTGTGCGTTTCCTGATGCTTGACGACAAGAACATAGCCGCCATTCGCTGTTCCTTCGGCTGCGACCACAACGGAAGATGACGAACCACCCTCCCAACGCTCTTCTCTTTCAAGCTCTAAAGCGAAACCATATTCATCTGCAACCTTTTTCGTGGCTCCGTTGTCAACGATATAAATATCACCATTACCTTTAAATCGCTTGACAGTAACGCCCGAATCTGACGAAGTATCGGCAGTGATTTTCTCGAGGGCGCTGTTATCAAAACCAATTGATTTATCACCATTGAAATCATAGTTAAAGACCTTTTCGTAATTAACGATATCGACATTGAAGAGATCTTGACCGACGCTCCCTCCATTCTCATTAAATGCGTTGATCACCCATTCCGTGTCCGAATAGCTTTTGCCTTCCCAGGTTGATGTAAATGTTTCTTCAATGGCAACCACATATTGCTTGGCTTCAGAATCCCAGGCTGCCTGCACCGCTTCTCGCTCAAAGCCCGAACCATCAGAATTCTTCTGGTCGAAATCAAATCGAAGGCCATTACCTTCAAAATCTTTCAGCTTCAAAACATTTTCTTTGTCCTTGATATAGCTATCGCCATCGGAATTCACCGCCAGGACGACATCACCAACATCATCGGTTTTGGGGGTAACTTCAACAACAATCCCGGTTTTGCCGTCTTTGTTTAAGTCAAGTTTGACACGCTCTTCGATCTCGCCAACGTTTTCAGAAAATAACGACGATTTCCAACTCAGGATTCCTGAGGACGATGCGGGGATGATGCCCCAAGCGACTCCATCGCCGTGATTTTCATGAATAACAACCTGATAGCTATCACCATCTTTTTGAACTGAATGAACCTTATGAAACTTATTTCCACTATCCCATTCTTCAAAGAGGCGTGTAGGCCACTCATCACCAGTGCGGTCCTTGAGAGGAATGGGAATACTTTCACCGGCAGGCCAAAGGTAAACATGACCTTCTTTGTCGTAATAAATAGGGATGTCGCCTTGGTTGGCATCAATTTTGGTCAGCTCAGCGAGTTCGGGGATAACGAAACTCATTCGAAGTCAAAACTAGTTAGGCAAACTTAGCTAAACATTGCAGAACGTCATCTCTTTCCAACAAAAAGACACAGTGAACTACGCGTGGTAGTTCCTGTAAAAAGTATTTTTTCGTCTCAATTATTTCGTACATCACCATCGGATAACTGCACAAATAGCAAATGCTGAGCTAAGTTAAGGAGCTTTGAAGGTAATTAAGCAACAGCCGCAGAGATATTTTGTTAATCCACCGTTACCCACCTTCCATCGATTGATGATTGCAGCCATCAAATGGACAAACTCAGAAGCTAGTGTTTACAGGCTATCTCAGCGGTGCTGTTTTGTATCTATAAGCTAATTCATAAGCCGCCGCACCTGAGGCAACACCGAGAGTGGTTCGCAGAAGCGTTAACCAGGCACTACCTGCCCTTGAAGACCCCTCAGAGAGTGTTAGTGATAGCTAGCTAGCACCTCTGAAGAGTTGTTGATGCCTACTGTAGCCGCTTGTAGAAGGCTATCAGAGCATAATCAATCGTGGAAAGAGTTGCTCAACCCATGACCAAGTCTTGCCTTTGACTTTTTAAGGAATGCCGAATTGTTATGGAGCAGAAGACAAAGGTGATTGACCACACTTCTCACCATGAGCAATATCGAGCGTATGTGCGGTCCCGGGACAGCCTTGGGTGGTGCCCGGGGGTTGACCAGGGGTGGCTGTATACTTTCCACCTGCAATAACTTCTAATTCCTCATCAGATAATTCTAAGAGTTCATCTTTATGAGCATTGCATAGATCTTTCGCGTCAATTTTGAATCCAGCATTTTCCGCAATTTCAGTCGCTTCTTCGAGTGTAGTTGCCGTTATAATTGCGTTACGCACTTCGGGATTGGCTTCAAGATGAGCGAGTAGATCCTCTATTGGTGAAGTCATCTTTAATAGATAGCATCGTATTGACTTTATTGCAAGCGAAAGGAGCAATGCAAAAGCATGTATTTATTTAAGATTAATGCTGCTGGCTTTTGAAGGTAATTAAGAAACAGCCGCAGAGATATTTTGTTAAATCGTTGCTACCCACCCTCCATCGATTGCTGATGGCTGTGCTGACGAAAAAGATCACTGGCGTCATCAATCTCAGTGATTTCAGCATTCTTTTCAATTTTGTCGTCATCAGGATGCTGCTGCTGCTCACGCTCCTGTTGCTGCTCTTCCCTGCGAACAGCCCGTGCGTAGGCGTCGCTTGAATCAGAACCGGTTCGGCGCTTTTCAGAGTTCATGAACCCACAGTTCGAACCTCTGCCAATCTCTCATCCCAGGCACGGCGCTGCAATTATGGCTGTCGATCCCAGAACGTGATGAATAAGGGCGAACGGGCCAGAGTGATCCTCGATCGGATGAACGAGCACTACCCCGAGACGCCGATTCCCCTGGATCACAGCGATGCCTTCACGCTGCTGATCGCCGTTCTGCTCAGTGCCCAGTGCACCGACAAGAAAGTGAACGAAGTCACTCCAGCACTGTTTTCCGCTGGACCGACGCCCGCTGCCATGGCAGCGCTCGACGAAACAGAGATCCACAGCCACATCCGTCAGCTGGGACTGGCGAAAACCAAAGCGCGCAATGTGCACAAACTGGCCCACATCCTGGTGAATGTCCACGGCGGAGCGGTGCCACAGAGTTTTGAAGAGCTTGAAGCGCTTCCGGGTGTCGGTCACAAAACCGCCAGCGTGGTGATGGCGCAGGCCTTCGGCGTTCCCGCCTTCCCCGTGGACACCCACATTCATCGTCTGGCCCAACGCTGGGGGTTGAGCAAGGGCGACAGCGTTGTGAAAACAGAAGCTGATCTCAAGGCTCTCTTCCCCAGGGAGCACTGGAATCGACTGCACCTGCAGATCATTTTCTACGGCCGCGAGCACTGCACGGCTCGCGGCTGCGATGGCACGGTCTGCAAGCTATGCCGAGAGCTCTATCCCAAACGCCGCAAGCCGGTGATCTGGCGTAAACCCTGATGAAGGCCCATCACATCACTCCACCGATCGCCCTCACCATCGCGGGAAGCGATTCAGGAGGAGGGGCTGGAATCCAGGCTGATCTGCGCGCCTTTATGGCCTTCCGGGTGCACGGCTGCAGCGCTCTCTCATGCGTCACCGCACAAAACACCTGTGGAGTCGACCGGGTTGATCCAATTCCGCCCGCAGGCCTGGAAGCACAGCTGCAAGCCATCCAGAACGACCTGGCTGTCGATGCACTGAAAACCGGGATGCTGCTGAATGCCGAACTGATTCAAACCACTGCTGAGCTGTTACGGCACTGGACCATCCCCAAGGTGATCGACCCTGTGATGGTGAGCCGCACCGGTGCAGTACTGCTTGAAGCTGACGCGATCGCGGCGCTTCGCCAAAATCTCCTGCCGCTGGCAACCCTGCTCACCCCGAATCGCCATGAAGCCCGACTGCTCAGCGGCCATGAGTTGAACAACGACAGTGACACCGAGAAAGCGGCCGCCATCATCCACGCCCAGGGCCCTGCGGCGGTTCTGATCAAAAGCGGCAGTGATCGATCCCAGGGTGGCCGTGATCTGCTGTTCAACGGCCAACCCCACTGGCTTGAGGAAGGCACGTGGGTGGACACGCCACATACCCACGGCACAGGCTGCACGCTGTCAGCAGCCGTCACCGCAGGACTTGCTCTTGGCCAGGATCTCGAAGAGGCGATTGCGCGGGCGCGGGAGTACGTCAAACGAGGCCTGAAGCAGGCCCTGGCCATCGGACAGGGTCAGGGACCGATCTGCCACTGGGTGGAAATCAGAGACATTAAAGAAAGTGATTGAGAACAAAAGTCAATGTGCTGTTACATTGCTCAACATTCGCATCGGTTCCATGAGTCAGCAGCAGGCAACCAACAAGTGGTTTCAGGATTCAGCGGCCCGCGCCATCCATGAACAACAGCTCGAGCAGGTGGAACGTTTCAACGGGCGTGCCGCCATGTTGGGCATCGTGATTGGCGTCTTGACTGAAGCCATCACAGGTCAGGGAATCGTCCACCAGATCGGACTCGGACCACTCGTTGATGGATACGTCGCCTGCAGCGCCAAATATCTTCCCTTCTGTTTCTGACTCGCGTGCAGACCTGCAAGTCTCAGTCCGCCTGCAGGTCTCACTCCTAGGTTGAAGTCAGTCGACCCAGAGGCATGGCTCGCAAGCGTCGCAAACTGAGCAAGGAGATGGAGGCTGAGATCAAGGCAGCCGAGAAGAAAGTGGAATTTGTCTCGGCGATGATCAGAGACATCCGCGAGGAGGACGTTCAGAACGAATATGCGGAAGCCTTTGCCCAGGTTCATGCCGCTTGCACCCACCTGGCAGCGCTTTACGTCACCGAGGGGGTGACCGAAGAAAGCGAGGGAACTCTTGCTCTCTACAAAGGCCTTTTGACGCGCTTCGAAGAGGAATACGAGCTCTGAACTTGAGCCGCAGGTCACAGTGCCACCCATGGCCGAGCCGCTGGAAGCCGGTACAACCGGTGCATCAAGTGCATCCAAGCCATGGCAGACCAGGGCCCAAAGACCCCACAAAGCTCGGATCCACGTTGGTTCGTTCTGATGATGGCCAGCCGCTGGCCGCTGGCTGTGGTCATTGCCGCATGGGCCATTGCCGTGGCTGCCATTCAGATTCTTCGCCAACCGATTCCCATTGGCTTGCCACTCAATCAGCCATTTCCCGTGCGGCTCGTCGGTGGCATCACCGTCGACAAACTCTCTGCACCCGTCAGCGTGAAAGGCGAGGAGCCCCTGTCGATCGAAGCTGTCAAGGTGTTACCCGTCAGTGGTGACGTGGGAGTCCCCAAGGGTGTGGCTGTGACTCAACCAGTCAATGTCAAGGGCGGGGTCTCCGTGGATGGTTCCGTCACGGTGGGAGAGGTCACCGCTCCTGTCAGCGTGAATGGCCCCGAGGGAGGCCCAGTGCTGGTCGGCACTCCCGACGGGGAACTGCTGAATGTGACCGGAGGAGTGAAAGTGGATTCTGTTGGAGGCAAGATCAACGTGCAGCTGCGCGATGCCGCCAAATCCGTCCTGCCAATCCCCTGACGCAATGCCCACGCCTTTGGACCGCGAGTTGAAATCTCTCAAACTGGCGGTGGTGGGTCATCAGGAATGGGTCACCTTTCTGGAGGTCGATGCCCTGCCCAGGCCAGGCAGGATCGGCAGAGCTTTCCGGGACCTCGAAGAACCTGCGGGTGCCGGAGCTGTGATCGCAGTCCAGCTGGCACGCCTCACCGGTCAAAGAGTGCTCTTTTTCACAGCACTCGGTCGAGATGCGATCGGCCAACGCAGCGAACAACGCCTCAGGGAGTTAGGCGTTGAACCGGTGGTGGCCTGGCGTGACAAACCCAGTCGCCGCGGAATCAGCCTGATGGACCCCAGCGGTGACCGTGCGATCACAGTGATCGGAGAGCGTTTGATGCCTACGGCTCAAGATGAACTCGGCTGGGAACGACTTGCCGACTGCGACGGCGTCTTCGCATCGGCTACCGACTGCGATGGCCTCCGGCAGGCTCGCCAGGCCAGGGTTCTGAGCGCAACGCCACGGCTGGGCCTCTCGGTACTGCAGCAAGCATCGGTGCCACTGGACGCCCTGATCGGCAGCGGACTTGACCCCGGTGAACAGGTTCCCGAGAACTGTCTCAATCCTGCACCCGCTGTTCGCATCGCCACCGAGGGTGAGGCAGGCGGCCTGATGATTCCCGGCGGACGTTTTGATGCTCTGCAACTGCCAGGCCGGATGGTGGAAACCTATGGATGTGGTGACAGCTTTGCCGCCGGTGTCACCGCAGGACTGAGCGCAGGTTGGAGCACCCATCAGGCCGTTGTGCTGGGAGCGCGTTGCGGTGCTGCCTGTGCAACACGCTTCGGTCCTTACGGCTGAAGCTGATCCGTTCAGTGACAGAAAGCATCAATGGCGAACACACCGCTCTCGATTCGACGCGTTTGAACCGATGCTCTTATTGATGCATCAAGCTGCAATTGAGAACAGCAGAAACAATCATTCAAATGTGATTTGGCAGCGGTAGCGATAGCTCCTGCCTGTCCCAATTCTGATGCAGGATTGCTCTGTGATAGTTGCACCCTGTGGTACTTTTGACAAGAGGTTGTTTAAAGTCACCTCTTCGCTTGTGTGACCGAGTCTGATCAAGGTTTTGGGCTCTGCCTGAACCATGGGAACGCAAGCAAACAACCCCATGAAAAGCTTGATCGAGATCGAATTCCAGAGGATTTTCGACATCACCACAAATCGCTGCTAAGACTCTTGAACAACAAGATCAGCATCCTAAACGGATGAAATTTGACTTCACAAAAGAAGAATTCGACGAATTAGTTGCTGCCGCCAAGGAGGCAGGGATTCGCTGGAAAAAAGCCAGAACATTATGGAAAGTAAGACATCATGCCTATCTCAAGCATAACGAACAGGAGCTAGAAGAAAATATCGAACGATATAAGCAAACTGAAAAAATGCTGATTGATCGCTACAAGACCGTCACTGGCAACGACTGGCATCGGTGAGTCTCGCAACCGCAATGGTTTGATCAACTCAGGAATGCCGGGGCTAAAACCCTGGCGCGCAGCAACCAGTCATGCACATGCTCAGTGGAAGCTGCAGTGACCTTTCCCGCTTCGATATCGCGATAGAGATCAGCAATCTTCCATGCGCTGGTGCGCGGATCATCACCGCAGCGTGGGATCAGATGCAGATGCAAATGGCGGGCACCCTCTCCAAATGCAATGGCATAGACCCGATCGCAGCCTGTGACCTCACAGATCAACTGGGAAGCTCGTTGCACAACAGCGCCCCACTGTCGCGCTTCGTCAGGAGCAAAGTTCATCGGACCACCAAAGTGGCGCCGGGAATCCAGCAGACACCAACCGGTCAGCGGAGCAGGACGAGGATGATGTCGCAGCAACCAGAGATCACTCCGCCAGACCTCATGGGCCGTCAGCTCAGACTCATCGCCATGCAGGGCACAGATTGCGCAGGAGGCTTGCGGCTCCGGAGAAACCATGGACTTGAGGGAACGACCTGAGCCCACTCTGTCTTCGTCCCAGAAAAGGAGGGGGTTTTCGACTGCAATGGGCTCTATAAATCAGGGAAGCAGAAGGGCTCGCCTTCATGTCCATCCGTATTGGCATCAATGGCTTCGGACGCATCGGGCGTCTCGCCTTCCGACAGGCCATGGCCTGCCCCGACGTGGAGGTGGTTGCCATCAACGACCTGATCGAACTCGACTACCTCGCCTACCTGCTGCGTTACGACTCAACGCATCGCCGGTTTCCAGGTGAAATCAAGGTCGTGGATGGGCACTTGATGGTGAATGGCAGTCACATTCGGGTCACGGCCGAACGTGACCCTCGCCAGCTGCGTTGGGGTGATGTGGGAGCGGACTACGTGCTGGAGAGCACTGGATTCTTTCTGACCAATGACACCGCCCGCCAACACCTGGAAGCAGGCGCCAAACGCGTGGTGATGAGCGCTCCCTCCAAGGACGACACTCCGATGTTCGTGATGGGAGTGAATCACAACTCCTATGCAGGAGAGAAGATTGTGTCGAATGCCAGCTGCACAACCAACTGCCTGGCACCACTCGCAAAAGTGGTCAATGACCACTACGGCATCGTCAGCGGCCTGATGACCACCGTGCACGCCACCACGGCAACCCAGAAGCCTGTGGACAGCCCCTCTTTGAAGGACTGGCGTGGTGGACGGGGAGCCGGACAGAGCATTATTCCCAGCTCCACGGGTGCAGCCAAAGCGTTAGGCCGTGTGATTCCAGAACTCAATGGAAAACTCACGGGAATGGCATTCCGAGTACCGACACCGGATGTCTCCGTGGTCGACCTGACCGTCAATCTGGCCAAACCGGCCAGCTACGAAGAGATCAAGAAAACAATGAAAGATGCTTCACAGAATGGTCTCTCCGGCATCCTCGGTTACACCGAAGATCCGATCGTTTCCAACGATCTTCTCGGAGAAAGCTGCACCTCAGTGTTTGATGCAGGAGCGGGAATGGCACTCAATGATCAGTTCATGAAGCTAGTTGCCTGGTACGACAATGAGTGGGCCTATAGCTGCAAATGCATTGACCTGATGCAGCACATGGCCAAACATTCTTCAGATTGATAACTGAATCCCTCGATAGCAGAACTTTATCAGCAGAATTCAACTAACAAACTTCATGCACTAGCGGCGATGTTTTGCTGTTCACGCAGATGTCCAAGTGCCTGTTGGCAAGACCAACGCAGTGGAGCCCATGGAGCAGAGCTGGAAAGTTCAGCCAGTAATTCCATCTGATCAAAAAGCTGTAGTTCAACACAAGCCCAGGCGGCAGCAATTCTTGACTTGGTGTATTGAGGTGTTGTCTCCGCAAGCGCAGAGCGGATCAGATCTCCTTTCTCCTGAATTGAACGCAGTCCAACAATGCAGGTCAGGTAGTAGTGAGTCACATAATCAGACCAGAGCCTCTCCTGCATACTCTCAATTAACTTCAAACATTCATCACGATCTATTCTCATCAGACTCGCTGCAGCACCATATTGCCGTGCTTCATCACGATGACTGAGATTTTGCTCAATCTCGGAGGGATCTTCACCACACTGCCACTCAGAATTGATATCCAATAAAAGGGGATCATCACGTAAAAGCTGCTTTAAAAAAATCTGATGTCTGGGATCAGAGGCCGAGTCATTAGCATCAATAATCTGAAAGAAACTTTTAGCCCTGAGGGACATTGAAACAGGCGCACGAATCAAATCCGGAAGGAGAGCTTCAACGCCAGAGTCACCGATATCAATGACAGCGGACCTACGCTTGCCTGCGACAAGATCTGTCAGACATGCCACCAATGGCTTCATCAGATCATGTTCCCCGTAAATCGAGGCCATGCAGGCCCTGGCAGCACCAGAGATCAAAAGACTTTCGTGATCGCACAAACCTCCTATGCATTCTTTGGAACGAACGCTTTTGATGCGAAGCCTCGTGAAAAGCTGAATCACTGCACGTGCTTGCGTGACTTCTCCATCCAAGAGGTTGAGAAGATGACTTTCCTCTTCTTCACTTGGTGACCAGCCAATTCTGATCAATGCTGACAAGGAATTAATCACCGCCTCGGTATCAGTGCACCTCAGAACTTCAACCAATGCAGGAATCGCCTTTGCATCCTTCCTTCTACCCAGTGCTTCAACAGCTTTACGTCGAGTAATCCTGTCGAACAATTCGTCAACTTTTAGATCGCTAGTCGCCCTGATCAAAGCATCCAGAGTTTCGTCACAATCACACAGCCCCAATCTTGTAGCCGCAAAATACCGATCAGATGGTCTTTCAACAGAGTCTGTTTTGGCAAACAATAAATGAAGTGCATCAGGCTTTGATATCCCCTGAACCAAAACATCGAAACGCTCTGCCATACCCCTGCAGCATTTAACAAAGTATTTTAAACTATCGCCAAACCATTCAAAACCAGAACATTCAAGCAAATGCGTTACAGTTTTTAATTACACTTTGCCACCAATCAAAACCGATCAAACCAATACCGCTGACAGAACAATTAGACTTGACCTAACACCCATACTCAAGCAAACAATACAGCAATCTAAGAAGAACCCAATCTCAAACAAAACAAAACAAAAGCAACCTTAAACCACCAGACCCAAAAAACTATTTGGAGCGATGATCAATTAATTCAATAAGATGAGCATCATGCTTATTGCAGAAGTCAGAAACACACTCGCGCAAAATATGTCCAATAGAAACGCCTTCGGTATAACAGAGAAGTTTTAATTTCTTATGGAGTTCATCGCTGAGCTCAAACGTGACCCGTTTCATATGAAAACAGCTAGCTTAATAAGAGCGTAAAACAAAGAAAAGCCCTATTCCATTGATCCTAGATCGTTTAATAAGAAATGGATTCAGAAAGCAATTCAGTTTACAAAGCTCAACAGCCCTCACCCACGGTGCAAGCAAATATTGCAATCACAAGCTTGATAGCAATGAGAGAATCACAAAGCAGTAAATTGATGAAAACATCCAGGAGCCCAATGTCTAAGGCTGCGCTGCATGCTTTTATTGACAGAGCAAGAGACGACCAGGCATTCCGAGACCAATTAGCTGATCTTGGACCGCAACAAATCATTGATTACGCGGCTCGCAATGGCTTCATGTTCTCCGACGAGATCAAAGGCCGATTCATCAATCGCTGGGCTGGTGTTTATTTCTGCCCTCAGGCCATTGAGGTTGGAACTCTTTGCCCCAAGCTGGTTCCTGCCGGCTACAAAAATTTGATCCACTACGCTCAGTCAACCTGCAGCTCTTCAGAACTCAAAGAAGAAGAGCATGATTTCAGATCAGGACAAAAATACTAATTAATTTGCCCTATACCAAAGAGATTGGATTAAATATTTCAGGCAATTCACCTGCTTAATATTCATCTTAACGCCAAATCGTAATGCCATTTGGATTAACACATATCCGCTCGCTGACTTGAGCTGTCTAAAATCACACCTACGCTCAAGCAGGTCAAAAGCGACTTCAAAACATCCAAGACAAGGCACAGATCACAATCAATTATCCCACAATAATTACTAGTTTAAACAACAATCCATACAACCAAATTCAGCCAAGTATCCATAAAAAAGATCACCGACGAGTTAACGGCTAATTCGTCAATCCATTCAACAGATCAAAACAATCTTTGTTTCGCCTGCCACATCAGCAATGATCACTGATTGCCGGTCACTGATCTCACAGCAAACCAGCAAAAAGCCCCCTCGTGAGAGGGGGCTTCCCGATTCAGCTAAAGCTGAATCTCTTGGAGACTTCAGCCTCAGCCGATGGCGGGAGCTTGCAGAGCCACAGGAGTGGACTCAGCAGCAGCCAGGTCGAGGGGGAAGTTGTGAGCATTGCGCTCGTGCATCACTTCCATGCCGAGGTTGGCGCGGTTCAGCACATCAGCCCAGGTGTTCAGGACGCGGCCCTGACCATCAAGGATGGACTGGTTGAAGTTGAAACCGTTCAGGTTGAAGGCCATGGTTGACACGCCCAGGGCGGTGAACCAGATGCCGACAACGGGCCAGGCAGCCAGGAAGAAGTGCAGGCTACGGCTGTTGTTGAACGATGCGTATTGGAAGATCAGGCGACCGAAGTAACCGTGGGCAGCCACGATGTTGTAGGTCTCTTCCTCTTGGCCGAACTTGTAGCCGTAGTTCAGTGAATCGTTCTCAGTGGTTTCGCGAACCAAGGAGGAGGTCACCAGTGAACCGTGCATGGCGGAGAACAGTGAACCACCGAAGACGCCAGCCACACCAAGCATGTGGAAGGGGTGCATCAGGATGTTGTGCTCGGCCTGGAACACCAACATGAAGTTGAAGGTGCCGGAGATGCCCAGGGGCATGCCGTCAGAGAAGGAACCCTGACCGAAGGGGTACACCAGGAACACAGCGAAGGCTGCAGACAGCGGTGCGCTGTAGGCAACGCAGATCCAGGGGCGCATGCCGAGGCGGTAGGAGAGTTCCCACTGACGCCCCATGTAGGCGGAGATGCCGATCAGGAAGTGGAAGACAACCAGCTGGTAAGGACCGCCGTTGTACAGCCACTCGTCGAGTGAAGCCGCTTCCCAGATGGGATAGAAGTGAAGGCCGATGGCGTTCGAGGAGGGCACAACAGCACCGGAGATGATGTTGTTGCCGTAGATCAGGGAGCCGGCGACGGGCTCACGGATGCCGTCGATGTCCACCGCGGGAGCGGCGATGAAGGCGATGATGAAGCAGACGGTGGCTGCAAGCAGACAGGGAATCATCAGCACACCGAACCAACCCACATAAATGCGGTTATTGGTGTCGGTGACCCACTGACAGAAATTTTCCCAACTGCCGCGGCGCCCGCTGCGGATTGCAGTAGCCATGAAAGGAATGAGAACGGATTTGAACCAGGCTTTCCAATAGGTCGGCCAAGATTCGAACCAAGGCTATGGAAATGTCGACTGATGGCCTGGCAATCACATCATTCGAGTCAACTCGCAGCATTGATTCATGACGACTTCATGAAGGCTTCATGAACAAACTTGAAGCAAGTTGAATGAAGAGGCTCGGATCGTGTGAATCATGCCGTTGTGCAGCTGTTGCGTTCCTCGATCCATTCACGGGCCTGCTGAGCAAATCCAGCAAGATTGAGGCGCTCCTGCTCTGCAGCACGCGCCACCAACAATGGAGCCTGTCGCTTGAGCTCATCCAGATCGGGCTCAGCGACGCCGGCGTTCAACGCCATCCAGTCGGCCATGGAAACGCCCACCACCCGGGTCAGGTAAGCAGCGCTCAATCCCTGCATGGCACCTGCGGCGATCCAGCTGGCCCCGTCAAGCTTGGCCAGTCCAAGCAGCGCCTGCCCGCTCAACTCCACAACACCCTGAGCCAGGGCGGCGCTGCCCAGCTGCCTGGCGACCACCTGCAGCACCTCGGCACTCCAGGGACAGCTCCAGATCGTGGCCATCTCCTTCACCATCAGGCCATTGCCCACGGCAACAGCCAACAGATCAACAGAGGGAACAGGCGAAGCGATGACAACGCCAGCGACAATCCACTGACTGCGCTGCAGCAGCAGGCGGAATCTCTCTCTTCGCAGTGTTTCAAGGTCGGCTTGCCAGCGCCGATGCAGATTGCTGAGCAAGCGTTGACGGGTGCCCTGTCGCACCCTTCCCGAACGCATCAGCTGTTGGCGAACCGGCTGGAGCACTCCCCGCAGTTCGATGGCTTGACCGGACCAAGGAAGCAGGCACTGATGCCATCGCTCCGGCAACTGACAGCGCAAAGCCTGCAGATGGTCATCGGCAGATTTGCCGGCTGAGGATCGCAGCAGCAGCCAAACCGGACGATCCGCAGGCAGCTGATCCAACCAGAGCAGGTCTGCAGCACGGAGAGGCAGGGACAACACATGCAGCAGCACATCCAGCTCCTGAAGGTCGTCAGGCCAGCACCAGGAGGTGGATGTCACCGGCAATGGATTGGCCAGGCAGAGATCGAGAGAGCTCACGCCCACCAAAGCCTGCTGCAACTGATCAGTAGCGGGCAGATCGGATCCCTCAGTCGCCACAACACCGAGAGTGAGCGGCGCATCAAAGCCTTCGATTCGCCGCAGCTCAGTTTCACGGGAGGAGCGCAATCCCTGCAGTTCCAACACCTCCTCAAGCTCCGCGAATTGGTTCAACACCCGCTCACAGCGCTCGATCCAAGCTTTCAAGGATGTCGGCTCACGGAAGCTGGGTGGCTTCGGAGGCCTGGACAACCACCACAGGCCAGTAGCAGCAACAGCAATGCCCAGCCCACCACCAGGAATGTGCAGCACATCCGACAGAAGCCACTGACCGGTTCCGATCACGCCAACTGACAGCAGAACACGTCTGGTCAAACCGGATGTCATGGTTCCATCACCCAGCGACAGGGAGCGGATCAATTGCACCGGGTACTGCACTGGGATCCTCCAGATCAGGCCTTCTTAGCTCACCTCCAGTGATACAGCCCAGAGAATCCACAGCCTGCAATCGATCAACAACTCGGTTCTGCCTGCCCCACCCGAATCCTGCAAGGGGGGAAGGATCTGGTCTCGACCGCAACAATCTCAGCAAAGCTGTTTGAAACGGTGCGGGTCACTGTCAGAAGCGCGGTGATGCGTCACACTTGCGCCTGACTCCAGGCCCCAGGCCATGACTGATTCCTACAGCGATTCCCGCCATCAGGGCGGACAAGGTGACGACGGCCGCGATGGCCGTCGTGGAGGCCGCGGAGGTCGCGGCCAGGGCAACCGTGAGGGCGGTGGCTTCAGAATCAGACTGAGCGACAACGAAATGCGCTCCGCAAGAGCTCTCCAGGAGGCCTTCAATCTTCGCTCAACCGTTGCCGTGCTTGGCTTCGCAGTGCGCACACTCGGCCAGATGCTCGAGGAGGGGAAGCTGGAGGAGCTGGTGGCTCAGCAACGTGCCCAGGGCAACCAGGGCAGCCGTGGTGGTGGCCGTCGTGATGATGACCGTGGCGGTCGCCGTGAGGGCCGTGGAGAGGGAGGTCGCGGTTCCCGACCGGATCCCTTCGCGCGCCCGGCCAAGCCCCAGCCCCCCGCACCTGAACCGGAGCCTGAAGAGGTTGCCGAAACAGCAGCTCCTGCAGAAGCGGACTCAACTTCTCAACAACCGGCAGGAGATGACGGCGCAAACCAGGACAGCACAGCAGAGGCCTGATTGATGAGGCTGCCTCGTGTTCTTTCGGGCGTCCAGCCGACGGGCGCCCTTCATCTGGGCAACTGGCTGGGAGCGATCCGCAACTGGGTTGATCTGCAGAAGGATCACGACACCTTTTTCTGTGTGGTCGACCTGCATGCCATCACCGTTCCCCATGACCCGGATCGCTTAGCCCAGGACACTCTCAGCACAGCAGCGCTGTATCTGGCCTGCGGGCTGGATCCGAAGCACTCGACTGTTTTTGTTCAGAGCCAGGTGGCCGCCCACAGCGAGCTCTGCTGGCTGCTGAACTGCGTCACGCCTCTGAATTGGCTGGAAAGGATGATCCAGTTCAAGGAAAAGGCGGTCAAACAAGGCGACAACGTGTCTGTGGGCCTGCTCGACTACCCCGTGCTGATGGCAGCGGACATCCTTTTATATGACGCTGATCTGGTTCCGGTCGGCGAAGACCAGAAGCAACACCTGGAACTGGCCCGTGACATCGCTCAACAGCGCATCAATGCCCGCTTCGGCAAGGCTGAGACCCCGGTGCTCAAGGTTCCCAAACCACTCATCCTCAAGGAAGGCGCCAGGGTCATGAGCCTGACGGATGGCCGCAGCAAGATGAGCAAGAGCGATCCCAATGAGGGAAGCCGCATCACCCTGCTTGACCCACCCGAACTGATTGCCAAGAAAATCAAACGGGCCAAAACAGACCCTGAGCGTGGTCTTGAATTTGACAACCCCGATCGCCCCGAGACCGACAACCTGCTGGGGCTTTACGCCATCCTCAGCGGCAAGGGACGCGACGCCGTGTCCAAGGAGTGCGTTGAGATGGGCTGGGGCCAGTTCAAACCGCTGCTGGCGGAGGCCATGATTGCTGCTCTCGAGCCCATTCAGGAGCGTTACCGCCTGCTGATGGACGACCGCGCTCAACTGGAGATGGTCCTGCAGCAAGGTCGCGAGCGGGCTGGTGCCGTGGCTTGCTCCACTGTCAGGCGGACACGAGAAGCCATGGGTTTCCTCAGTGCCAGCTAATCAGTTCCAAATCAATTAAAAAGATTCGCTAATACTTAAAGCCTGATGAGAGCACCAAGCGCATCAAAGGGCACGCACTTGATGGGTTGCACTCCATCAGGCCGGTCTCGCGAGTCCAGCGCCGAGATTTGACTGAGCTTTTCTGCCTAGGCATATCAACGGCAACGCGTCAAGAGAGCGCTCGAGGCCCTCGCCATCAAGCCATGGCATTGACGAGGCTGGCGGCTCCTTTGTTTGGAGTTAACTCGGTTGCTGCATCGATTCACCCAACGGATCCAACCCCTTGTCCAGGCCGCTCCAAAAGCCATCGGTCTTGGCTCGATCGGAATGGGATTGGCGCTTTCCCTGGGACAGAGCCTGCAGGCTGAGCGCTCCAGCGAACGCAATCAGCAGAACCGCATGGTTGCCGAGGCACTGAAGCCGCAGCGATCCGCGAACACCACGGCGGACAACATCAGCGATGCGGCCCTCTCCAGCCAGCCCGCATCGCATTACGCGATCACCCCTGAACGTCGTGCACTGCTTAACACCATTCGCTTTGCTGAAGGCACCTGGAAGGACGGCAAGGATCTCGGCTACCGCATCCTTTACGGAGGAGGCCAGTTTCAGGACCTCTCTCGCCATCCCGAACGTGTGGTCGTCAAGCGATATACCAGCGCCGCAGCAGGGGCTTATCAGTTCCTCCCCACCACCTGGCAGGAAGTCGCCCACAGACTTGACCTGCCCAGCTTCGCCCCTGAGCACCAGGACCAGGCAGCGCTGCATCTCGTTAAAAAGCGTGGCGCCTTGCAGGAGATCGATCGCAATGGCCTCACCAAAGCTGCAATGAATCGGCTCGCACCGGAATGGGCTTCGTTTCCAACCCATGCCGGCCAAAGCGCCTACGGACAACCCGTGAAAAGCCATGCCGAACTGGTGGCCTTCTATGTGACCAATCTGAGTCAGCTGCGTCGGGGCGCCTGAAGGCGCTTCAGCTGACAACAGCAGAGAAACCCTGCCCAGCAGCGGATAGCGCCATCACCACATCCTGTTGGGCGACTTGCAGCCAAGTGCCACAAGCGGAAAGCTCATCCTGAGGAACGCGAAACACGGGCCGAAAGAGCCCAGACCTCCATCACCAGCTGATGCCAGGGAGCCATCGCTTTCATCGAGACGGCGACAGGCTCGGATGAGGCCTGCAACAGAGAGCGGGTGGCAGCGATCGAACGCTTTCCGTCAGCGAGACGTTCGGCCAAATCCAGACGATCACCGGACGCGAGAACACTGTCGGGACATTGCTCAAGTATTGACTGACCCCTGGTAAACCAGTGGTCGAAATCAGCAAGCAATGAAGCGAGGAGTGACCTCAGCAAGTCACCATCTTCAGCATCAGAGGACAAGTGAAACGAGCCTCGTTCTTTTGCGAGCGTACATCCACTAATAGGATGTTCGTGGCTGTCAGCTGCGGCAACAGCCATCGATCAGATCTCAGGACTCAAGCATCCATGCCCGTCGTCACTCTTCCAAACGGAACCACCAAAAGTTTTGACGGGCCAGTCACCATCGCAGACGTCGCTGCATCAATCGGCCCCGGACTGGCAAAAGCAGCTGTCGCAGGAGTCGTTGACGGTGAATCCTTGGATATGGCTATGCCTATCGAAAAGGATGTTGACCTACGTCTGTTAACAGCAAAAGATGCTGAAGGAATTGACATCATAAGACATTCATTTGCTCATCTCGTAGGACATGCGGTCAAACAGCTTTACCCAGAAGCTCGTATGGCGATTGGTCCTGTCATTAAAGACGGATTTTATTATGACATTGCCTATGACAAACCCTTCACCCCGGAAGACTTAGAAGCCATAGAACAGCGAATGAAAGAACTGATTGCAAAAGACTACGAAGTGAATGTTGAGGTAGTGAATCGCAACCAGGCAAAACAAGCATTCGAATCCAGAGAAGAGCCATACAAACTGGAAATTGTTGAAGAAATACCCGATGGCGAGATAATCAAGCTCTACCACCATGAGGAATACACAGACATGTGCCGCGGGCCTCATGTCCCCAATACAAGACACTTGCGACATTTCAAATTAATGAAGGTGTCTGGTGCTTATTGGAGAGGTGACTCCAAAAACCAGATGCTCCAAAGAATCTATGGAACTGCCTGGAGTACAGAGAAAGAACTCAAATCGCACTTAAAACAGCTCGAAGAAGCCGAAAAAAGAGATCACCGACGCCTCGGTCGTCAGCTCTCGCTGTTTCACATCCAGGACAATGCACCAGGAATGGTGTTCTGGCACCCACCGGGATGGGCTATCTATCAAAAGCTCCAACAATTCATCCGAAGACGACTAAGAGAAGCTGGCTACCAAGAAATCAGCACTCCTCAGATTGTTGACAGAACCTTGTGGGAGAAATCAGGACATTGGGACAAGTTTAAAGAAGACATGTTCACAACCTCCTCTGAAAACAGAGACTACGCGGTTAAGCCAATGAACTGCCCGTGTCATGTTCAAATCTTCAACCAGGGATTACGTAGTTATAAAGACTTGCCAGTCAGACTTTCCGAATTTGGCTCATGCCACAGAAACGAGCCATCAGGAACACTTCATGGATTGATGAGGGTCAGAAACTTCGTTCAGGATGATGGGCATATTTTTTGCTCAGAAGACCAAGTTCAGTCCGAGGTTTCCAACTTCATCGACCTTGTATTTGACGTCTACAAAACACTTGGATTTGACACGATTTCAATCAAATTATCTACACGTCCTGAAAAGAGAGTGGGTAGCGATGAAGTCTGGGACAAATCCGAAAAAGCACTCCAAGAGGCATTAGACAATAAAAACCTGGAATGGGAGTTGTATCCAGGAGAAGGAGCTTTCTATGGCCCCAAAATCGAATTCTCTTTACAAGACTGCTTAGGAAGGGTATGGCAGTGCGGAACAATCCAGGTCGACTTCTCAATGCCTGACCGTCTCGATGCAAGCTTCATTGGGGAAGATGGATTACGCCATACACCCGTAATGCTTCACAGAGCAGTTCTCGGCAGTTTCGAACGCTTCATCGGCATTCTGATTGAAAACTATGCCGGTGAATTCCCGTTCTGGCTTGCACCAGAACAAATCAGAATCCTTCCAGTGAGTGATGATGCGAGAAACTTCTCTGAAACGGTCCAGAAACAGTTACTCAATCAGGGTATTTCCGCCACGGTCGATGAATCAGGGGAGCGCCTTGGCAAATTAATCCGCAATGGAGAAAAATCCAAAATCCCTGTGTTGGCAGTGATCGGAGCCAAAGAAGCCGAAAACAACACAGTCAGCCTTCGAAGCAGAAAAAATGGTGATCTTGGGGAAATATCTGTTAACGAATTGATCGATTACTGCAATAACGCAAACACCAAAAAATCAGAAGATCCTCTTGTCAAAGCAGTGGATTAATGAAGCTGAGTGACTTAAACCGGTTAAGGACTGCACCAATACTCAGTGCGAATGAGAGGGCCTTATTAATTCCAGATCTTCAGGAACAAATGACTCTTTATCGATGGTTCACAGCTGGGATCATGGCGTTAACGGCTGATCAGGCTGTCGAATCACTTCGCCAGCTTGAACAACATCAGGGCTGGGCCGCTCACGAGCTCATCGCTGATCCCGCACTGGAAGGACCGGTTTATCTCAAGGCCAACCAACAGACATTGACCGCCAGGATGCGCATCGAGCATGGTCTCGGGGAAGGAATCCTGATCAGCGGTCACGGCTATGACAACACCGAGCCAAGCGTGACCTGGGGGCCGCTGCCCCTGGATTTCTTCGAGTCGACCACCTGAGGCTTCTCCATCCTTGAGCTGGGTGATCCCAATTGGTTGCCGAGTTTCGGCGTGAGCTCCAGCCTGAAGACAGCAGGCTTGATCCGTAGCCATGGCAGCCAAGACCTACCTGGCAGGCGATCTTGGAGGCACAAAGACACTCCTGAGCATCTACAGGGAAATTGATGGGCAGCTCAAGAAAGAGCACAGCCACCGCTACAAATCAGCGGATTGGCACGATCTCGAGTCGATGCTCAAGCATTTTCTGGATCAGACACCTGCCGAGCTGCCAAGGCCAACCACCAGCTGCATTGCCGTTGCCGGGCCTGTGCATCAGGGCAGCGCGAAGCTCACCAATCTGCCCTGGCAGATGAGTCAGACGTCCTTATCCGCTGCAACGGGGTTGCAACACCTGGAGCTGGTCAATGACTTCTCTGTACTGATCCATGGGCTTTCCCATTTCAGTCACGAGCAACAGGTCGTGTTGCAGATGGGACGCGACCGTTCGACTCCCGCACCTGCCGGTGCCGAAAACGGACCTGTGGCCATTCTCGGTGCGGGAACCGGCCTCGGCATGGCGCGCGGACTACCCACTCCGAACGGCTGGCTTGCCATACCCAGCGAAGGCGGACACAGGGAATTTGCACCGCGCAACGAGGCGGAATGGGAATTAGCTCAGTGGCTGAAGCAGGACCTTGAACTGCCACGGTTGTCCATCGAGCGGATTGTCAGTGGCACAGGACTGGGGCATGTGATGAATTGGCTGCTCCATCGTCAGTCGGGGATCGAGCATTTTCTGATGGCTCAGGCCCACGCCTGGCGCACCCTGTCTGCCGATCAACCCGGCTATCAAGATCTCCCGTCCTGCACAGGCAAAGCAGCCGCAAACGGTGATCATCTCGCTGGCGAAGCCATGAAACTCTGGCTGGGAGCCTATGGATCCGTCGCTGGTGACCTGGCGCTCCAGGAGCTCTGTATCGGAGGTCTCTGGATCGGAGGGGGAACGGCCCCGAAAAACCTGGATGGACTGGGTTCCAGGCAGTTTCTTGAGCCATTGCGGTCCAAAGGACGATTTCGATCTCTGATCGAGGGAATGACCATCCGTGCGGTCATTGATCCGGAGGCCGGATTGTTCAGCGCGGCTTGCCGTGCACGTGATCTCTTGGAGTCGGGTGGGACACTGGCCTGAGCAGAGCAGCAGGGATGGCGCAGCCGCGCATAGGCCAGACCGTGGTGGTGGATGTACCAGCCACCACCGCCAACATCGGGCCAGGCTTTGACTGCCTTGGCGCCGCACTGGATCTCAACAATCGCTTCACGATGCGGCGCATCGAGGGCCATGGAGAACGTTTTGAGCTGATTATCGAAGGACAGGAGGGATCTCACCTGCGAGGCGGTGCTGAAAATCTCGTGTATAGAGCTGCTCAACGCGTCTGGAAAGCGGCCGGAGAAGAACCAGTTGCTCTTGAGGCAAGAGTACGTCTCGCCGTGCCTCCAGCAAGAGGACTGGGCAGCAGCGCCACGGCAATCGTGGCAGGGCTTGTAGGAGCCAACGCGCTGGTGGGAGAGCCTCTGAGTCGGGAAAAACTGCTGGAGCTTGCGATCGATATCGAAGGGCATCCCGACAATGTCGTTCCCTCGCTGCTCGGCGGCCTCTGCATGACGGCCAAGGCCGCCTCACAACGCTGGCGGGTTGTGCGCTGCGAATGGATGAACAGCATCAAGGCCGTTGTGGCGATTCCAGCGATACGACTGAGCACCAGTGAAGCCCGTCGTGCGATGCCCAAGGCTGTGCCGATCAGCGATGCGGTGGTCAACCTGGGGGCACTGACACTGCTGCTCCAGGGATTGCGCACAGGGAATGGCGACCTGATCGCAGATGGAATGCACGACAGGCTGCATGAGCCCTATCGCTGGCGATTGATCAAGGGCGGACAGGAAGTCAAGGAAGCCGCGCTTGCTGCAGGAGCCTGGGGATGCGCCATCAGTGGTGCCGGCCCAAGCATTCTGGCTCTCTGTTGCGAAGAGCATGGTGCAGCCGTCAGCCAGGCGATGGTGAAGGCATGGGAATCCGTGGGCGTTGCCAGTCGCGCACCGCTGCTCAGCCTGCAAACAGCAGGCAGTCACTGGCAGCCCAAGGACGCAGGCTGAGCTCAGAGCTGGGTAGAAGTACTCAGGAGAGGCCTCGGGGCTGATAAGTTCAATCACAATCCGGGGAGTCTCATGGACGCCAACCTGCCGCTGACGGCTGCGTCCGACGCAGGGTTCCCCTGGCTTTCGCTGATCGTGCTGCTTCCTGCAGCAGCAGCGCTGTTGATGCCGCTTCTCCCAGGGGAAGACCAGAACACTTCGCCGATCCCACGCAATCTCACGATTGCCGTCCTGCTGGCGGATCTCGGCCTGATGATCATTGCGTTCAGCCGTCACTACGACCCGCTGGAGAGTCAACTCCAGCTGGTGGAACGGGTCAGTTGGGTGCCCGCAATCGGCCTGGAGTGGTCCCTTGGAGCGGACGGACTGTCAGCTCCACTTGTTGTGCTCAGCGGTCTGGTCACGCTGCTGACCGTTGCCGCCAGCTGGAATATCACCCATAAATCGAGGCTCTATTTCGCACTTCTGCTTGTCCAGGCCTCAGCGCAGGCCCTGGTGTTTCTGTCCCAGGACTTCCTGCTGTTCTTCCTGGCCTGGGAGCTGGAACTGGTGCCGGTGTACCTGCTGATTGCCATCTGGGGCGGTCAGAACCGTCAGTACGCGGCAACCAAATTCATTCTCTACACAGCGCTGGCATCTCTGTTGATCCTGATCAGTGGGCTGGCCATCGCCAATTCCGGTGACAGCTTCAGCCTCAACATGACTGAGATGGCCCAGCGCTCTCCCGGAGGCAGCTTCGGCCTGCTCTGCTACCTGGGTTTCCTGGTGGGATTCGGTGTGAAATTGCCGATTTTCCCTCTGCACACCTGGCTTCCGGATGCCCACGGTGAAGCGAATGCTCCCGTCTCCATGTTGCTTGCCGGGGTTCTGCTCAAGATGGGCGGTTACGCGCTGCTGCGCTTCAACGTGCAGATGCTGCCGGAAGCCCATTTGGTGCTTGCACCAGCTCTGATCATTCTCGGGATTGTCAACATCGTTTATGGCGCTCTCAACGCCTTTGCCCAGGACAATGTGAAGCGCAGGATCGCCTGCAGCTCAGTCAGTCACATGGGCTTCGTGCTGGTGGGGATCGGCGCCGTCGATGCTCTCGGCCTGAGTGGAGCCATGCTGCAGATGATCAGCCATGGTCTGATCGCGGCAGCGATGTTCTTCGTCACGGGTTGCTTCTACGAACGCACCAAGACCCTCTCGATCCCCAACATGGGAGGCCTGGCCAAGGCGCTGCCGATCACATTCGCTTTTTTCCTTGCCAGCTCCCTAGCCTCACTGGCCCTACCGGGCATGAGCGGCTTCATCAGCGAAATCACAGTGTTCCTCGGCATCACAAGTCAGGAAAGCTTCACCACCTTTTTCAGAGTCACGACCATCGTGCTGGCGGCCATCGGGCTCGTCCTCACTCCCATCTACCTGTTGTCCATGTGCCGGAGAGTGTTTTTCGGACCACGCATTCCCGCACTCGCTTTCGTGAAGGACATGCGCCCTCGGGAAGCGGTGATCGGACTCACCCTGCTTGTCCCAACACTGGTGATCGGTTTCTGGCCTCGGATCGCCATGGATCTCTATGAAGCATCCACCGATGCCCTTGCCTCCGATCTGGCAAGTCACACGGTTATTGCTGCCCGCGCCCTTCTCCCCACCGGCTGATCACCCATGAGTACCCCAGAACTGTTGCGCGGCAAAGGTCTTCCTCGCTTTGAGGCCATCGATGCTGAGCAGGTCAACAAGGAAATTCCTGTCTTGCTGACCACGCTGAACGATCAGCTGGAAACTCTGGAAACATCGCTGCAGCAGCGCCTCGCCGCAGCATCACCGCTGAGCTGGGACGAGCTGATGCCCAGACTGCATCAGCTTGGTGAGCGGTTGCGCTGGAGCTGGGGAGTGGTGAGTCATCTCACCGGTGTCCGCAACACTCCTGAGCTACGTGAGGCCCATGCAAAACAGCAACCCGAGGTGGTGCGCTTCAGCAATCGCCTCGGCCAGAGCCAGGTTCTGCACGAAGCGCTCAGCAGACTGAAAACATCCCCCGCTCAACCGCTGGACGGCACACAAACACGCATCCTCGACGCTGAACTTCTCTCGATGCAGCATCGCGGAGTGGGCCTGCGAGGGGCTGAGCAAGCTGATTTCAACAGCACAAGTGAGCGGCTGGCCGCTCTCTCGACCAGTTTCAGCAATCACGTGCTGGATGCCACGCAGACATGGAATCTGGTGATCCACAAACGTGAACAGCTTGAGGGGGTTCCCGACCGTGCCCTGGCAATTCTCGCTTCAGCTGCAGCTGAAGCTGGGGATCAGTCAGCTGACGGTTCAGCACCAACCGCTGCCGAAGGTCCCTGGCGTCTGGGTCTGGACATGCCGCGTTACATCCCGGTCATCACCCACGCCAAGGACCGAAACCTGCGCGAGACCCTCTACAAAGCACACGTGAGCAGAGCCAGCCATGGCGATCTGGATAACGCACCGCTGATCGAGGAAATCCTGCAGCTGCGGCGTGAGCAGGCATCACGGCTCGGGTACGCCAACTGGGCGGAGCTCAGCCTTGCCTCCAAGATGGCGGATGATATTTCAGCTGTTGAGTCACTGCTGGAAGAGCTGAGATCCTCGGCGATGCCTGTGGCTCAGAACGAGCTCCAGGAATTGCGTGAATGCGCCCTGAGTCATGGTGCCGCCGAAGCCGATGCACTGGCCCCGTGGGATGTGAGCCACTGGGCGGAACAGCTCAGACGCGAACGTTTTGATCTCGATCAGGAAGCCCTGCGTCCCTGGTTCCCGCTCCCCCAGGTGCTCGAGGGGCTGTTCAGCCTCTGCGAACGCCTGTTCAGCATCCGTATCAAGCCCGCAGACGGTGAGGCGCCCATCTGGCATGAGGATGTGCGCTTCTTCCGAGTGATGGACTGCAGCGGCGAGCATCTGGCGGCCTTTTATCTGGACCCTTTCAGCCGTCCCGCCAGCAAGCGCGGCGGTGCATGGATGGATGAGTGCCTGAGCCGTCAGCGCAATGCCGACGGTGATCTCACCCTGCCGGTGGCATACCTGATCTGCAATCAGACACCTCCCTCAGGCGACACGCCCAGCCTGATGAGCTTCGAGGAGGTGGAAACCCTCTTCCATGAATTTGGTCACGGCCTCCAGCACATGCTCACCACGGTTGAGCATCCGGAAGCGGCTGGCATCAACAACGTGGAATGGGACGCCGTGGAGCTTCCCAGCCAGTTCATGGAGAACTGGTGTCTCGATCGAAGCACCCTGATGGGGATGGCCCGCCACTGGCAGACGGGCGAGCCACTACCGGAGGCCGATTATCAGAAGCTCTGCAGCAGCCGCACCTTCATGCAGGGGAATGGCACGCT
This sequence comes from Synechococcus sp. BIOS-E4-1, assembly GCF_014279995.1. NCBI lineage: Bacteria > Bacillati > Cyanobacteriota > Cyanophyceae > Synechococcales > Synechococcaceae > Synechococcus > Synechococcus sp. BIOS-E4-1. The sequence continues at coordinate 997,902 of NZ_CP047935.1, read as the reverse complement.
TCGGCAGGTGCATTTCGCCCTGACAGATCTGCGCCTCCACAGCCAATGGACCCCGGATCTGAAGATCAGTCCGGATGCGTTCCGTCGCCGCATCGCTGAAACCACCAGCGTGCTGCAACCGGTGGAGGAAGACCGCTTCCTCTGCGCATTTGGCCACATCTTTGCCGGCGGATACGCCGCTGGCTATTACTCCTACAAATGGGCCGAGGTGCTCAGCGCCGATGCATTTGCCGCCTTTGAGGAAGTGGGTCTGGAGAAAGACGATGACGTCGCTGCCACAGGTGAACGTTTCCGCAACACGGTCCTCAGCCTTGGTGGCAGTCTGCGGCCCGCCGAGGTCTATCGACGCTTCCGCGGCAGGGACGCCACCAGCGCTGCGCTCATCCGCCATACCGGCCTGGCGGTCTCGGCGTCCTGATCAGATTGAGGCCTGAGCCATGGCAGACAATCTGCTCGGGCTCAGTGCAACCTGGGGCCATTGCGCTGACGATGGCACTGATCTCGCGCCTCTGATCGCGCTGGATGAAGCACTGGAGCAAAGCAGCTTGCGACGCGGCATCAGTCGTGATGCGTTTATCAAAGAGCTGCTCAGCGATCTGAACCATCAACGTTTGATCCCGCTGTTACTGATGCTTCCTCGCCGTTGGCGCGGACAGAGCGCCAGCCTGCCGGAGCATCTGCGCAGCCTGGGGAGCCTGCTGGAAAACAATCTGGTCAGTCCACTGCTGTTAGCAACCCTGGCCGATGACCTGCAGCACTTGTTGCCCGCAGTCTCCAAATCCTCAGCAATCAATGCCCTTGAGCGCTGGTATCAGCGAACGATCAAAGGCAGCGCTGAACAAAACCTGGACCTGCCGCAAACCCTCGAGGAGCTCTGGTCGATGACGGCGGAAGCCATGGAGGAATTGCCGGTGATGCCAAAGAAGTCTTCAGGAACTTTGGCGAAGATCAGTGCCATGGGAGGGGTTCTGACCTGGAGCAACCGCGGACTCCCCAATGTGCAGACAGAAGCTGCACGACTGCGCAACCGTCTGCTGGCTCAGATCCTCAACGTGCTGGGGAGTAACCGAATGCCGAGAGCAGGGACTGCATCCGAACCATTCAGCTTCGAAAGCGTCAGCAGTGGCCGTGAGCTGTTGAATCATCTGAACAGCCAGGGATGGCAGTCTTGCGCTCGGATTCGCACGAGTGTGGCCAGTTTCGGCCTCGGTGCCAGCACTCGCGTGGAGGAGCAATGGCTGCAGATTCCCCTTGCGGTGCCTTATCGAACCGCTCTGGTCGATGCAACAGGCGAAGAGATCCAGGCACTGATGCCCCACTCCTCCCTGGAAATGGAGCTGCAGCCTCCCAGCGGCTCACCGCTGTTGTTGCAGTACTACCAGGGCGTTGAAGGACTGAATGGCTGGGCGGCCCTCAATGAGCTGCATCGTCCCTGGCAGAACGACCGGAGCAATGGCACCGTTGCCTATCAAGCCACCGAACTCAGAGGCGAACAGCTGGGCGAAACCCTCGACCTCTGTGAGCTCATGGCGGCAGTGCACAACAGCGAAGCCCAGTTCAGCCATCTTCATATGGGCGGATACGGAGCGCTGGGGTTCTGCATCGATTCCACAGCCCTGCTGGAGCAGGCCATCACGGGCACAACCAATCTGTTCCCGCTGACACTCGGAGACCTGTGGCGTCAGCGACTGCACCGCCAGTTGCAACATCAACTGGACGCTGGTCTGCAAGCGACCGACGACAGCGTGAACCGCTACCGCCTCGCCCTGGACCAGCTGCCCCAGGACCTCTTTCACGACAACCAGTCTCGACCTGAGGCTCATCGCAGGTTGAAAGCAAGCCAGCCAAGACACAGCCCTTTCGCGCTGGTGCGCGCTCTTAACGGAGAGCTCTCAGCGGAGGACTGAGCGCCGAACGCTCCAGTTCCTGGCAGATGGCCTCGACAACCGAGCCGCGGAACGCAGTGGAGAATGGACCGGATGATCCGTTGTGACTCATCCCCTCGATCATGTAGCGCTGCAGCGTGTGATGACGTTGCCAGCGATTCCAGTTGGTGAGTGGAAGCAGGGGCAAACGACCGGGATAAGCGATCCGCCCCAGAGCCGCCACGGGATCTCGGCTGCCCAACACCATGGCCACATCATTGACAGACTCGAGCGCGCCGTTGCCGCTGAAGACGCCACAGACCGTGATCACCTGAACTCTCACACGACAGAGCTGCTGCAGAATCTCAGCCGTTCCAATCGCCATCTCTCCACCTCCGCTGTAACCGACGAGGACGATGCGAGAAGCCTGATGGGGACGGAAGCCGATCGCATCGAGACGACGGGCGATCTTCAATGCCAACTCGTAGTTCATCACAGGGCCATAACGGCGATCCGAGGAGATTCCAACCTTGATCACGTTGTTGGCCTGCACGCAGAAGGCGCAGATGAAGCGAACCAGACCATTGGGGTGATGCTCCTGGAGGGCGAACAGGCGCTGCCAGAACCAGCCGGCGAAAGTGGTCGAGCGCAGTCCAACATTGGTGATCGTGTAGGCCTCGATCCCTTTCACCAGCATCGTGTCATCCGCAATCGACTCCTGCAGACAGCTGAGGAAATCGCTCACACGCGGTGGATGACTCTCTTCACTCTGATGAATGCCATCGAGATAGACGACATAGTGACGATGCCGATCAGAGCCCTCGCTGCCCGATGCAAAAAGGTGGCTGGGGTCTGGAAGACCATGCATCCAGCCTTCCCAGAAGACAAAATCCACCATCACCGAATAGACACCAACCAGTGCGACCACAACCACCAGCACGATCCCGAACCAGGTGAGCAGCTCCAGCAGCGATTCCGGTTGCAACAGGGAGGTCGCATCACGACGCACAGCGGTCAGACCAAGCAGGCCGAGCATGGCGACACAGACCAGCGCCACCACCAGCCAACGGCGCACATGACGAAGACGACGACGTTGATGCTGGACAGCTGCTTGTGTTTCTGCGTGGGGAGACCCTGTCATGGCGACGTCAGGGCTGACACCTCTGTGGCGAGCATGGCGTAGCTCGTGCGCCAGCGCTGCGCAAACAGCAAGCCCACCAGCAGCAGCGCGAGCACAAATCCAGGCAGCGCCACCACCAGGCTCGTCTCCAAGGGGATGTTGTAAACCGCCTGAAGCAGCAACATCACATTGAGATGGATCCAGGCCAGCAGGGTCACTGCAATCAGATCACTCACATAAGGAGCCGCCGCCAGCACATAAAACAAACCTGGCCACATGGCGGCACCCATGCGATTGGCGAAGGTGATCGGTTGCAGAGGAACACCTTCGAGAAGCATCAGCATCAGGCTGTGGCAGAGGATTCCGAGCAGAAAAGCCAGACTGAGCACCAGAGCATCCACGATCATGTGCATCAGGATCTGCATCGGCGTCAGTCGATTGGCGAGCAACGCGAACAGATGCGAGGCAGACATCGAGAATCCAACGCCGATCAGAAGTCCGACGCCGGTGTCCATGGCCAGCAGAACCTGACCCATGGACTCCAGAGATGCCAACAGCTGGTCAGCCATCGGCTTCAGGCCTGACGCAGATGGGGACGATTTACGATCCAGATCACAACGATCGAGAGCACGGCGCAGTAGAAACACCAGACCGAATTGAAAGTTGCGCTGTAAGTGGCCCAGGTGAGGAAGATCGACACGAAAATGAGCACACCAAACAGCTTCACTGCTTTGTCACTGAGGGCAATCAACGGCAAAACAATGAAGGCCCAGTACACCAGTTCACCGATCGGTTCCGTATTCACGAAGTTATGCAGGATGCTGTGCAGATCGGAAATGTTGTAGAGAAGTCGACCATTGCTGTGAACCGCTGGTTGAATCGCCGGCGGGTTGAAGAGCATCGGCAGATAGAAGGCGATGCCGATAACAGTGGCCACAATCGCGACCCATTTCAAACGTCGTTGCAATCCCTTGGAGTCCGTACTTCGGCTAACGGACCATGCGCTCCACGGGATCCAGATCATCCAGAAGCAATAGGCGAAGAAGAGAAAACCGAGCCCACCGATCGTTGCGAGGGGCTCGATGCCGCCACGGTCGATCGCAGTCCATTCCAGACCCTCGACAAATTGCTGAACCCCGAAGAAGAACGGCACCAGGGCGAGGGGTTTGTAATCAGGCCGCTCATGACTCGTAGCCAGATGATGCGAATAAAGACCGAGAGGAACGAGCACGGCTGATGCCGTGAAACTTGCCGAAGCCGAAAAACACATGCGCGGCAGGACATGGATGACATCCAAAGTGTGCCCATCAGCACAGAACATGTCACTGTTCGTGCACCAATCAGTCACTCAGAAGCGTTCTCAGCAAAACATCAAGCGATCGGGGATGCGACATCAACTGCTGATGGGTGAATACAGGAACACTGCTCACGAGTCCTATTGGCAGATGGGCCTGCCACCCCGGGAAAACCATCAAATCCCAGCGACAGTAATAACTGACGCAGTCCAATCCCTTGAGCGTCTGCAGATCAGCGTTGAGAGAACGCAACAGAGGACTGCCTCGTTTCATGTCGGCCAGCCCGGCGCAAAGCCATGAGGGAATCCATTGAGCCGTGACAGTTCCCCGCTGAGGACTGCCAACACTGACAAAACGATGGGTGCGTTTTGCACCACCCAGCTGCTGCAGCCAGACACGCCCGATGATGCCGCCCATCGAAAAACCAAGCAGGTCCACCTCCATGTCGTCACCCCAGCGCTCACGGATGTGAACGTCGAGCTGCTCCGCCAGGGTGCGCAGAGGAACAGCCCCCAGGCGGTGCGGAAGATGGGGCACGAGCAGTGGAACGTCATGCACCTCCAATCGACGGACCAATCGCCGAAACAGATGCGGCGTATCCCAGAGGCCATGGACAAGGACCAGCGGTCGCCGTGATGAAGAAGGCACCGTGGTGGTCATATCAGAACGGCTTACGGCGCCAGCGCTCAAGGCTCACCGTACCCGCGAAACCTGGAATCGGAGCATGACATTTGCTCAGCCGAAGATGGATCGGCAAAGCCCCATAGATCCCCTCAAGCTCTTCAAACATGCGCTCACTGAAATGTTCGAGGGTATGGCAGCGGATCTCGGCAGCAAGGTGCTGCAGAGCCTGCACTCCCAGGCTGTAATCAGCGGTGGCCGCCAGTGAATCAGCAGTGGCCGACTGGCTCAGATCAAGATGCAGCTCCAGATCAACACGGAACCACTGGCCGTGTTCACGCTCATGGTCGAGGACCCCGACATGGGCCCAGAGTCGGAGATTGTCGACTCTGATGATGTCCAGGGGATGGGTGACGTTGCTCATCCCTCCAGATCCACATGGCTGAAGCGACGCGCACCCGATGCATAGTCGGCAGCGATGTGGCCGTCACCACGCAATCGATAGCGATAGGTCACCAGTCCCTCCAAGCCCACGGGACCTCTTGGAGGCAAAGTCTGCGTACTGATGCCCACTTCTGCGCCGAATCCATAGCGGAAGCCGTCGGCAAATCGAGTGGAACAGTTGTGATAAACACCGGAGCTGTCGACTGAGCGAAGGAATCGCTCCGCAGTGGAGAGGTTACGGGTTGCGATCGCCTCGGTATGGCGTGAGCCATAGCGACGGATGTGTTCAAGAGCTGCATCGAGATCGTCCACAACACGAACGGACAGGGTCAAGGCCAGGTATTCCGTGCTCCAGTCCTCATCAGCCGCGGCCTCACTGATCCCAAGTGCACAGGCGCCTGGATCGCCGAGCAGCCGCACACCTGCCGACTGGAAGGCCGGGATGGCCTTCTCCAGGAAAGTGCCGGCGATATCGGCATGCACAAGCAGGGTCTCGATTGCATTGCAGGCAGCCGGGTACTGCACCTTGCTGTCCAGGGCAATGGTCACAGCCTGATCAGCGTCCGCCTCGGCATCCACATACAGATGACAGATCCCATCGGCATGGCCGAGCACGGGAATGCGGGTGTTGTCCTGAATGAAGCGCACCAGTTCGTTACTGCCCCTGGGGATAATCAGATCCACCAATCCCTCAAGGCGCAGCAGTGCAAGGCTGTCTTCACGGGTGGTGAGCAGAGCGAGGGCCTCGGGAGCGACCGAGGTGGCCGCGAGTCCCTCCTGCAGTGCTGCCATAACTGCCTTGTTGGTGCACTCGGCTTCACGTCCACCCTTGAGGATCGCCCCGTTACCGGACCGGATCGCCAGTGAGGCAATCTGGATCACAGCATCCGGTCGGGCCTCGAAAATCACACCGACGACCCCGAGAGGGACGCTGACGCGTTCAAGCACAAGACCGTCATCAAGCTCCCGGTGCAACTGACGTCGGCCGAGGGGATCAGCAAGCTCTGCCAGCTGTCGCACCCCGGTGATTGCTCCTTCAAGCTTGACTTCATCGAGCTTGAGACGGGCCATCAGTGCCGGAGCCAGCCCGTTGCGCTCGGCGGTCTCACGGTCCGTACGGTTCGCGGCAACGATGGCGCCGGAGTGCGCACGGAGTGAATCCGCCATGGCCAGCAGGGCCTGCCGACGCTGGTCGTCGCTGGTCAGGCCCAGATTGGTGGCGGCACGGCGCAGGCTCACCGCCACAGACAGAAGCTCCGGGGAGGGGTCTGGAACGGCCTGCACAGGCAACATTGAGAACGACTTCCATCATCCCGCCTGGGGAGACGCTGAAGGCAACAGCCGCTGAATCGCCAGGCGTGCAGCGCCCAGACGCCCCGCGCCATTGCCTAGTGCACACGCCTTGATCTGTAGGCCCTCGCGACTCACCGCCTGAACACGGGTAGCCACCTCATGACGCACCGCAGGCAGGAAATGCTCACTGGCCCCAGCCAGTCCCCCCCCAACCAGCACCAGCTGCGGCGTGAAAAGGTAAACGAGCGAGCTGATGCCTGTGCCGAGAAGCTGGCCGTAGCGCTCCCAGTGCGCCCTGGCCTGAGCATCCCCACTGGATGCAGCCATGGCCAGTGAGGACGGCTCAGTGCCACTCAGCCGCTTCAAGCCGGCGATGCTCGCAAACTGCTCCAGCGACCCCCTGTTGCCGCTGTTGCACTCAGGTCCATCAGGAAACAGCGTGATCAGCCCCGGTTCCGCGGCGGCTCCGTTGTGACCTGTGAATAACTGGCCACCGAGCATCACCCCTCCGCCAACACCGGTTCCAAGAGTCAGCAACACCACATCACTGCAGCCCACGGCCGCGCCTTTCCAGGCCTCACCCACGAGAGCGCAGTTCCCGTCATTGGCGAGGGTGACCCTTCGCTGCAGGCGTGGTTCAAGCCACGCAGCCAGTGGAACCTCCTCCCAACCGGGCAGATTGATGCAGACGCGGGCAACCCGCGCTTGGGCATCCATCGGACCCGGCAAGCCAATCCCGACTACCGAAGCCAGGCCATGGGGATCGAGGCTTCCGATCGCGTCAACGATCTCCACACAAACTGATCCAGGTGTGGCGGGTTGAGGCGTTGGACGCTGGTGGTCCGCCAGTAAATCCCCTTCAAGGCTGAACAGACCGAGCTTGATCGCGGTTCCACCGAGATCCACACCCAGAACGCACCGATCAGCACTCGATTGAGCCATCGATCAAAACCGCATGAACAGCTGCAGCTGGCTCTGCCAGGTGCCCTGACTATCAACCGATCCGGACAGACTCAAGTTCGGATTGATCTGATAGGTCACGGTCCCCTGCGACGGGATGTCGTTGCGATTGGGAGCAGCCAGCACCGAGAAGTCGAAGCGTTCAGTGATGGCAACACCCACTTCGGTCACGAGGGCGAGCTGGGGGGGGACCTGTCCAGAAACACGATCCTTTTCATTCTGAACAATGGTGGAGACGTAGGTCGGATAGAGGGCAAACTGCAGCCTCTGGCTGAACGAATCCGAGAGCGTCCCGAGGACCGGAGACAACAGCGACTGCCCCAGAACAGCGGCCAGAGCGGCACCGGCGCCAGCTCCCGATAGACCAGCCAGTGAGTTGCCGCCGATCAGAGCCAGCAGCTGCGGCTGGGGAAGAGATGGTGTGCTGCGCAGACGAATGCTCTGAGACAGACGGTCGGCCGGTCCGCTGGCCGAGAGCATCACCTTGATGAGGCGGAGCTCTCCTCCGGCACCGAGATTGCCAAGACCGTTGGTATCGAATATGGATTTGGAGAAGGCGTTGTCGTCGTCGTTGATGGTCACGTTGTCGGAGACCCGCGTGACCATGGCGATATCCACGTAGGGGATCAGCCCGAGCGAAGGGGTGAAGACCGCGACATTTGGGGCAGCACGATCAAGGTTGAAAGTCGTGGTGAACATGGTCACCCGACCGGACAGCAGTTGAACAACTCCCCGCAGTTCCAGGCTGGGATCCAGAGCCCCGTTGAGGTTGAGAAGCCCCGCTGTGGTGAAGTTGTACCACGGTTGCATCTCAACTCTCAGCTTGGGACCGAGCGTGACGCGCAGGTCGCGGAATCCGATGAAGGGCAGCTTGGGCAAAGACGCCTTGATCGAGCGGCTCGTCTCCGCCTCAACATCAGCACCCCGGAGAACCAGTGGCTCTTTGAAGTCCCACTTTTCCTCCAGGAGTTCATCAACGGAAGCGGCCTCGGTGGAAAACGCCTTTGTGGAGTCTGTTTTCTGAGCCAGTGGATTCCTGACGCGGGAGAGCACAGAGCGACCCGGCCGAATCGCTCCATCACTGACCTCGAGAATTCCGCCGATCTGTGGATTCACCACAGCTCCGGTAATCATCAGGTCAGCGCCAACGTTCACATCAGCATTGGGAAGCTTCAGGCGAGCCTTTTCGAGCTGGATTCGCAGGGGCTTGGGCTCAGGATTGGGGCGCAGAAGCGCTAAGGCACCACTTCCCTCGAGCTGACCACCAGAGCCGAAGCGACCCTTCAGCGACTGCACTTCCAAGCGGTCGAAGTCGAAGACCATGGAGCCATTGACTTTGGCAAGGCTCTGGCCCTGAGCCTTGAACGCAGCCTCCTTGATCACGATGTAGCCATTGGCCTTCGGCGCTCGCAGAGTGCCACCGAGCAACAGGCGAAGATCCGCGTCACCCTTCTCCCAAGACACGGTGTCATTGGTGAGTCCTGTCAGGAACTTCAGGCCATCGCCAAGACTCACGATCCGGACATCGAGTGGCTGATCAGCCGCAAAGGGAATCCTCCCGGTAACGGTCACTGGCTCTGTGGAGGTTTCGGAAACAAGAGCAAGGTCGAGCTTGAGAGCCTGATCACTCAGCAGCACCTGGCCGCGTTTGAGCGCAATCGGGTTGGGGCCGAGGCGCGCATCTTCGAGCACCAACTCACTGCTAATCGCTGCCTTGGAGCCATCGAGTCGATAAGTGCCGCTCATGCCAAGTGCTCCCATCAGTGACCTCGGAACGGGTGCAACCAGTGCCAGGAGGCTGAAGGGCAGATGGGCAAAGGAGAACTGCCCCTCTCCTCCCTGAAGTGGACCTTCTATCCGTGCGGTGAAGGGTTTCACTTGCAAGGCGTAATCCGCATCATCACCTTCGATCCAGAGGTGCCCCCGGGCATTGAGATCAAGGTTGAGACGACTGATCCGAGGACCGGTCAGATCGATCACTGCATCCACCTGACCGCGGAGATCCTCAAGCCGGAAGGGTTCACGGTCACGGTTCTCCTGCCGTGCCTGCAGCAGGGCTTTCCGGGCGTCACGCAAGGCCTGAAGTTGCCCGTCCAGAATGCCGCCGAATGTATTCACCAGCAGCGTGCCCAGATCTGCCGCTGAGCCCTGCTCCAAAGGCGCATCCTGATTGAGCCTGGGCAGGCTTAGGGCACTGTTGCTGAGCCAGCGAGCGCTCAGTCCCCTCGCCACGGCCTCACCCTTGAAAGGACCATCAAACCGTCCTTCGGCATCCACTGTGATCTGGCCCGTATCCGGTGGCAGCAGCTCGCCCGTGATCGCGTAACGACGATCCGAATAACGGCCGGTGAGCAGAATCTGCTGAAGCTGCAGCCCCATGATTCCAGGACGTTTGATGCTCAGATCGCCTGTCATGGCGAGCGGTTGCAGCCCAAGAGTGCCCTCACCACTCAAGCGGCCATACACCCCTTCCCAGCGTTGCCTGGGAGGAAGGGCCAGTTCAAGTCCATCGACCGTCAGGTCATTGGCTGTCCATTGGTAAGCAGCCGGCGTTCCTCTGAGCTGCAGATCCCCCTTGCGACGGCGCAGCATCACTTCGCTGGGAAGCCAGTTCGCACCTAGCCGAGCCTCAAGTGATCCCGCAATGACCGCTCCAACCGACGCCATCGACAGCACACCGCCTCCACCGGAGCGACCGAGGAAGGTTCCACTCCAGTCCTCCATCAGACGCACAGCACCCGCCTGCGGATGATTCACTGCAAGACGCAGATCAGGCCGCAGTGCATCAAGAGGGCCCTGCACCCGGCCGGATGCCGCAATCGTTCCATCCATTTCCGTACCCAGAAGAGGTCCCAGCCGCTTCAGGGGGTAGGACTCAAGACGCAGATCGGCCTCCAGTAGCCCGGTTTTCAGACCACCTGCACCGAGGCTGAGCGGCATCCGGGCGCGGGCGGTGAGATCAGGACTGCGGAACTGCTCAAGCTTCAGCAATCCCGATTGCGCAGTCCAGCCAGCCTGCAGCGACCAGGCCTGCAGCAAGGGATTGTTGGCCTGAGCCATGGCGAGAGACAGCTCCGGCTTGGATGATGCACCGGTCAATCTCAGCTCTCCTTTAAGGGGAGCTGCAGTCCCGAGAAGAGACGGGACCAGAGGCAGGCGCTTCCAGGCGGGCCCCGCCAGATCAAGCCGCTGGGTCGCAACGTTCAGCTGAGGGTGCAAGGCACCCTTGGCCTTCACATCCAGACCAGGTGCTTTGAGATCAAGCCCATCCAGTGTTGCCGACCAGTTCTTGGAGTCGCGCCAATCAGCACTCAGTTGAGCACCAAGTCGAAGAGGTCCGTCCACCGGGATGGTGTCCGGCAAAGCCCAGATCCCATTGATGCGCAATTTCGGTTGATACCAGTCGCCGTTCAGCTGGAAAGCCAGATTGCGGTTCTGATCCAGTTCCTTCAGAGCCCCCTTCAGATCAAAGGAACGATTGAGACGCACGCCGCCTCCAAGTGAAGCCCTGTAAGGCCCGTAGGTCCATCGACTGTTCGTGACTTTGAGCACGTCCCCACGACAACTGACGCGCAGCTGTGGCGACTCGAGCGTGTGCTCCATGGCCTGGCCGCTGAACTCCGCTCTCTGCAGGGACACTCCCCCGCTGCAATTGGCTTGTCCCCGACTCCAGCCCAGGCGCAGGTCGCCTCCGAGCTGCCCCCGCATCTGAAGGGGCAGCTTCGACGGCAGCAGGCCCTGATAGCGAGCCAACTGAATCCGTTCCAGTCGGGTGGTGAGCTCAAACTCCGGGCGGACCCAGCGCCCCCGTGCCTTGACGGTGATGCGCCCCCTCTCTGGAAGCACAAACTTGAGGACGCCATCAGCCCTGTGCTCATCAAGACGGATACCGCTCCAACCTGCAGCTGTGAAACTGAGTCCCGCAGGAGCGATACGGATCCTGGCAGGGTTGCTGAAACGCACCTTCAGATCCACGCGAGGTGGGTCGCCTTGTTTTGGGAAGGGGCCTGGAACCCAGTAAGCACCCTTGTCATTGCGCCGAAGCTCGAGATGAGCTCCTCTGACCCGCACCTGCAACACAGGCCTGAGTCGCTGCACTGTGGCCAGGGGATCGAGCCCGATGGTGATGCGCTGAATCTCCGCAGTCGACTGATCAAGTGGACCTTTGCCGACCTGAACAGGTCCTAAAGCGATTCCCTGCAGACCCAGGCCGCGATAGCGACCGATGCTGACGGGATGACCGAGGGGCCTGGAAATCTGAGCCTCGATCCCTGGACGCACACGCTGAAAAAGTGAAGCAGCGTAGCGATCGGCCGCGAACCAGAGCGCGCCCCCACCGATGAGGGATCCTCCGAGAACAGACAGAACGAGCCTGTTACGCCGCATGCTGGTTGGACCTCCTCGCATCGATGCCCGTCAATACGCCGGAGGTCGACGCAATATAAGGACCACATTCCCAGCAGACCAGCCCATGCCACTTGAGGAATTGCTCTCCACCTCCAGCATCTGGCTCGCCAAGGGAGGGGTGGCGCTGTTCGGCTTGACCCTGATCGCTTTCATCGCCCGCTGGGAGATCCGTTTCCGGCTGGTAGGAGTGAGCAGCTTCACGCTGCTGTTGTCGGCAAGCTGCTGGGCATTCGGTCTCAGCTACACACCCAGCGTCAGCGTGGAGGGTGCACTGCGGGCACCAATCGTTTTTGACAATGGTGATGACCTGGTTGTGGCTCAGGCCCAGGCCGATTTTCCAGATGAAGCGATCGAACCGACCCTGCAGCAATTGGCAGGGAATGTGCGACCAGGCGGCCGCAACAGCCCGAAGGTGACCGTTCGCCTGCGTCAGCTTCAGCCCGCAGGTGCAGGCGCTTCCCGATCGGTGGTTCTGGGTGAAACCGTGCGCGACTTCCGAGCCGGATGAGACCCGAGGATCCTCTGCAGGACCTGCCCCAGGGCCTGCGCGATGAACAGAAACAGCTTCTTGCCTCGGGCATTACCACCTGGGGGCAGCTGCAGGCTCTCGATGCGCTGCAGATCAGTCGACTGGCCGCCAGCGGACGGGCATCAGCACGCAACCTCAGAAGGCTGCAAGGCATGGCCGATCTCGCCTGCGCGTTGGACCTGGCTCCCCAGGATGCTGCCCTGCTGATGCATGCAGGACTGGCCACCGTGACAGCGATTGCTGGCGCTTCCCCTCAGGACTTGCTCACCCGAACCGGACGGCTTGAACGTCAGCTGCGCAGCGGGCGCCCCCCGGTTGTGGATCTGGTCCTGGCACGACGCTGGATCAAGCGTGCCAGGGAGAGGCAAAACACGAACTGACCGTCCGGACCAGCCAGGTCCGTCTCACCCGTTTCAAATGAGGACAGATTCGGACAGAGGTTCCGATGCGTTTCATCAACAACCTCAGTTTCGCAACAGTGGCCGCTGTGTCAACGCTGTTCGCGGTGAGCCCTGTCAGTCAGGCCCAGTCTTCGCTTCTGGAGAGCGTCAAGCGCAATCCCGGCGAAGCCCAAGCACTCTGCCAACAATTCAAATCCATCAATTCCCGAGGTGAGTCAGCTCTCTCGAGCCAATCCATTGCTTTGATCGCAGGCCAACGCAATCTCAACAAGACGGAGGCCGAAATTGTGGCGACCTACGTGATCGGACTCAACTGCCCGGATGTTCGCTGATGCGTCACTGATCACCCGCGACGGCGTTGAGCTCGTCTCGCGGTTGTGGCGCCCCCGCGGAGATGGACCCTGGCCTGCACTGTTGATGCGACAGCCCTATGGCAGGTCCATCGCATCGACAGTCACGCTTCCTCACCCCGATTGGTGGTGCAGTCACGGTTTTGTTGTCGTGGTCCAGGATGTGCGCGGTCAGGGAGACTCGGGAGGATGCTTCCGAGGATTCGCCCAGGAAGCGCAGGACACAGAGGACACCTTGACCTGGCTGAGGCAGAGACCGGAGGTCAATGGTCGTATCGGCATGTACGGCTTCTCCTATCAAGGTGTGACCCAACTGCTGGCGCCTGTGGACTGCCAGCCGCCTGACTGCCTGGCACCGGCGATGTGCGGCCTGAACGAACGCGATCACTGGAGCTGCGATGGCAACGCCCACTGGTGGCACCTGGGACTGGGCTGGGGATTGCAGCTGGCGAGTCTCCAGGCCAGAAGACGGGGGGATCATCAGGCCTGGGACGAGATGCGACGCAGCCTTGAGGACGGCAACTATCTGCGTGAAGGCATCGCGATGCTTGAACGCCATGATCCCGAAGGCATGGCCCTGCGCTGGCTCAGGCAAAACCCCGAAAGGGAGAGCGACTGGATCCAACATTCCATGCCGCATCGATGGCTGCAGCTACCCATGCTGTTACTGGGCGGATGGTGGGATCCCCATCTCCGCGGCGTGATTGCTCTTGCGGAACATGCCAGGGCGGCGGGAGGTCGACCTGAACTCCATATCGGCCCAGCCACCCACCTGCAGTGGTGGCCAGAGAGCAGCGCACTGCTGCTGAACTTCTTCCAGCGGCATCTGATCACCTCTCTCAGCGACTCCGCACCTCTGCAAAGTGCGGATGACATTGTTATCCGGCTGTGGGACCAGGTCAGCGAAAGCTGGAGCGGACCGAACGATCTGAACCCAGCATCGATCACAGCCTCATCCATGGGTTCAGCACAAACGACGGATCAGAAGCGCTGGCACCTCTGCAGTCGAGGCCTCGCCTGTCTTGACCCCGAAGAAGGACAGATCCTTGGCACAGCCCCTGACCATGCTGGTGGGGTGATGATCGTGCATGACCCATGGCGGCCTGTGCCCGCCATCGGCGGGCACCTCAGCCCCAGCGCAGGCCCCTGCGATCGGGCATCCCTTGACCGTCGAAGTGATGTAGCGGTGTTCACCGGAGCACCCCTGGAAAGCGCCCTCGCTCTGAATGGAACGCCGAAGCTGAAGCTTCGCGTCTGCGCCGACCAGCCTGGATTCGATCTGTGCGTGGCACTGTCGCGATTGCCGCTGGGCACGAACACGGTGCAACAGCTTTCAACGGGGATGTTGAGAGTTCGCGGACAGGGAGCCCTCGAGCTCAGTGCGCGGGAGCTGGACCTTCAGCCTCTGCATGCCACGCTCGAGCCCGGCGACCGGCTGCGCCTGTCGATTGCAGGAGCCGCCTGGCCCGCCATTGGCATCAATCCTGGGCAACCGGGCATGGCCTGCAGTGCACCCAGTGCCGATTGCCGCGTGATCAGCATCGAGTTGCACCTTGAGATAGCTCAGTTGTGGATGCTGCCTCTGCTGGCGCCCCAACACCTGGGAACTCCGGCAGACTGACGCGACTGTTCTGACGATTGCCGTGAAGTTCACCTCCTGTCTTCTGGCCGCTGCCATGGCCACCTGCACTGTGGAGATGATCCCTGCGGCGAGCGTGCGAGCCGACGTTGGGGTTGCACAGGCCCTCAATGCGCCGCGGACCAATCTCACCCCAAGCCAAGCCAAAGCGGCCGCCAGCAAACTTCTCAAATCGATCCAGACAAAGAACGCCCAGGGCATCTACGAGCTGCTGGCGACGCCACTGAAGTCAGCCACCAGCGTGGAAGCCATTAGCCAGCGCCTGCAAAGCGCACCCTTGATCGAGTCTTTCCGGGTGGGCGCAATCAACCCGGGGCTTGACGACACGACCGTGGAA